>DATJMJ010000098.1:0-44237 GCA_035508795.1 Acidimicrobiales bacterium
CGGTCGCGCGCCAGCACTTCGCCAGCCACCCCTTCTATGGCCATCCTCTCAGCATAACGGTCATTGCGAATGTATGTTCGAGGCCGGGCCGGGCCGGGCAAGGAGGCCGAGGCGTGCCGGTGCGGGCGCGCTGCTCGCACCTAGCCTGGCGCCGGGGGCTATGGGCAGAGCGAGAGGCAAACCGGCGCGCAGCAAGGCCTCACCTCGTTCGCGCTCAGTGCAACTCGCGACCTGGCTGCCGGCAGCCGTGTGGGCTTACCTGCTCACCGGCCGCGGGCGTTACTGGTCGACGTCGGTACACCTCCCGCCACCAAGAGGTGCTCGCCAGGGCGCCGGTGGGCCGCAGGGCGCCCGGCCGGAGGAAGTCTGGCCGGACGTTGCCGTCGTCGTGCCGGCGCGCGACGAGGCGCTGCTGCTCCCCGAGACCCTGCCCTCCCTGCTCGCCCAGGACTACCCCGGCCATGCCTGGGTCGTGCTCGTAGACGACGAGAGCACAGACGGCACGGCCTCGCTGGCACGCGAAATCGCAGCGGCAGGCAACGGGAAAGGGCTCGGGCTGAGCATTGTCGCCGGGACCGAGCGCCCTCCAGGGTGGGCCGGGAAGCCCTGGGCGATGGCACAGGGAGCAGCCGCCGCCCTCGCAGCCCCGCGCCCGGCCGAGTGGCTGCTCTTCACGGATGCCGACATCTACCATCCCCCCTCGTCGCTCCGCGAGCTGGTCGCCGCCGCGCTCGAAGGCGGCCGGCAGGGTGTCTCCCTGATGGCGCGGCTTTCGGCCCGCAGTGGCTGGGAGCGCTTGATGATGCCAGCCTTCGTGTACTTTTTCGCCCAGATCTACCCCTTTGCCTGGGTGAACGACGTGTCCCGCCCCACTGCCGCCGCCGCGGGGGGCTGCATGCTCGTCGAGGTGCGGGCGCTGGACCGGGCGGGTGGCGTAGACGCCGTCGCAGGCAGGACGATCGACGACGTCGCCCTGGCCAAAGCGTTGAAACGAAGCGGCTCGGACATCTGGCTCGGGCTGGCGGGCCGCGAGGGACCGGGCCGCTGCCAAGTGGCCGGGGCGGGCGTGGACGTCGAGAGCAGGCGGAGGTACCCGGCCTTCGGCGACGTCTGGGAAATGGTGGCCCGCAACGCGTACACGCAGCTCGGCCACAGCCCGATCGCGCTCGCGGGGACAGTGGGCGGCCTGTGCTCCATCTATCTCGCCCCTCCCGTGCTCGCCGTTGCCGGGCTGGCGGCCAAGCGCCGCGGTCTGGCGCTGGCGGGGCTGGCAGCTTGGAGCGCGATGACAGCGACCTACCTGCCGGTCGTGAGGTACTACCGGCTACCGCCCCGGGCCGCGCTCGCCTTGCCCTTCACGGCAGCGCTTTACACGGCGATGACCATTAGCTCTGCCTGGCGCTACCACGTGGGGGGCGGAGCCGCCTGGAAAGGGAGAGGAATTGGCTGAGACTTGGGCCGGAGAGCTTGCAGGTGGCGGGAGCCGTGCCAAACTGGGCCAGTGGCGATGCGGGAAGACTGCCGGCACTTCCAGAGCAGGACGTACTCGGACGGGGAGGTGGCGCGCTTTTGCGTCCTCAACCTCGCACCGGAGGCGCCGTGGCGGTGCCCGCGCAATTGCCCCCGGTACCAGCACGACATAATCGACGGCACCTTTGTCGTCGGCACCCTGGCGCGGCCGCGTGTCGAAACCGAGCCTGACCTGCCCGACGGCGACGTGTCTGCCCTCCTCGACGCCGCCGACCTGATCGTCACCGCCGCCGGGCCGGAGATAGTTGCCGAGGTCGAGCGCGATCGCCAGAACAGGCCCTGGTGGAAGGTCTGGAAGCGAAAGGAAGGCGGCGGCTTCAACTTGAGCTCTCGCTGAGCTCTCCGGCGTGCCTCTCCTGTCCAAACCCCCGTGCCTGCTGGCCGCGCTTGGCGCGGTCGCCCTGCTAGCCGGCGCCTGCGGGGGGCGGGTGGCTGCCTCGGCGCCGACCTCGGCCAAACCGGCGGTCACGACGACCTCGGCACCTGCCCCCGCCACGGCAACCACCACGACCCTGCCCCCGGGCGCCACCCCGTACACCTGGCAGGTCGACCAGGGCGCAGCGCTCGACCTCGGCGGGGGGGCGACTACGACGCTTTCGTCGGTGATAATGCCTGGTGCCAGCGGAGATTGGCTCATCGCCGGGACGCGGTCGTCGGGGCCCGGTTCGACGACGGCCACGGTCTGGACGTCCCCAGATGCTCTCCACTGGGCGAGGGTCGCGCTCCCCAAGCCCTCCGCCTCGACCCCGACCGCCGCCCGTGCCGCCGCCAACTGGGGTGACCAGCTCGTCGTTGTGGGATCGGAGGGTACCGCGCCCAACCTGACCGCCGCCGTGTGGATCTCCCATGGGCCGGGGGAACCCTTCGTCGCTGTACCGGCCAACGCCGCCTTCGCCGCCCCCTCCTCACCGCCGGCCGGCGAGGCGTCCGGCGGAGCGGTCATGACCTCCGTCGCCGGCGGTGCTCTCGGGCTGTTCGCTGCCGGGACCATCGACGGCCGGGCCACGATCTGGTACTCCACCGGCGGGCAGAGCTGGCAGGTCCTCGCCGGCGCGGGCGCCGCCATCAACCATTACCGCGACGCCGAGGTGAACACCGTCCTGTCCACGCACTCGGGCATATTCGCCTCCGGCTCGTACCTCGACGGGGACCGCCTGTCGGGCGAACTGTGGTCCTCTTCCGACGGGATCCACTGGTCCAACGACGGAGGGTGGTTCGCCGGGGCAGGCGACCGGGTGATCACTTCGCTCGTCGACATGGCCCAAGCGGGCAATGCCGAGCCGGGCCTGCTTGCCCTCGGTGGCATCCGGGTCGGTGCGGACTGGCAACCCGCCTCGTGGATCTCGCCCAATGGGTCGTCGTGGAGCCAGGCGTCCGAGAGCTTCCCCCTCGACGACGAGCCGGCAGGGTCGCCCGGGGCGCTCGTCTACGCGGCAGCGGGCTCCGACGGGCGCCTGCTTGCCGTGGGCGGGAGCCCAGGCCGCCAAAGGGTCTGGCAGTCCTCAGCCGGCCTCGCCTGGTCGCCGCTCGAGTTGCCCGCCGCTGCCGCCGCCGACCAGGACTGGCACCTCGGGCTCCTCGCCGCCAGCGGCCACACCCTGGTCGCAGCGGACAACCTTCCGGGGCAGCCCTACGTCCTCGTCAACGACGGCACAGCTTGGTACGAGCCGAGCAGCGGAGGCCTGTTCGGGCGCCCGCTACCAATCGCAACCCCGACCAGCCTGGTGGACGAAAACGGCCACCTGACCATGAGCGTCCAGGTGGACGACCCGGGCACCGAGGTCGGCGAGGCGCGCACACGGGTCGCGCTGCTCACTTCGCTCAACGGGCGGGATTGGCAGACAACCGACCCCGACGTCGTCAGCGGGGGGACCCTCAATCAATTGATGCTGGTCCCCGACGGCCTGCTTGGAGTGGGTAGCGTCACGCCGGCCGCAACCGCTGCCTCGGGCGCCGAAGGCGGGGGCACCTGGTCGGCGGCCTGGGCAAAGCTTTCCGCCGACGGCGGCACAAGCTGGCCCGTCGCTTTGATCAGCCCAGCTTCGCTCGGCCGGCCGGTTACCCCCGGTGCCGCCACTACGGCATCGGCGAGCGGCGCCGCAGGCTACGAGCCGGGGCTCGGCCCGATGGCCGCCGTAACGGCAGGCAGGATCGGGGACAGCCAGTTCGTGGCGGGCCAGGCGGGCCCGGTCGCGGTCGACTGGTACAGCCCGGACGGGAGCACCTGGGAGGCCCCGAGGCCCCTCGACCCGAGCCCGCAACTGCTGGTCGAACGACCTCTCGGTTCGTGCACCGCGGGCAACAGCGCCGTCGTGGTCGGCTACGTCCAAGATGAGGCGAGAGGTTCGCTCCCGGCCGCCTGGGGAAGCACAGACGGCTCGTCGTGGGCCCCCGGCTCCTTCAGCCCGCTCCCTCCTCAGGGCTCGTCCACGACTGTGGACGGGTGCCTGTCGACAGGCAACGGCTTCATCGCCTACGGGGGCACGGTGCGCGGCGCGACCGGCCAGCCCGTCCTTTGGACCTCGAGCGACGGCGTGAACTGGCAACAGATGCCGTCCACGTTCTCCGGCCTCGGCAGCGGCGGGGCGTTCGGGCCGCAAGCGGCACCTCTCGACGACATCGTGTGGGGCACTAGCACCTGGCTCGGTTTGAGCGGCGAGGGCGACCTGCCCACCCAGGTGTGGCCGGCGCCGGTCGGGGGCGAGGCAGGCGCCGTCCCCACACCGGCCGGTCTTTGGTCGTCGATGGACGCCGGCGACACGTGGCAGCAAACGGCCACGCAAGTACCGGGGTTTATGGGGGCCCTGTTCTCACAGGTCGATGTGGCGACGTCCGAGGGCCAGCGCATGGTGGTGGCCGGTGAAGTCGACGGGCGCCTGCACGTCTGGCTCGGCGCCCCGCAAGTGACGTCACCCGGCAGCTGAACTGCTTGGCTTGGCCTGGCCTTCAAGCCCGGAGGCCCTCGGCCTCGAGTATCAGCCGACCGCCCCTTCAGCGGTCAAGTCGGCACCCCCGGGTTGCTCGCCGCCGGTCTCGGGATCTCTCCGCACACGCATGTCCCAGCTGAGCGTCTCCATGAAAACCCAGGTCCGGCGGTGGATCGCGCACGGACCATATGCCTGGAGAGCCATTTTGTGACGCCAGCACGGGTAACCCTTGTTGTCCTGGAACTCGTACTGCGGGTAATTGCCCGCCACTGCTCTCATTTGGCGGTCACGCGTCACCTTGGCCAGGACGGATGCCGCTGCTATCGAAAGACAACAGGCATCGCCGCGCACGATCCTCACGGTGTTGCCCGTCCCGGCGAAGTCCCACTTGCCGTCGATCAGGACAATTCCCGGGACGAGGCCCAAAGCCGCCAGAGCGCGCCTTGCCGCCAGGCGCTGCGCCTCTGCCATGCCCAGGGTGTCGCATTCGACCTGGGTCGCCTCACCTACCCCCCATGCGTCGCACCAAGCCGCCACCCTGTCAAAAAGTGCCTCTCTTCTTTCCTCAGGCAACATCTTGGAATCCCTCACGCCGTACACGCGCTTGCCTCTCGGCAGGACGGCAGCCCCCACCATGAGGGGACCGGCCCAGGCGCCGCGGCCCACCTCGTCCATCCCGACGACGACCTCGTGCCCCAAAGCCCACGCGTCGCGTTCCCAGGCAAGCGTCGGGGCTTCGCCATAACGGGCCATGCCGTTTTAGCGCTCCATGTCCTTCGGCGCTCCATGTCCCTCAACGCCTCTGCTCATGCCGCAGCTTGGCCTCACCACTTACGGCAAGAGGGCGATCTGGTCCGCTTCGGACCCATCGGGTACCGAACCAAGGAAGGCGTCTATCGTCTCGTGACCCAGCTCAGTCGTCGTCGACCTCAAGCTGAGAGCGAGGACATTTGCATCGTTCCACCGGCGGGCACCTCGCGCCGTCTCGGCGTCGGCGCAGAGCGCCGCCCTGATCCCGGGGACTTTGTTTGCCGCCATCGCAACACCGGTGCCCGTGAAGCAGAACACGATCCCGACGTCTGCCTTGCCCTGCGCGACGGCTTCACCCACTGCGCGACCAGCCTCGGCCCACCGCATCGGGTTGGCCACGACCAGGACTTCGTGGCCGAGGTTGGAAAGATCTGTGCGCAGCTCCTCGGTCACAGGCGTGGTTTCGTCTGTCCCGAACGCCACTCGCATGACGCCTCACGCTAGCCGCCGCTGCTCGCGCGGCGGACATATTGGCTGGCCGTCCGTAGTATGGCGCCGTGAGCACGAAGTCCCCCGAAGGACAGGGACAAGGCGGACCTGGTCACGAGGCGGCCGTCATCATCCCCGTCAAGGCTTTCGCGAATGCCAAGATGCGCCTCGCGCAAGTCCTCACGCCTCGGCAGCGTGCCGATCTCGCCCGCAAGATGGCCACACACGTGGTGGGGGCCGCCCGGCCCTTGCCGGTTGCAGTCGTCTGCGACGATGACGAAGTTGCCCAATGGGCTCAGCAGCTTGGCGCTCGAGCCCTCCTCGAGCCGGGACTTGGCCTCAACGGGGCTGTCGCTACCGCCTATTCGCAACTGGGGAGCGAGGGTTACAAGCGCCTGATCGTCGCCCACGGCGACCTACCCCTGGCGACAAACCTTTCCTGGCTTGCGGATGATCAAGGCATAGTGATCGTCCCGGACCGCAGGGACGAGGGGACCAACGTGATCAGCCTCCCAGCGGGGTGCGGGTTCCGCTTTTCGTACGGCCCGGGCTCTTTTGCCCGCCACTGCGAAGAAGCCGCCAAGGCGGGGACCGCTTGGCGTGTCGCCCGGGTGGCAGAACTCGCCTGGGACGTAGATTTCCCCGCCGACATGGCAGCACTCTGAACGCTGCCGCAGGAACCCCGCTAAAACCTGGACGGCGGCCCCGGCACATGAGCCGATGCCGCCGTCTCCAGGGTTTGACGATTTGCGCTTAGCGTTTAGCGGCGCGAGTTGACTTCGCGGCCGACTTGGCAGGTGCCTTGGTCGTCCTGGCGGCGCTTGCCTTGACAGGGCTCGTCTTGGCAGGTGCTTTCGTCGCCTTCACCGTGCTGGTTGTCTTTTTGGTCGCCGTTGCGGCGGCAGAGGTCCTCTTGGATGCAGAGGCCTTCCTGGCCCCACCAACCTTCTTGGCGGCTGACCGGGCACCGCCGGCCTTGGATGCGGCGCGTGAAGACGCTTTCTTCGTCGCCGCTTTCGCGGCCGAGGCGGCCTTGGGTGGCCGGCCGACCGAACGCTTTACCGCGGCCTTGGCAGGAGCTGCCTTACGGCCGCCCCTCCCCACTGCCTTGGTCGCCGAGGCCTTCGAAGCCCTCGTCGTTTTGACAGCTTTAGTGGCTTTGGTAGCCCTGTTCGCCTTCGTGGCCTTCGTTGCCTTGGTGGCCTTGGTCGCCTTCGTTGCCTTGGTGGCCTTGGTCGCCTTGGCGGCAGCGCCGGCACGGGCCTTGACTGTGCGCCCTGTTGCTTTGGCGGGCGCCTTGGAAGCTGCAACTCTCTTGGCCGGGGCCTTCTTGGAGTTGAGCTCGAGTTTGAAACCGGCGGCCGGGCTGAAGCGTATGCCCTTGGAGGCAGCGATCTTCACCGGTTGACCAGTGCGTGGGTTTCGGCCCGTACGTGCTTTGCGAGCCGTCGGGTTAAAGCTGCCGAAGGCGTAAAGCGTTACCTTGTTGCCACTCCTGATCTGGTCACCGATGATGCCGACAAAAGATTCGACAGCATCCTCGGCCTGGCGCCGGGTCAGCCCGGTGTTGCTTGCAAGCTCTTCTACTAATTGAGATCGGTTCAATGCCACCTCCTGGGGCATGGGGGAAGTTGGAAGTTTCGCACTTCAAACACTTCATCAAATACGGTTTTGGCCGCGTAGTCAAGTATTTGTGCTTGCCAGGCCGTAGATTCGGCACTTCCGAGGTGCTCGGGGGCACTCGCCGCGCAGTCGCCCCGATGCCTGACGGTTTTCCATGAAGGCTGCTAGAGGGCAAGATTTGCCTTGCGGGAAGCCGCAACATAAGCCTTCGGGGGCCTTGCCGGCACGCGCCTTGCGACGCGGCCGGGCGGACCGCGCGCCGGGGCTCGGTATGCGATGATGGGCCGCAATGACGGCAACCTCAACCGGTGACGGAGCGCGAGCAGCGCGCGATCCTGCGGACGCGCAAGGCCCTCACGTAGCCCCGGGCGCACAGGGCGCGCGCCGGGAGGCGTCCGGCCGCGAATGGCAAAGGCTTTGGGAGGCCGACAATTCCGGTGTCCCGTGGAGGAAATGGGGGCCGTACCTGGCCGAACGTGCTTGGGGCACTGTTCGCGAGGACTACTCTGCCAACGGGGACGCCTGGTCTTACTTCAGTTTCGAGGAGTCCGGATCCCGCGCCTACCGCTGGAACGAGGACGGCATGGGCGGCATTTGCGACGAAGACCAGTGGCTTTGCCTTGCGCTCGCCCTTTGGAACGGCAACGACCCGTTCTTGAAGGAGAGGATGTTCGGGCTCACTAACTCTCAAGGCAACCACGGAGAGGACGTTAAAGAATGTTGGTGGTACCTCGACGCGACCCCGACGTCGAGCTGGCTCCAGTGGCGTTACTACTACCCGCAGTCAGCTTTCCCCTACCAGCACCTGAAGGACGAAAACGCCAAGCGGGGCCGGGGCCAACCCGAGTTCGAGCTGGTGGACACCGGGATCTTCGAGGGCGACCGCTACTTCGCCATCACCGTCACATGGGCGAAGGCCGGCCCCGAAGACGTCTGTTGGCAAATAGAGGCTCGCAATGCCGGACCCCAAAGCGCACCGCTCGACCTGCTCCCTACGGTCTGGTTCAGGAACCGCTGGACCTGGTCCCCGGGCACCCCCAAGCCGGGGATCAAGATCTCGCCGGGCATTGCGACAACTTTGGAGATCGAATCCGACCGGACCGGGCGGATGTTCCTCGCGGCCGGGCCCGGGCCGGACGGTAAATACCCCGAGGCTCTCTTCTGCGAGAACGAGACCAATAACACGAAGCTTTTCGGGGCCTCGGGGGCGGAGTTCCCAAAGGACGGGATCTCCGACCACGTGGTGCACGGCGAGAGCTCGGTGAACCCGGCGCAAACCGGGACCAAATCAGCTCTGCGCTACCACCTCCAACTGGCACCCGGTGAAACCGTACAGGTGCGCCTGCGTTTTGCACCCGGGCCCGCCGACCTAGGAGAGGGCTTCGCCGCGGCCCTCGCCGAGCGCAAGGTCGAAGCCGACGAGTACTTCGCTACGGTCGCCCCGGCCGCCGCCACCGCCGAAGAGGGCAACGTGCTCCGCCAGGCGGCGGCGGGCCTGCTTTGGTGCAAGCAGTTTTACCACTACGACGTCGAGCGCTGGCTGGCGGGCGACCCGACCGAACCCATGCCTCCCGAGGCTCGCTGGCAAGGCCGGAACTCCGGCTGGTTGCACGTCTGGAACCACGACGTCATCTCGATGCCGGACTCGTGGGAGTACCCGTGGTACGCATCTTGGGACCTGGCCTTCCATACGGTAGCGCTCGCGCACCTCGACCCGGTGTACGCAAAGTCACAGCTCGTGCTCTTGTGCCGGGAGTGGTACATGCACCCCAACGGTCAACTGCCGGCGTACGAATGGGACTTCGGGGATGTGAACCCTCCCGTCCAGGCCACCCTCGCGATGGCGGTGTGGCGGGTCGACGCGCGGCACAGGGCAAAGCAGGGCCTCCCGCCGGATTACGACTTCCTCGAAAGGATGTTCCACAAGCTGCTCATCAACTTCACGTGGTGGGTCAACCGCAAGGACGCCGAGGGCAACAATATTTTCGAAGGCGGGTTCCTCGGTCTCGACAACATCGGCCTGTTCGACCGTTCCCAGCCCTTGCCGGTAGCGGGCGTGCTCGAACAGTCCGACGGCACCGCGTGGATGGCCATGTACTGCATTTCCATGCTGGAGATGGCCCTCCGTCTGGCCGATGCCGACCGGACGTACGAGGACGTCGCCATCAAGTTCTTCGAGCACTTCGCGTACATCGCGTCGGCCATGAAAAACAAGGGCCTCTGGGACTCGGAGGACGGCTTCTTCTACGACATCATCAGGTTTGCGGCAGGCGGCTACACACCCGTCAAAGTGCGCTCCCTGGTCGGCGTCGTGCCGCTCCTGGCGGTCACGACGCTCCACCCCGAGCTGGCGTCGAAGCTGCCGGACTTCATGGAGCGCATCGAGTGGTTCGAGGCCAACAAACCCGATTACAAAGAAGCCCTTGCGCACACCACGGTGCCCGGAATGGGGGGCCGGAGGCTGTTGTCCGTCCTCGACGGGGACTCGCTCAAACGTGTCCTCCGTGTCGTCCTCGACCCCTCCGAGCTGCTATCGGACCACGGCGTCCGCAGCCTGTCGCAGTACCACAAGGACCATCCCTTCAGCCTGCAACTGGCGGGCATGACCTGGACTATCGACTACGAACCGGCAGAGTCGACGACCAACCTCTTCGGGGGCAACTCCAACTGGCGAGGGCCGGTATGGTTCCCCTTCAACTTCTTGATCATTGAAGCCCTCCAGCGTTACGGCAGGTACTTCGGGGATGACCTGAAGGTCGAGCACCCGGTCGGTTCGGGGCAATTTCACACGCTCCCAGAGGTCGCCGCCGAGCTCGCTCGCCGGCTCGCCTCGTTGTTCCTGCCCGGCCCTGACGGCCATCGGCCGGTCCACGGCGACAACAAGCTGTTGCAAGAGCACCCGGACTGGCGCGACCTGTTGTGGTACCACGAGTACTTTCACGGCGACACAGGAGCAGGGCTCGGTGCCTCCCACCAGACGGGTTGGACTGCCTTGGTGATCCCCTTGATCGTCGGGGCGTACGAAGGCAGCTGACCCTTAAGCTGCAGGCAACCTGGCGCCGCTCAGGACATCGCCTGCCGCCACGATCCAGCCGTCGCCGAGTACGGACAAGTCCGAAACCACCGCACCCAGACCTATGACGACATTCCGCCCGAGCACGGAACGCTGCACGACTGCGCCAGCTTCGACCCTGCCGCCCTCCAGCACGACCGCTTCGCGGACCTGAGCGCCGTCCTCGATCACGACACCTTCATGTACCACGCTGTTGGCAACCGTCGCCCCCGGGTGAGCCGAGCCGCCTGTAGCCAAAGACGTACCGAGGAAATGGCTCTCGCGCTGCGCCCACGCGAGGTTGGCCTCGAGGTACTTGTCGGGAGTGCCCATATCGGTCCACAGGGCGTCCGAACAAAGGGCGTACAAGGATCCCTCCCGGACCATCGCCGGGAACAGCTCGCGCTCCACCGACACCCGGCGACCCCCCGGGACCCGCTCGAGGAAGGAAGGCTCGAGCACATAGATGCCCGCGTTGATCATGTTGGTCGGGGCCTCGTCGGCAGGCGGCTTCTCGATGAAAGCCTCGACAAGGCCGGTGTCGTCCACAGGCACGACGCCGAAGCGCGACGGGTCCTCGACAGGGGTCAGGGCGACGGTGCCCTCGGCACCGCGCGACCGGTGGAACTCCACGAGCGCGCTCAGGTCTATTTCCGTGAGGACGTCGCCGTTGACGACGACGAACGTCTCGTCACCGATCCCTGCCTCGCGGGCGGCGAAGGCGATCGCACCACCCGTGTCGAGAGGGGAACTCTCCACTGCATAGTGCAACTTGACCGGGCCGCAGCGCCCGTCGGGGTACGCCGCAAGAAAAGCGTTTGGCCGGTAACCGAGAGAAAGGACGACCTCGTCGACACCATGCCCGGCAAGGTGCTCGAGGACCCGCTCGATGACGGGCCGCCCGGCGACGGGCAACATCTGTTTGGGTGTGGAGTAGGTCAGCGGCCTCAGCCGCGTGCCCTCGCCACCAACGAGAACGACAGCCCTCAAAACGTCCCTCCTGGTCGGTGCAAGACAGGTCTCAAGCCGCCTCGTCTTCGGCTTACAACTGTACCGGAGGCCCCCGTAGCCGAGCTAGGACCGCTTGACCCGTTTTTCGGGGAAGGGCTCTCGTTGCCTGGGACAAGGCCTCTCGTTGTGCTCGCGCGACCCTGTAAAGAGGTCAATTAGAGTTAATCGCGTGCAGCGGCATACAGACGAGCCGCTCCGCGTCCTCATAGTCTCGGCGACGGTTGGAGCGGGAGACGCAGGCAACGCGCGTGAGCTGGCGCGGCGTCTCACCGTGGCCGGGCACCGGCCGTTCGTCAAGGACTTCCTCGAAGCGGCCCCGTTCCGCATAGGCAAGGGACTGAGCAAAGGCTACGAAGCGGAGCTGCGCCACGCCCCGTGGGCGTACGAGCTCGTTTTCGACGTGTGGTACTGGTTCCCCTTCCTCCTTGGCCCGCTTGCGCGGCTGCTCACCCTTTTCACTCGCAAAGCCATCGTGCGCTGGGCCTGTGAGACCCGGGCCGATGTCGTCGTATCGACCTACCCCGTTGCCACCCAGGTTCTGGGCCAGCTCCGCCGCGAGGCGCACCGCCGGCTGCCAGTGCGGCGAAAGCGCGCCCTGCACGTGCCGGTTGTCAACTTCATAACCGACTTCGGTTACCACCCCTTCTGGGCGCACCGCTGGGTCGACCTCAACCTGGCCGTCCACCCGAGCACGGTCGCCGCGGTCGCCACGCGCACAGGCCGCCCAAGCGCCTGTTGCGCCCCCCTCGTGCGTCCTCAGTTCGCCCGGGCGGCGGCGGCACGCTCTGCGCAACGTGAGCGCCTCGGACTGCGCGACGACGAGGTCGCCGTGCTCATCTCCTCCGGCTCGTGGGGCCTTGGGACGGTCCGCGAGACATTCGAACGGCTGGCAACCCAAGGCGCGCCGGGGGCCAAGCTGGTGCCAGTCGTCGTATGCGGGCGCAATAGCGCCCTGCTCGGCAATTTGCGGAGCCTGGCGGCCGCCAAGGGGTACCGCTCGATAGTCCTCGGTTGGACAGCCGACATGCCCGGCCTCATGGCAGCGGCCGACGTGCTGGTCGAAAATGCCGGCGGGCTCACGTGCATGGAAGCTTTGGCGTCCGGGCTCCCGGTCGTCAGCTTCCAGCCCATCCCCGGCCACGGCCGTAAGAGCGCCGAAGTCATGGCGGCTGCCGGGATAAGCCGCTACGCCCGCGACGGGGCCCAACTGGCCGGCTATGCCCGTGAGCTTGCGCTTCCCGGCCGTGCCAGGGCTCGCCAGCTTCGCGCAGCAGCCGGCCTCTTCACCGCCGACGCAGCGGCGCTCGTGGCCCAATTGGGGATCTGGGGAGCCCCCCCGCTGCCACCCTTGCGGCCTGCGGCCCGGGCGGTCCGCGTAGGGTCCACGGCGGCGTTAGTCGTGGCGGCCTCATGGGTCGGCATGACGACCGGTGTGGGTGTGGCGGCGGCGGCGGGCGCAGGTGTTGCGCACCCCCCGAGCGGTCAGGTGGACACTGTGTACCTCGGCGTGCGACTGACCGAGGCCGAACTGGCCGACCAGGGGGTGCAATTAGAACTTCTCCGGCTCCATGCGAGCGCTGTAGTCGACGCCAGCACGGCCAAGGCCGACCCCGCCTCGGTCCGCCGCCTCACAAAACTCGGCATCGACCTTCAAAGCGGCGGGCTCGGCCTTACACCCGGAGCGGCTGGGGCTCCGCTTGCGCCATGGAGCATCGCCAGCTGCGACTCGCAGTCTGTCGGCCTGCTCTCGGCCATCGCCGGCACAACGGTCACGGCCCTCGTGCCCGACCGGAGCATAAGCGCGTTCGACCTTGTGGACGCGAGCTCCGACCACCTAAAGATGATCGTGCCCAACGTGACACTCCCCTTGCCCCCCGGCGGGCCTTTCCCGCAGTCCTCGCTGGCACTCCCCGTGCTCCAGGGGAGGGACGTCTACGTCGTCGATGGCAGGAAGGTCACGGCGTCGCAACTGACGGTGCTCCTGGGGGACCTGGGTTCGGAGCTGGCCGGCGAAGGCCTGTCGTCACGATCCCTGAGCGGGCTGCAGTGAACGCCTTACGGGCCGTCCCGCGGGCGGCAGCAGTCGCCGGTGGGGCACTCCTGCTCGCCCAGTTGCTGCCCGCGTCTGCGAGTGTCCGCCGGGCACGCAACCGCTTCTTGCCGGGGCTCGCAGGCGTTGGGCGGACCGGCCATGTCGCACTTACCTTCGACGACGGGCCCGATCCCTGCTCGACCCCCGCGTTCCTCGATGCGCTGGACGAATTCGGCTGGAAGGCGACTTTCTTCATGCTTTCGTGCATGGCGGCGGCCGCCCCCGAGCTCGTTGTCGAAGTGGCGCGCCGCGGCCACGAGGTGGCCGTGCACGGCTCGGTGCACTCGAACCATCTCCGGCGGGGCCCACGCTGGGTCACCAGGGACCTGCTTTCGGCCAGGGACTACCTTGCGGAACTCGCCGGCAGCAAGCCCCATTGGGTCCGGCCTCCCTACGGGGCCCTTTCGGCGTCGACTCTTTACGCCGCCCGCCGGGCGGAGCTCCGGCCCGTCCTGTGGACTACCTGGGGCCGGGATTGGCGCTACGAGGCCAACCGCGAGTCGATCTCACGCGACGTGGCTACAACCCTCGTGCCCGGGGCAACCGTGCTGCTCCATGATTCGGACTGCACTTCGGCCGCCGGGAGCTGGAAGGCGACTCTCGCCGCGCTGCCTCTGCTCGCCGAGCTTTTCGACGCGCAGGACCTCGAAGTCGGGCCCCTTTCGGCGCACGGGGCCTAGCGCCTGCACAGGCGTGACGTGCTCAGGATCTCGCTCCTGCACGCGACTTTCCGGGCGGGCGAAAGCGCGCTCGACGTCCGCTCGGCCTGGATCGGGCGCTCCGAGGTCCCCCGCCGGGTCGAGCACATCTTCGCCCTGGACACCGACGACGACATTTCTCTCCGTGCGACGAACGGGCACCGGCGCGTGACCGGCGCGCCGGTGGAGGGGGTCACCGCCGTCCGCAACTGGAACGCCGCAGCAGGGGCGGCCGGCGGCGACGTGATGTTCGTCATTGCCGACGATCTCCTCCCGCCGCAGGGATGGGACTCTCGCCTCGAGCAGCTGGTCTCACCGCTCGACCCGCACCTGGCGCCCTTCGCCGTCAAGGTCCACGACAACGACTCCAAACCGGACGACGTCCTTCTCAGGCACCCGGTCATTTCCAGGGCCTTCTACGAGCAGTTGGGCCTGTGGTCTCCCCTCTTTCGCGGGGTTTACTGCGACAACGAGCTCACGGTCCGCGCCTTTTGGAGGGCCTTCATCGTCGACGGCCGCTCGTTGCGGCTCGAGCACCGTCACCCCGAAGAGATGGACGTCCGCTGGAGCGAATCGCAACGGCGGCTCAACCAGGGCTCCGAGTACGCCGACGGGAGCGCTGCCTTCGCCCGGAGCTGGGGGCCCGTCCGCCGCAAGCTCCCCGTCTACCTCGTAGAGCCCGGGCTTACGCTCCCGTCGGCGACGAGGGCGGCCAGGCTCAACCGGGCGAAATCTGTTGCCAATGGGCCGAGCTACGCCCTTCGTCAACTGATGAAGCGTCTCCGCTATGAGCGCGGCGTGCGCACTGGGCGCGGTGAGCCCGGGACTGCTAAATAGGCGTCACGTAAGCACCCGAGATCCCGCCGTCGACGAGAAAAGTCGAAGCTGTCACGAACGAAGCGTCGTCGCTCGCGAGGAAAGCCACGGCGGCAGCTATCTCCTCGGGTTCTGCAAAGCGCCCGAGCGGGACATGGACCAGTCTTCGTGCTGCTCGCTCCGGGTCCTTTGCGAACAGCTCCCGCAACAGCGGGGTATTGACCGGGCCGGGGCAGAGGGCGTTGACCCGGATCCCCTCCCGTGCGAACTGGACCCCGAGCTCGCGAGAAAGCGACAGCACGCCACCTTTTGACGCCGTATAGGAGATCTGAGAGGTGGCCGAGCCGAGCACGGCTACGAAGGAGGCGGTATTGATGATCGAGCCTTTGCCCGCGCGCTGCATGTAAGGGATGGCGGCTCGGCAGCACAAATAAACAGAAGTCAGGTTTACCTCCTGGACGCGCCGCCAGGCATCGAGGCCAGTAGTGAGGATCGAGTCGTCCTCAGGGGGCGAGATCCCCGCGTTGTTGAAGGCGATATCGAGGCGCCCGTATGTGCCGAAAGCCGTCTCGAACAGCCGATGGACGTCACCTTCGTCCGCAACGTCCGCCCGGACGAACAAGCCACCGGCCTCCTCGGCGGCCGCATTGCCCGCAGTTGCGTCGAGGTCGGCTACGACCACCCTGGCACCTTCGGCCCCAAGGCGCCTCACAGCCGCAAGGCCGATCCCGCCGCCTCCTCCCGTGACGACGGCCACCCGCCCTTCCAGGCGACGGCACACTGCTCTGCCCGCCTCGGTGCTCTCCGGCAATGAAGGTACCTACCCCTCTGTAGAAATAAAGACGTTTTTTACTTCGCAAAACGACCCCGGCGCGTCCGGCCCGAGCTCGCGCCCGAGCCCCGACTGCTTGTAGCCGCCAAAAGGCGTCCAGTACCGGACGGAAGAGTGCGAGTTGACCGAAAGGTTGCCCGATTGGACGGCTCGAGCCACCCTCATTGCCTTGCCGACGTCACGCGTCCAAATGGAACCCGAAAGCCCGTACTCGCTGTCGTTGGCCAGGCGCACGGCGTCGTCTTCGTCGTCGAACGGCACCACCGAAACGACGGGCCCGAAGATTTCTTCCCTAAAGGCGCGATCGCTCGGGCTGAGCGGGGCGAGCACCGTCGGGGGGTACCAATAGCCCGGGCCCTGCGGGCAGGTACCCCTGAACGCAACCTGGGCCTCGTCGGTCACATAGGACCCGACGCGCTCCCGCTGGTGGGCACTGATGAGGGGCCCCATCTGGCTCGACTCGAGCCGCGGGTCCTCGACGCGCACGCCCTTCACGGCGGGTTCGAAGAGCGACATGAAAGTGCCGTACGCCGACCTCTCTACCAGGATGCGGGAGCGGGCACAGCAATCCTGGCCGGCATTGTCGAAAACGCTCATAGGGGCCGAAGCGGCGGCCCTGTCGAGGTCGGCGTCGGCGAAGACGATGTTGGCGCTCTTACCGCCAAGCTCGAGAGTCACCCGCTTCACTTGCTGCGCGCACCCCGCCATCACGTCGCGCCCGACTTCGGTCGACCCGGTGAACACCACCTTGCGGACATCGGGGTGGCTCACGAAACGCTCACCGACAAGGCTCCCTTTGCCTGGCACGACGGTGAACACGCCCTCCGGCAAACCTGCCTCGAGGGCAAGTTCGCCCAATCTGAGCGCTGTCAACGGGGTCAGCTCCGCCGGCTTGAGCACGACCGTGTTCCCCGCTGCGAGAGCCGGGCCAAACCCCCATCCCGCGATCGGCATCGGGAAATTCCAGGGGACGATCACGCCTACGACTCCGACCGGCTCGAGGAATGTGATGTCGACTCCGCCCGGCACGGGGATCTGGCGACCGAAAAGCCGCTCGGGGGCGGCCGAATAGTAGTTGATGACGTCGCGCACGTTGCCGGCTTCCCATCTCGCGTTCGCGATGGTATGCCCCGAATTGCGCACCTCCAGTTGGGCTAGCTCTTCTTGGTGGGAGCCGACGACGTCGGCGAAACTGCGGAGCAAGCGGCTGCGGTCGCCCGGGCTCACGCGGCTCCATCCGGCAAAAGCCGACCGCGCCCGTGCAATTGCGGCTTCAACCTCCTCGGAGGACGATTGAGGGACCTCAGCGACGATTTCCGCTGTCGCCGGGTTGATGACGGTGCTGGTGCTCATCTACTTCGGGGCGCCCCGGCGAGCACCTGCCCGGTCCCGCCACCCGCCCTGAAACTGACGGCTGATGCCGCCAGGGCGGCAAAGAGACGGTCGTCGTCGGGGTTGTCCTCCGGGTGCCACTGGACACCGAGGGCGAACGGGCTGCCCTTTACCTCGATGGCTTCGACCGAGCCGTCTTCGGCGAAACCGACGGCCTCCAACCCCTCCCCCAGGCGGTCAATTGCCTGGTGATGGTGGCAACGGCCCGTGCAGGACACGCCGAGCACGGCGGCGACGCTGCTGCGGGCGTCGAGGCGGACGAGGTTGGGGCTCGTTTGGCCGATCACCCTGCGGTGGTCGTCGTGGCCGACGACCTCGGGAAGGTGCTGGTGCAACGTCCCACCGAGGGCGACGTTGAGCACCTGGGCCCCGCGGCAGACGGCGAGGAGCGGGACACCCGCCTCGAGTGCTTGCCTGCAAAGAGCTATTTCCCAGGCGTCGCGGTCGCGCCTTGGCCGGTCGGTCTCGGGGTGGGGGCTCTCGCCGTAAAGGGCGGGCTCGACATCGGGGCCCCCCGTAAGCACGAGCCCGTCGAGCAAGGCGATGACCCTGGCCGGCGAGGAACCGGACGGCGGCAGCAAGACCGGGGTACCTCCCGACCGGCTCACGGCGCTCACGTAGCTGTACGGCAAGAGAGCGGCGGTCTCGTGCCAGACGCCGAAGCTGGCTTCCTCCACATAAGTGGACAAGCCGATGACGGGCGGTCGGGGCGCTTCAGAGCCGTTCGAAGCCACGGAAGCGCTCCCAGTCGGTTACCGCAGTGTTGTAGGCGTCGACCTCGACCCGGGCCGCGTTGAGGTAGTGCTCCACGACTCCAGGGCCGAAAGCCTCGAGAGCGACCTTGCTGTCGCGGAGCAGGCCGGCAGCTTCGCTCAGCGTGCTCGGCACGCGGGCGCAACCCGACTGGTAGGCGTTGCCGACGTACTCGGCAGGCATGACGAGCTCCGCGTCTATGCCGTGCAGCCCGGCCGCGATCAGTGCCGACACGGCGAGGTAGGGGTTGACATCCCCGCCCGGCAGCCTGTTCTCGGCCCGGAGAGAGGCGCCGTGGCCGACGACCCGCAGGGCGCACGTACGGTTGTCCCGGCCCCAGGCAAGGGCCGTAGGCGCGAAGCTCCCCGAGATATAACGCTTGTAGCTGTTGATGTTGGGCGCGAAGAAATAAGTGAGCTCGCGGGCGCACTCGAGTTGGCCCGCGATGAACTGCTCCATCAACAACGAGAAGCCGTGCTCGCGGGTGCCGTCCATCACCGGGGCACCGTCGGCGGAACGGAAACTGATGTGCACATGGCAGGAGTTGCCCTCACGCTCGTCCCACTTGGGCATGAACGTGAGGCTCATCCCTTCCTGGTGGGCAATTTCCTTAGCTCCTGTCTTGTAAATGCTGTGGTTGTCGCATGTCGTGAGCGCGTCGGCAAAGCGGAAGGCGATTTCGTGCTGGCCGAGGTTGCACTCGCCTTTGGCCGACTCGACGTACATGCCCGCTCCCGTCATCTCGTTGCGCACCCGGCGCAGCAAGTGCTCCACGCGGCCCGTCCCGGCAACAGAGTAATCGACGTTGTAGAGGTTGGCCGGCGTAAGGTTCTGGTAGCCGGCTTGCCAGGCTTGCTCGTAGGAGCCCTCGAACAACATGAACTCGAGCTCCGTGCCGACATAGGCGACAAGGCCCCGCTCGGCTAGCCGCTGGACCTGGCGCTTCAGCACCTGGCGCGGGGAAACCTCTACAGGTGTGCCATTTTCCCATTCGAGGTCACAAAGCACAAGCGCCGTACCGGGGTGCCAGGGCATGAGGCGAAGCGTCGAAATATCGGGCCTCATCACGAAATCGCCATAACCGCGCTCCCACGACGCCATCGTGTAACCGCCCACGGTCCGCATGTCGACGTCGACGGCGAGCAGGTAATTGCAAGCTTCCGACCCGCGCGGGACGACCTCCTCGAGGAAATAGCGCGTGGAGCAGCGCTTGCCCTGGAGCCTTCCCTGCATGTCAGTGACCGCGACCACCACCGTGTCCACAGCCCCCTGGTCGACCAGGGCCTCCAGCTCCTCGATGTTCAGTGCCGCGACCTCCCGGGCCCCATTTCTAGTCGCCGAGCGCTTGGTCGATGTCATCGACCAGGTCGTCGACGTGCTCGAGGCCTACGGACAGCCTGATCATCTCCGGGGTGATGCCGACGTGCGCCAGGGCGGCACCGTCGAGCTGGCGGTGCGTCGTCGAAGCAGGGTGAGCCACGAGCGACTTAGCGTCGCCCATATTGACGAGCCTCTTGAACAGCTTGACGCTGTCGAAGAAGCGGATGCTCGCCTCATAGCCCGATGCGTGGCCGAAGGTGATGATCGACGGGTAGTGGCCCCCCAGGTACCTCTTCGCGAGCACGTGGTACGGGTCGTCCTCGAAACCGAGGTACCGCACCCAGGCGACCCTCGGGTCGCCGGCAAGGTACTCGGCAACCCGCCTGGCGTTGTCCTGGTGGCGCTCGAGGCGGACGGAAAGAGTCTCGAGGCCCTGCAACAGCAAGAAGGCGTTCATCGGCGAAAGCGCCGCGCCTTCGTTGCGCAGCCCGACCGTCCGGCAGCGCACGGCGTAGGCGGAGCCCGGGAAGTCGCGTGCGTACACGACGCCGTGGAACGCCGGCTCGGGGAGGTTGAACATCGGGAACCGCTCGGGGTAGTCCGCCCAAGGGAACGTCCCGCCGTCGATGACGATGCCGCCAAGGGTTGTCCCGTGCCCGCCGACGAACTTTGTCAGCGAGTGGACGACGACATCCGCCCCGAAGTCGACCGCCTTCAAATTGAGCGGCGTTGCTACCGTGTTGTCGACGATGAGCGGGATGCCCCGGCTGTGGGCGAGGTTCGCGACAGCCTCGATGTCGACCACGTTGCCCGCCGGGTTGCCAATGCTCTCGCAGAAAATTGCCTTTGTGTGCTCGTCGATCAACGGGGCGAAGGACTCGGCGCGGTCGTCGGCTGCGAACCTTACCTCGACCCCTTCGTCTCTCAGCACATGGGCAAAATAGGTGTACGTCGCTCCGTAAAGCTGCGGTGCGGAAATGATGTTGGAGCCGGCGTAAGTGAGGTTGCGCACCGAAAAGCGGACGGCGGCCGCCCCCGAGCTGACTGCGACGCCGCGCGTGCCGTGCTCGAGTGCCGTCAGGCGCTTTTCGAGCACGTCAACCGTCGGGTTGTTGATCCGGTTGTAATGGAACCCGGGCACTTCGAGGTCGAAGACGGCCCCGGCGTGGGCAGCATCTATGAAGTCGTGGGCAACCGTCTGGTAGATGGGCACGGCGACGGCGCGCGTGCCGTCAGCCTCGTAGCCGCCGTGGACGGCAATGGTTTCGTCGCGCACCAGGTCTTACTGTACGGCCAATGTGCCCGGGACGCCGCCTGAAGAGGTGAACTGAGCAGAGCCGGCACTGCGGCCGACCGTGCCCCCGGCACCAACGGCGACGCCGGCAACCAACCCGGCCCGCTCCCTGGCCGTTCGCAGCCAGTTGGCGACGAGCGTCCTCGCTGGTGACGCCCAGTCGACGTTGACATGCGAGGCGGCGAAATCGAAGGGGAACTCTTCCATGAGGGCGGGGTCACGCGCGAGCCCCGACAACTTGAGCTCGAAGCTCCCAAGCGCGTCGAGAGCCTCCCGGTCCAGGTAGCCCTTGGGCAGGTGCGGGTAGGATCCCTGTTCGCCTGCCAGGTAGCGGCGAACGTCCCTGCGGTATTCCCGGAGGAGCGCGAGCTGGGAATACTCCGGGTGGCCCTGGAGCAGCAATAGCTGGCACCGGTCCCGCTCCCCCACCGCCACCGTCCACCCGGCGTCGCCGCATTGGGCCAAGACGCGATAGCCGGCTCGCAAGAGGTCCTTCGCCGGTACCTCGTTGAAGCGCGAATGAGGCAGCGCCACGGGCGCGACGCCCTGCATCAAAGGGTGCTGGGGATCGATGGACTGTACGAAGACACCCATGCACTTTTCGAGGAGCAGCTTGCGCGGCAGGCGGTCGAAGGCCCAGAGCGCGGCGTGCGCCGTGAGGCATGATGCAAGGATGCTCGGGACCGTGGTGCGGCCCCACCAGAGCAGCTTTTCCAATGAAGGCCAATAGCTTTCTTCCGTCAGCTCCGCCTTTTTCGGCTCGGCACCCGTGATCACGAGCGCGTCGGGACGCGAGGCCCACAGCTCGTTGAAGTCGCCGTAATCGTCGGAGATGAGCTTGGCGATCCTTGGTATGCGCTGGACGCCGGGCAACGTGTAACAGCTCACTTCGACGCTGTGGCCTGGGACGTTCTCCAAGAGATCCCTGAACTGCTGCTCGGTCTCCTCGAACGCCCCGTCCGGCATGTTGTTGACGAGGGCGAGCCGCAGTGGCGCCGCAAGGGCACCTGTGGCCCGGGCCACGAAGCCCGAACTTGGCCTGGCAGGCAGGTAGGCGGGCGCGGCCGCCGGTTGGTCGAGGACGATCGTGCCAGTGCCTGCAAACATCTCCTTGGCAGCGGCCTCGGCGTCGAGGAAGGCGCGGACGCGGCTCTTGGGCGAAGGGATGTACAGCGTGAAATAGCGCGCACCTTCCGAGAGGACCCCGAAGATCCACAGCGTGTGCTCGGCCTCACCGTCGACGTTTACCGGGTGGAAGTCTTCGGTCAGGTCGACGCTGCCGCCGGGCAGGCCGTCGAAATTGAGAGGCCGCAGGCGCCCGCGGGCAGCCAACCTGTTGAGCAGCGGCGAGGTCGACTTGGTGACGCTCGGCAGGTCCAAGTGCGCCCTGATCAACCTGTCGACTGTGAGCTCGTACGGGTGCTGGAGGTGGAGCGAGCGGACCAGTACCTTGCCGTCATCGGTCGGGATGACCTCGGGCCGCGGCCCAAAGGGCATCTTGACGACGCCGGCCTCCACCAGAGCGAGCAACTGTTGCGAGCGGAACACCGGTGGCCCGGCCACGAGACGAGCGAAACGGCTCCTCATGTGGGCCACGAAATCGAGGTGCGACTCGAAGGTGAGGCCCTTGAACTCAACGGCCATCCGGAGCGTGTCTCGCAATGCCCGCAAGGTTTCGAGCGCTGTCTTCACCGGGCTCTTGCCACCTTGGACCAACGCCTCGCGGGCATCGGCATCGACTGTTGCGCACACCTGCGCCTCGTAGTCGGCGCTGTCGCGGAAAAGGAGGCCCTCGCCCACGAAGAAGTACTCGTGGGCCTGGAAGTCCCCGTACCTCTTGGCAAGTTGGGCACGCTCGTGCTGGAAAGTGCCACTTTCCCAAGCGGCAAGAAGAACTTCCCTGACTGTTTGCGCGGCAGCGCGGCCCTCGGCTACCTCTGCGGCTCTCATGTAGTAGCAAAGCTCCATCTCGGCGAACACGAGCGGGAGCAGCTCGGCGCGAGCATCCATCTGGCGCGCCGGCCCCGGAGCGCCCTTGAGCCTCGCGACCGCCTCTACGGTGCAGATCGCCGGCCTGTAATCCCCCATGGGGTCCGAGGCACCGAACGATTTGCCGCAGTAGGGGTAGCCGCTCCTGGAGAACAGGTAGAGAGAAGGCTCCCTCCCGCTCGGCAGGTAGCGCAGGCGCCCGTCGCCCTCCTCCTCGTAGCGGCCGCCGAGGCCGATCGTGAGGGCGGTGACCACGTCGAGCGCCACGAGCCCCATCCCCTCGACCGCCACCTTCTCGTGAGGGCCGGTGTGGGGCAGGTAACCCTCGATCGGGTACGGGTCCGTCACCCATGCGGCGCCGCGGGCGCCCACACCCTGCTTCGCAGGCTTGGCGGTTTGGCCCGAGGCCTTGACGTGGCCGGTCGTGAGCACGACGTGGTCGACGAGGATGGTGGAACCGTCCTCCAGATGGACGCACTCGTGGCCGTCAGAAAGCGGTTCGATGTCCACCGCGCGCGTTGCGTGGTGGATAACCCGGACATTGCCGGGGGCTTCGCTGCACAGGACGCCGTAAAACCACTCCAAGTACTCGCCCATGAGCCGGCGTGGCAGGAAGTCGTACGGCGTGAGGGGGACGCTGCCGGGCCCGGGTTGGCCCTTGCGGCACTCGAGGCCATCCCAGTAGTAACCCTCGGCAACCGCCCACTCGTAAAAACCGAGCCCGAGCCTCTCCTCGCCTGGGGCAGCCGGGTAGGGGTAGAGCGAATGCTGGCCACAGGGCGTATTGAGCACGAGGTAATCGGGGTGGCGCTCGGAGTACATGCCGCCGCCCGGCCGGCCCGGGTCGACCACGTGGACGACCACAGGGCTCTCGGGCGACCTGCGAGCGGCGTCAACGATACGTTCCAGCGAGCTGAGGCCCCAGGGGCCGAGCCCTACGATGCTAATTGTGGGCACGGGAAGCCCCAGAAGCGCTAAGCACGAGAAAATGTATACCGCCTGTCTGACTTTTTATCATCCCCCCGGGGTGTGCCGTGGAAGAAAGCGGCGGCCATCGCCCACCTATAGTGAAGAAAAAATCACTGTAGGTAACGGCTAACTCCATGCCTTCGAGTTCTTCGCCCGATCTCCTCTCGCGCGTGCTCCAGCACGCTGCCAGCCGGCCGGGTGCCGTGGCGTTGCGGGACAACAGCGAGTCGCTCACCTACGGCCAGCTCGCGGACCGCGCCGGTCAGGTTGCGGCGGGCCTCCGAGCGCTTGGAGCGGAGCCGGGAGGACGGGTCGCCGTCCATCTGGAGAACTCGGTGCCCTTCGTCACGACCGCGCTCGGCGCGCTCTGGTTGGGCTCGGCCTGGTGCCCGCTCGCGCTCCACAACCCTCCCGCGAGGATGTCGCGCATCCTCGCCGACTGCGCACCCTCGTTGATCGTGACATCGGACCCTGGGGCCTTCACGGGGCCGCCGGCACCCTTGGTGAGCCCGGGGCAGGTCCTCGACGCCGCCGGCGCCGGCCCAGCCGCAGCCGGCGAAGCGCTCCCGGCGCCGGCCAGGGCCGTTGACCCGGCTAGGGACGCCTTCATCATCTTTACCTCAGGCACAACCGGTACGCCCAAGGGCGTCCGCGTGAGCGAGGCTGCATTCCGCCGGTCGGTCCTGGCGACGGTGGAGCTGGCGGCCCTCACGACCTCGACGCGGGCCCTGGCTGTTTCGGCGTTCCATTTCGACGGTTCCTACGGGCTTTTGTTCCCCACGCTGGTGGCGGGCGGCGAGCTCACGGTCCCGACGCGGGACGAGGTCCTCTTCCCGAGGCGCTTCTTCCAGCTCCTTTTGCAGACGGAGGCAACTTTCACGAGCTTCTCGCCGAGCTTCCTGCGGATCATCCTTTCGGCAGGGCAGTTCAAGAGCCTTTCGGGCGTGCCACTGGAGACGATGTTCCTCGGCGGTGAGGAGTGCATGGCAGCCGATGTCGCCCGCCTGTGGGAGGTGCTCCCCAATGTCACGGTGGTCAACCGCTACGGCCCCACAGAGGCGACGATCGCAGTCACCAGCTACCCGGTCGAGCGTGGTGACGTCGAAACCGGCAAGATCCCGATCGGGCCGCCTCACCCCGGCAGCGAGTTTTACCTCCTGGCCGACGGTGGTGGCCTCATCGACGAGCCTTTCGCCCAGGGCGAGCTGTACATCGGCGGGGACCAGCTGATGACGGGCTACTGGCGGGACGAGGCCCTGACGAGGGAGGTATTGCGGGAAGACCTCGTCGCAGGCCAACGGCTCTACAGGACGGGGGACCTCGCCTACCGGGACGACCGCGGCCGCTACTTTTACCTGGGCCGTGTCGACGACATAGTCAAAAGAGATGCCATCCGCATCTCCCTCAGCGAAGTGGCCCGGGCGTTCCGGGGTGCCGCCGGGGTGACGGGTGCGTTCTCGGCGCTCGTCGAGCGCGACGGGCTGCCGGCGATCGCCGTTTTCGTCGAGTCGACGGCGGGCGTCACGAGGCCCGAGCTGATCGAGGCCGCCAAAGCCCAACTCCCGGCCACGATGCTCCCCGACGAAGTGTTCGTCCTGGAAGAGCTGCCGATGAACTCGCAGGGCAAGGTCGACCGCGCCAGGGTGCTCGCCGAGGCGGGGCTCGACGCCTGGCAGCAAGGGCCGCCAGTCTGACCCCTACGATGTGCGTCCGCTCCTCAGGTCCGGCCCGGCGCCGAGCACTCCATGTAGTCGTCGAGCAGCGCCGCAACCTGGTCGCGAGCGGCGGACGTGAGCAGCGCATGGTCCTTGTACGGGAGGACCTCCAACCTGAGCCTGCCGTCCTTTTGAAGCCGGCGCACGGCCGACGCCTGCCCCCGTCGCAATAAATCGGCTTCGGGCTGCTCGCATATCACAAGCGCCCGGACGCCCCGCCGGGAAAGGCAGGCGAGCAGTGCGGCCGGGGGCGTGAAACCTCGCACCCGGTTGACGAGCCACCACGCGGGGCCGGGCAGGTGGCGCTTCACCAAGGCCTTGAGGGAGCCTCGCGCCTCGCGGCGATCGGGAGGCGCCGGCGCGGGCGGGCCTGACCGCGGCGCATCGGGCGGGCCGGCCACGCCGCGATGGGGAGGAGCCTCGACGACAGGCAACCGGGCGCGTCCGGGCAGCAGGAGCTCCCAGGGGTACCGGGGGTGGAAGCCCAGGTTGACGATCGCAACGCCCCGCACCCCTCCCGCAGCCCCGAGGTCGAGCGTCGCGCCGAGGGAATGGTAGGCGCCGGCGCAGAGGCCGATCACGACGACGCCTTCGCCCGCGACTTCCTCACGCAGCGCCCTGACCATTTCGGCTATGTCGGAGAACCCGGCGAGCTGCCCCCCCTCCGGCCCGGGGAGGCGAGGGTAGATCGCGTCGGCCGGTTGCCCCGCCCGCGGGGGGCTGTCCCCCAGCCCGCTGAGGTCGGCGCGCATCACCGGCACCCCGGCCGCCGCCCACTTGCGCGCCAGGACCACCCATAACCGGGACGGCCCGGTGTGGTCGGCGTCGCCCATGTTGACGAACAGGGCGGCAACTCCGGTGGCCGGCGACGAAGGTAGCGAGAGGATCCCGAAAAGGCCGTTGGGCCCGGTGCGGCGGACCTCTTCTTTGACCTTGCCCCCACCGTGCGCTGCCGGGACGTCAAAGGTGGTGCACGTGCTCCCGGCGACGTCCACCGTGGAGCGCTCCGCCGGTGCCGACCTGGCGAGCCAGGAAACGATCAGGTCTATGGTCGCCGCCGGGACGGGGCCCTTGGCGTCTTTCAGGCCCAAAAGGTCGTCCTGGCCGACAGCGTCGTCGACCTCCACGTTCGCCATTGCAGGTGACCCGAGCCGCTCAGGCCCCGGACGCCTGCCCGGACGGTAGAGCGCCAGGGCCCGCGGGGCGAGGGGGGAGGCAGAGCCGGTGATGCTCAGCTCAGACAGCTGGCGAGCGGTGACTGCCCCGTAGGTCGCCCCAAGCACCTCGACGCCTCCTGCCGCGTCCCCATCCCCCCCGGAGCCGGGCGGGGCAGCGGTCGGTGGTACGAGCCCGCGCTGCTCGTAATAAAGCGACCGCAGGAGCGACTGTTCCCTGAGGTATGAACGACCGCTCTCGCAGGGGTCCCACAGCACGAGGGCGTCCGCCCCGGCTTCGGCCGATACCGACGCAGCTATCGTCGCCCCGAGGCGCATGCCGGCAAGGCACACATAACCGGCGCCACCCGCCCGCAGTGCCTCGGCGGCGGCGAGCACGGATGCCTGCCATGCCCCGAGCCTGTCCGGCTCGTCGCTCCAGCCGTACGAATCACCGGTGCCGTCGTAATCGACCTGAAGGCAACAAATGCCCGCCGATGCCAGCGCCTCACCGAGCGCGCGCAGGGCGCGGCCTGAGTCCTGACGTTCGAGCCCAAAAGGGGGGCAAAGGACTACGCCGGCTCTTGCCCGGGCGTCCTGCGGCACATGAAGCCGGGCGAAAAGGGGCCGCTCAGGGGGGCCGAAAAAAAGCTCCCGCGCGCCCGCCACCGGGGGGCCCTCAGGGCGCCCGGTCAACCTGGCGGGCTCCCAAGCAGGCCCGTCACAGCGGCGCAGATGCTGCTGATCGACCTGAAGGTGCCCTTGTTGAGGAGGGCGTCGGGGAACTCGACGTCGAAAGCCCCCTCCAAAGCGATCATGATGCTGACGGCCGAGTGAGACCCCATGCCGGCGTCGTAGAGGTCGTCGTCGTCGCCGACTACGTCGATACCGGCAGGCAAGCGTGCATGCTGGGCGACGATGGCCCTGACCTGTACCCGTAGCTCATCGCTGCCCATCCGCGCCCTCCATACCGGCAGCTACGGCCATGGCGAGGCCGCCGGTCCCGGACAAGCTAACGAAGACCCTGCAAATACCGGCCGCCTCCGCAAGCGCAGCCGCACGGCCCGACAGGCGCACGGCCCCCTGGCACCCGCCCGGCCGGCAGATCTCGATATCCCGCAGGTCGACCCCGGCCTCCCCGGCCCGGAGCACCTTCAATACCGCTTCCTTGGCTGCGAAATGGCGCGCGACGAGGGGGTGGGACGCCGGGCCGAGCAAAGTCCCCGGGCCGCCGTGGCGGGACAGTTCGGCGTCGGTGAACAGCCGCTTCAGGTAGGCGGCTGCGAGGGTCGCGACCGACGACGCCACCTCGTCGGTGTCGACCAAGTCGGCACCGATCCTGAGCACGGCGAAGAGCCTAGCGGGGGCTTCGGCCCGGCCCGGGGCGCTCGTGCCGTCCCCCGGCCCTCGCAGGGCCGATTGCTAAAGTCCGGTAACCCATGGCAGCTGGAACCCAGGACGGTCCTGTCGGGGTGGTGTCCCCACACCTCGACGATGCCGTGTACAGCTGCGGGTCGTTGCTCTGCAGGCGTCCGGGGAGCCACGTCGTAACCGTGTTCACAGCGGGCGGCCGCGGGGAAGAGCCATTAGCACCATGGGACGAAGCGTCGGGGATTTTCAAACGGGGCGACGACGTGATGTCGGTGCGAAGGGAAGAAGACCTCGAGGCACTCGCGCACGCCGGCGCCCAAGCACACCACCTCGGTTTTTGGGACAACCACTACCGCCTCCCGCCGAAGGTGTACCTTTCGCGGTTGCGGAGGCGGGCGCAGCAGGCCGCCAAAGAGCTGGCTTTCGGGGCGCTCGAAGTCGAGGTCCGCGAAGCCATCGCGCGCCAGGTGCACCAGCTCGACGTAGCGACATGGTTCATCCCGCTCGGGCTGTGGCACGTCGACCACAGGCTCGTGGCGGCTGCGTGCACCGAACTTGCGCGCTGTTCGCCCGAGCTCGGCTGGGTTGTCTACGAAGAGCTGCCCTACCGCCGCAGGCTCGAGACCGAGGCGGCCGAGCTCCGCCGGGCGCTCGTCGAAAGCGGCTTCGGCTTGGAAGCGCTGCCACCAGAAGGCGGGCCCGTACCCGGGGCCGGTGCCTGCAAGCAAGTGATGGTGGAGTGCTACCGTTCACAGGCCAAGCCGATGGGCGAGGGGATCCAGCTCGTACTCGACAGCGGTGAAAGCTTTTTTCGGCTATCTACGGGCCGCCCGGCGCATGACTGACCTCCATCCCCACGTCAAACTGCTCGGGGTCCGCTTCGACAACCTCTCCCAGGCCGAGGTCGTGGGCCATATCGTCTCGTCGGCGGCGCGCGGTGAAGGCGGCTGGATGGCAAACCCGAACGTGGACCATCTCCGCCAGATCGCCGCAGACAACCGGCTGCGGGAGCTCGTGGCGGGCGCCGACCTGGTGGTGGCGGACGGGATGCCCGTCATCTGGGCCTCGCGCTTGGCAGGCACCCCTCTCAACGAGCGCGCCCCGGCTTCGGAACTGGTGCTCGGGGTTTGCCGGGCGGCCGCCGATGCCGGGATCGGCGTCTTCTTGCTCGGCGGCCCGCCCGAAGCCGGGGAGAAGGCGGCGAGCATCCTTGCGGCAAAGTTCCCCGGTTTGCGCGTCAGCCACATGAGCCCGCCGTTCGGTTTCGAGCGCGACAGCGAACAAATGGAGCATGTCATCGGGGCTCTCTCGGACAAAGCCCCCCAGGTCGTTTTTTGCGCCTTCGGCTTCCCCAAACAGGAGCGGCTCATGCAGCAACTGCTCGCGACCTTTCCCAACTTGTGGTTCATCGCGTGCGGAGGCACTTTCAGCATCGTTGCGGGCGAAACGCCCAAGGCGCCGGAGTGGATGAGCAAGGCGGGCCTCGAGTGGGCGCACCGCCTCCGCCTGGAGCCCGGCAGGCTCTGGAAGAGGTACCTGGTGCACGACTTGCCTTTTGCCATCTGGCTCATCACTTGGAGTGGCGTCCAGGGCATCGCCCGGAGGTGGCCGGCCGCCTCGGGGCGTAAGGCGAGCCTTTTTTGAAGTGGCTACGCGACCCCGTCAGCCGCCGTCAAACATAGAAGCGAACACGATTTGCTACTGGAAGCGTTCGCCGGAACGCTGCGTTTGCGCTCTGAGTGAAGTGTGGTGACTGCCCACCGATGCATCCGCGGACGCCGGTGCCACGTAGCAAAAAAATAACCAACAGCCGGCCCCGCGGCGCTGCGACACGCTGTAACCTACGACCGAAACTACGCTTTCCGCTTACCCGACCACAAGGAGTGGCGAAGCAGGGATCTTCTAACAGCGTCGATGGCCGAGAGGCGGACGCGGGGTACAGTCCATCTGCAGGGGCTTCCCCTCACTCGAATCACGGCCGGGACCACACCTCTCGCATTCACAACTCAACCAAAAAGGACGAATGGATTCTTTACTTTTTGCTGGGCCGATTGCGCCCCGCGACCTGTGTGGCCTGGTACGTAGGCGGGATTGGGTAGCCGCGACCGTGGAGCAGCCGTGACCAAACCCATGTCGGCTGGCACCCGACCTCTCGAACTGAACCTGGGGCAGCGCACCGCTCAGCCGTCCCCGGATCTCTCGAACGGCAAAAAACGGCCTATTGCCCCCTCCAAGCGCTTCTGGCAGCCGCTGGCGTTGATGATGGATGTCGACAGCCTGGCCGCCTCTTTTATCGTCGGAGCGGCGTTGCGCCAGCCTTTCGGTTCGCGGGAGGGGCCGCCGTTCCAGATAAGCGTGCTGCACGAACTCGCGTTCCTGCCGATTTTTGTTGCAGCTATGGCCTTTTACGGGCTCTACCAGAGAGAGTGGCGCCGCCTGCGCCCAACGTCGTTCCTCGACATCGGGCCGCGCGGCCATGCTTTGCTCATGGGCGCGATCGGGACGTTGGCGGCGTCGTCGGTGGTGCACCGCTACACCCAGTGGCAGAAGATCGGTTGGGTCGAGGTCGTTTTCATGACGCTGCCGGCAGCCGTCCTCATGCCGCTGTCGCGGGCGTTCGCCGGCTTGGTGCTGCGGCGCAACGGGAATTACCGCTCACGGGTGATCATCGTCGGCTCGGGAGCGGTTGCAACCTCTCTCGCCCACCGTCTCGCCCGGTGCGCCGACATTGACCTGCTCGGTTTCGTGGACGACTACCCCTTGCTGCCGATAGGGACCACGCCGCTCGGGACGCGGCTCGGGGGGATACTCGACCTCCCCAAGGTGTGCGCCGCAACCGGGGCCGACCGCGTGCTCGTGGCCTTTTCGCAAAGCTCGCCTTCCTGGGTGATCGAGATGCTGCGAAAGCTGCCGCCCAACGTGAGGATCAGCGTGGTACCGCGCTTGTTCGAGCTGGTCACTTGGCAATCGCAGATCGAAGAGCTTCACGGCCTCACCGTAATGGACGTCGCGCCTCCGAGGCTTGGCCCGCTCAGCCGGGCGGTCAAGCGTTCGATGGATATCTGCGCGAGCGCGTTCCTCCTGCTCGGGTTGTCACCGGTCCTGATCGCTGTAGCCGTCGCCATCAAGTTCGACTCGAAGGGCCCGATCTTTTTCAAGCAGGAGCGGATCGGCTACAAGGGCAACACGTTCCAGATAATCAAGTTCCGGACGATGGCGCTCGGTGCCGAGGAGATCAAGATCGACCTGCGCGACCGCAACGAGGCCGACGGGCCGCTCTTCAAGCTCCACCATGACCCGCGGGTGACGCGCGTCGGCCGGTTCTTGCGGACGACGAGCCTCGACGAGACAGCTCAGCTCTTCAACGTGCTGGTCGGCCATATGTCCCTCATCGGCCCGAGGCCTTTCGTGCCCGACGAGTCGGCGGGGATCGACGGCTGGGCGGCACGGCGCTTCGAGGTCAGGCCGGGCATGACGGGGCTCTGGCAGATATCGGGCCGCAACGACCTGCCTTTCGAAGAGCTGCGCCAGCTCGATTATGCGTATGTTGCGTCGTGGTCGCTGTGGTGGGACCTCAAGATCCTCTGGCACACACCGGGGAGCGTTTTCCGCAGGCACGGCGCCTACTAGCTCTGCGCCCACGACCCGGCACCTCGTGGCAGCCGGCCGCGCGATCAGTCCTGCTTAGGCCTGCGGTTGGCGGTAAGCTCCCGGGATGCCACAGGCCCCGCGAGCGGCATCTTTGTTCGCACGCCTTCGTTCGGCCACGGTCGACGACAGCAACCCGACTTCTCTAGCCGCCCGCAGCCGAGCGCGGCGCTGGGAGCGCATGCTCGAGCGCTTCCCGGATCTTTCGGCTATGCGGGTGCTCGACCTCGGAGGCCGGGCCACGACTTGGGCCCAATCGTCCGTCCTGCCCAAAGAGGTCGTCATCTTGAACGCCTCTGGCTGGGATAGCGGCGTGGCAGACGGGCCGGGCGAGGATGACAACCACTTGCCCGTCCGTCTCGTGGTCGGCGACGCCTGCTCGCCGCCGGCCGACATCATGGCCGAACACTTCGATTTGGTTTACAGCAACTCGGTAATCGAGCACCTTGGTGGTCATAGCCAGCGCAAGGCCTTCGCCGACGTCGTCCGCACCCTGGGTGACCATCACTGGGTCCAAACGCCGTACCGCTACTTCCCGGTAGAGCCGCATTGGGTCTTCCCGGGGATGCAGTTCCTACCGGTCAAACTTCAGGCGGAGATATCTTCCCGGTGGCCACTCGGATGGGCACAACTTGCCCCGGAGATGCAATTTCGCGACCACGTCGAGATGGTGCTCGAAGTCGAGCTGCTCTCCATATCCGCGCTGAGCCATTATTTCCCGGAGTCGGCCATCCTCATCGAGCGGCTGGCGAAGTTGCCCAAGTCCCTTGTGGCGACGTCCTAAAACGGTGGCTCTCCTCGGTCATCAAGCTCGCACTCCAGCCGCCAGTTTTATGAGCTCGACCAACTTTGGGCCGTTGACCTTCTCGTCGTAAAGCTCGCACGCCCGCTCCCTACCGGCGCGCCCCAAAACCCGCCGCTCTTGCGGGTTTGCCGCCAATCGCCCGAGCACATCCGAAAGATCGGCCACACCTTGTACCAGGTACCCGGTCTGACCATGTTTGACCAGCTCTGGTATCGCGCCGTGCCTCGTGGCCACTACGGGTAAGCCCGCCGCCATCGCTTCGATGAAAACCCACCCCATGGTGTCGCCGCGTGTGGGAAGGACGAACACATCGGCGTTGGCATAAAGCTTACGGAGCTCGGGGTCGCCCGGCTGCAATTGCGTGTGGACGCGGATGCCGGGCCTCGCTGCGACGCGTGTCCTGGTCACGATGTCGCATTCCCAATCGGCACTGAGCCGCTGGAGCGCCTCGAGCAACTCGGGCCCACCCTTGCGGGCGAAGTCGTTGCCCACGAACAGCACTCGCAGGGACCTGTCGTCAGTATGTTCGCGAACCTCCCATTGCGAAAGGTCGACTCCCGGCCTAATGACATGGCAGCGTCCGGGGGGCACGCCGTAGTCATCGACCACCGAGCGCGCGCACCAGTCGCTCCAGGGCATAACGAAGGCAGCCTTGCGAAGGAGCGAGGAAATGGCACGCCGCTTCGCCTCCTCGACGAGCGGTGCTTGCTTTGCATGCCAAGCGGTCACCTCGTCGCAGTTTTTAGGCGTTGCATCGGTCGAGATCACCGTAGCGACGCGCTTCATCAAGCTGCCCGACAGCAGCGAGAGCGTCTGGGTGTGAAAGAATATGACGTCGAAGCGGCGCGCCGGCCTGAGCGATCGGCGCGCCCAGTAGCTGCCCTGCAGGGTGTAATTGCGCATGAAAGAGGCCCTGGCTAACGGGCCGCGCGGCGCTTCCGGCTCGAAGAAAAACCACTCGGCAACCAGGCCCGGGTCGCGCGCCACGACTCGTTCGAGCATTTTCGCAAAGGTGACATGCCCGATGTGGTGTTCGAGCACGAACCCCACCCGGAACGACGCCCCGGGGCCGTGACCGCTCACAATCAACTTCCGACGGCCTTGTAGCAGGCGTGCCTCGCGCTATGCCCCGCCGGCACTGAGCCCCCCTCCGACTTGGGCCGCCCCGCCGAAAAACTGCCTGGGGATCCGCCGTTCCCGGAAGGCAGCCCCGGCGAAGGCAAGGCAGCGGCGTGCGCCGGCAACGAGGACGGCGTAGACCGCCAGCCCGACGAGCGCAGGTGGCACGCATTCCAAGAGCCCTATCGGCCCGACCCGAACATGGGGCTTGACGACGAACTCGAGGAGCAGGGTGACCCCCGCCGCTACCAGGCCCCGCGCAATGGGCATCTGGCGCAGGAAATTGGGCGCATCGGCGCGCACCCGGCGCTTGACGGCAGCGACGAGGTAGAGCGCCCCGACGACCTGAGCAGCGGCAGCCGCCGCCGCGACTGCAATGGCACCAAAGGCCACCATCGGGATCGTGAGGACCAGGTTGACGACCATCTGGACGAGGCCGTAGCGCATTTCGATCCCAGCCTGCCTGATTATTGCGACGTAGACAGTCATCAGCGCAACGCCGAGGCCAGCCATCGCCCCGCCGGCGCAAATGACCGCCACCCAGGCTCCCAGCTTGAACTGCGGCCCCAGCCAGGCTGTGACGCCGAAATAGGCAGCGGCCGCGCCGACAGCGGTCCATCCGGTGACGGCTTGGACCCATGCCCGCTGCATCCGGTTGAAGCGGCGGAACGTTGCCTCGGGACCTTCCCTGCCATAAGTATTGCCCAAGTGGACGGCCGCCGGGGAAAGGACATTGGACATAACACCCGACAACTGGCCCGAGAAACTGTTACCGGCATTGTAGATACCGACGGTGCGGACGGACAGGGCACTACCGACGAGGAGGGTGTCGATCTGCTGGTTGACCAGGGCGGCCAGGCCGGTCACCTGTATTTTGGCTGAAAATGAGAAGACTTCTTTGAACTCAACCCAGGGGAGCAGGTGCAAACCGTCGCGTGCGAGGTACTTCACGGCGGTCGGCCAAATTACGACCGTCGTCGCGAACTGCTGCACGAGGAAAACCACGGCGATCCCCCGCAAACCTAAGTTGTCTTTGACAACGATGACGAGCCCCACCACCCATAGGCACCAACAGAGGAACCCGGCTTGGATCGCGCGGTCGAAGCGTTGGCGCGCCAGGATCACGGACTGGATGAGCTGGTGGGCAAAGGAGAGCGTAAAAACAGCCCCCATAGTCCGGAAGAGGAACAGGGACTCGGGCCGCAGCGACGGCGTCATGGACAGGGCGCGGACAATATACGGGGAGACGAACCAGTCCACGATGCTCAGGACGAAGCCGACTCCCAGGACGACCATCAAGAAGGTGACCAGCAGCCGGGTGGTGGCTGTCCTGTCGTCGGCACCGGCGTACACGGGGAAATAGCGGGCGGCCGCTCCCCCCAAACCGCCGTTGAGGCTCCCGAGAAAGGCCGTGATGGTGCCCGTCAGCACGAAGAGCCCGTAGCGCTGGATGCCGAGGCCGTGGATGACAAACGGGGTCAGGACGAGGTTGCCGCCTGCGGTCAACAGCTGCGATGCAGTTACCCAGCTGAACCCCTTCGCTATTACACGAAGGGCGGAAGCTTCGCCCCCTCGCCGGCCCCCCGGTTTTCCTTCCCCGGCTGTACGGTCTGGTTGCCTGGGAGGTGGTTGGGCGGGCTGGGCCATCGTGCCTTCAACGGATGCGACGGCAAAGCGTGGCGGCGGGAGGATGATCGGCACCTCTTGGGTGATGGGCGCCTCGTGCTTGATTGGCGCCTCGTCCTCTTGTGCCACGACGATCGATGGTACCGGCCGGCGCCCGCCGGTTTTATTACTGGGGCAGCCAAGAAGCTGTTGCTGCGGGCGCGGTCGCAACGACGGCGCCAGACGAGGAGGCAGCGACGCGCAGCGCGCGTTGTCTGTCTTCGACAGTGGGTACCATGGTGACGCTCACCCCTCACGGGTGAACATTGCGCGCGGGACCTTAGTAAAGTCTGCCTTCACGGCAGACTGGCAGTAGACGACGTGGCTAGCTAGGAGGGCGGTTTGCGGTCTATCGTCAAGTACCAAGCGAAGACGGACGACGACGTGATCCCAGATAGGTTGTTGGCTCCCGGTGACACTCCCCCACGGGGCCAGAGGGCGCTCACCGATGAAGACCTGGCACGCGAGGACCAGGCACGTGAAGACTTGGCACGCGAGGAAGAGGCTCGCGCCCGCCAGCGGTCCGGCGGCTACGAGTCCATCGGACGTTCCGCCCTCGGCCACCCATGGCTGGTCGGTTTGCTGACCTTGCTCGGTCTCTTGGCAGGGGCAGCTGTCGGCTATGTCCACCCGCCCTCTTACACAGCCAACGCCCAACTCATCGTCGGGAGGACCTCGGGGCTGGTCGAGGACGAAGTGCCCGGCCTCCAAGCCGCTGTGCAAGGTCTCGCCGAGGATTACGCCAGGCTGATCACGGCGTCGAACGTACAGGCGCAGACGCTGGCAAACCTGCACAGTTCTTCGCTCGGCGGGACTTTATCTGCAACGGAGATCCCGCTTTCGTCCATAATCCAGGTCCAGGCGACCGCCTCGACGCAGACCCAGGCCGTCCAGCTGGCTCAAGCCGGCGCATCTGCTTTGGACACGGTGGTCGTCCAGATCACCAACGACACTCCCTCCGACCTCAAACCCATCGTCAACGAGTTCGAGAGCGCCGACGCTGCTTACGAAAAAGCAAACGTGCAAGTTACGTTGTTCCAGAGCCAGCTCAACGCCCTCGAGGCCAAGATCGGCAGCGGTAACCCGACGCCCACCGAGCTCGCCGAGCAACAATCGCTCAACACCGAGATCGCTGCATGGCAAACCCAAGCCGACACGGCGCGGATGCAAGCGCAGGTTTACCAAAACCAATACAATTCGGCGGTACCTCCCCTTGCCACCCAGCAGGAGATGGTCCAGCAGGTCGGCGCCGCGACGTCGGCAGGCAGCAACCGCAAGACCTTCATGGAGGCGGGCGCCCTCGGAGGTGCCGTCGGCGGCCTGCTGATAGGGCTCGCGGCTGCCTGCCTGGTCGACGCTCGCAAGGGTCGCAGCGGCCGAACAGCCGAAGCTCAGTACTAGGCCCGAACAGGCCGTGAACCGGCTCCACTTCTTCACCCAGCTGTTCCATCACCCGGATGCCTTCAGCGTCTGCGTGGTGGCTGCGGTGGTAATCGTCGGCGCCGCGGCGATCTACCTCTTGAGCCGCACCGAGATCACCCTGCTCGTACTGGCCGCGCTCGTTCTCCAGATGTTCTCGGGCAACTGGAGCCTCATGGGCATCTCGATACCTCTCGACCGTGTCGCCCTGGCCCTGGCGCTCGGTGCACTCGTACTAAAGGGCGCCCGAAAGGTAGCTGCCAGGCGGCTCGTCCTGCGGGGAGTCCACCTCGCGCTGCTGGCGGCCGTCACTTGGTGCGCAATCTCAGGTTTGATGGCAGGCACCCTGACAGGCCACGACGGCTTCTACGCCTTCCTCGACCGGTTCGGGGTCGTGCCCTTCCTACTTTTCTGCCTTGCACCAATTTTCTTCGGGGACGAGCGCCACCGCCGGATGCTGCTGATCACCTTGACGGTCATCGGGCTGTACCTCGGGCTAACCGGGTGCCTCGAGGGGCTCCACCTCTACAAGCTCGTCCTCCCCAGGTACATAGCCGACCCCAACGTCGGCATCCAATGGGGGCGTGCCCGGGGGCCGATACTCGAGACCACAGGAAACGGCTTCTGCACCTTCGTCGGGGCCGCCGCGGCAACGATCGGGCTGGCGACCTGGAAATCGCGCCGGGCGATCTGGGTGTGCCGGCTCACGGTCGTGCTCGACGCCGGTTGTCTTTTCTTCACCCTCACGAGGAGCGTCTGGATCGGCGCCTTCCTCGGCTTCGTCGGCGTGATGCTCCTGACCAGCAGGACCCGGCGCATGTTGGTGCCGCTACTACTGGGCGGTGCCCTCGTCGTGGGTGCCTCCATGGCGGCCTCCACGACGCTCCGCAACGAGGTCACCGGCCGCGCAGAGAGCCAATCCCCGGTCTGGGACAGGATAAACACCGACATTGCCGCCCTCCACATCGTCGAACAAGAGCCACTTACCGGTGTCGGATGGCAAAACTTCGAAAACGTCTCGGTCAACTACATGACCGAGCAGCCGGGGACGCCCATTACGGGCGAGGGCATCGAAGTCCACAACGTTTTCCTTTCTCATGCGGCCGAGCTTGGTATCCCTGGGTTGCTCTTGTGGTTGCTTGCCTTTGGAGGAGCGGTATGGCGAGCCTTCTTCCCCGGCCGTTCCCGGCAAGTGCGGGAGGACCTCGCCCCCCCATCCGAGAAAGAGCTGCGGCTTTGGCGCGCGGGCGCGCTGGCCATCCTGCTCTGCTTCGTTGTCGAAGCCTCCCTCGCCCCGTTCAGCCAGGCGCTGCCCAACTCGCTGCTTTGGACCTGGCTCGGAGTCTGCGCTATCCCCTACACGAGCACGGCCCGTGCGCGGGTCGCGACAATGACGCTGACGAGGGCGTTTACCAGGCCCAGGGCGCGACTCGCCATGCCGGCGCCCGGCGAGCCGGAGCCTATTTACCTCTAAACGACCGCCCGTAAACCTGAGCCGGCTTAGCCTTTTGCGAAACCCGCACGAACGTGAAATTCGCGAAGCGCGCGCTCGAAATCGCAGAAATCCGGCTTGAAACGAGCCAGTAAGAGACTTTGGGCTCTAAGCCGCCCCCGGAGCCCAGCCGACGGACGAAGGTATGCAAGAGCATGGCCCGTCGAAGCTGCTGGCTCTCGTCAAGAAGAACTCAACAGCTACAGCCCGCACGATCTCCGCTCATCGCAAGCTCGCAGCCACCGTGGCAGCAGGCCTTGCCCTCACCATGTGCGCCAACACGCTCCTCCCGGCGTCGGCCTTGAGCCTTCATGCCCCAAAGGTCGCGGGGACCACGCTCTCGTTCGCGGGCAAGCTCAGGCAACTCGAAGCCGTCGGCCCAACGGCATCCAGCCCGGTCGGACCGGCACTGGCCTTCCGGGACGAGGTCAGGCAACTCGCGGCCGCCGCTCCGATGGCCGGCAGGCCTGCAATCTCGTTCAAGGCCGACGTCGAGCGGCTAAAAGCCGCGCGGCCACCGGCCAAGGGCAAGGCCGCCGCCAAAGGTGCCGCTGGGCGCAAGTCGACGGCTTTGGCCCGGACGGCCGGCATCTCGGCCTTAGGCAAGCCACGCTTCCACTCCAAGTACTTGAGGTCGAGAAAGTACAAAGCCGCTGTGGACGCGAGAAGTGGGGCGCTGCTGGTGGTGGCGGTGGTCAACAAACACATCGTGGCCAGGGTTTCGAAACTAACGGGCGGCGGGGCCGCCTTCTGGTCGGAGGCGGGCGCCCCTTACCTCGACCGTGCCGACCATGAGGTGATGTCGCTGTGGTACGCGATCGCCTCCAAGGGCGGTCCGAGGAAAGTCAGCGTCGCCTGGACCAGCGCCCCGGGGCGGGTGTACGTCGCGGTAGAAGAGTTCGTCGGCTCGAAGTCCTGGCGCCTGGAGAGCAGGGGCAACTCGAGCTCGCCGTTCCCTGCGCTCGACCTGAGCGGCGGCGAAGGGCTCTACTTCGGGGTGGCGACCGCTTCGGGGGACGGAGAAGCGGGCCATTCGGCAGGTGTCACCTACGCCATGCCGAACAAGAGTTTCATAGTCGCCTGGGACACCCGTGTGACCGGGACAGTCGCACCGTCGGCGAAGGGCGCGGGCTCGGCTGCGGTCCTTTTTGCGACTTCGCGACGCGCGGCGGCCAGGATTGCGGGCTCTGCACCTGCGGCGACCTCGACCACTACGACGTCAGCGCCGGACGTGCCCCAAGACAGGCGCTTCTTCGGGACCGGGACTCTTCCCACCACCACCCGCCCGAAGCCGCCCTCGACGACTACGACAACGGGCACGACCAGCGGCCGGACTGCGACCAGCGGGACGACCACTACCAGCGGGACGACCACAACGAGCCCGACCCCCACGACGAGCCCGACCACCACGGCTACGAGCGCCCCGGTTGTGGGAGGCGGCCAACCACACCCCACAACGACGGCCTCCCCCACCACAACTGCCGCCACGACGACAACGGCGAGCACCACCTCGACGGGGCTGACGCCGACCACGACGGCGTCCGGCGGGGCCGAGACGCCCGCCTCGCTCATGCCGGACAGCGTGTTCAACAGCAACGTCGAGAGCTGGGCAGTCGACCCTGATTCCGCCGAGTACGCAAGTGATTTTGTAAACGACTACGAGTCCCACTACGGCAACGTCGGCGTCAACACGATGCCGATATACAGTGTCCCTGCGAACGAACCCGAGGCCACTTTCTCGGCCGCCTCGGGGTGCAACAACTTCACCGGCGACACCGGGACGCAGGTGCCGGTACCTTCGTACAGCGACCTCAACTCCTCCTCAGACAGCCCATTGGCCGTCTACCAGCCGTCGACGAACAGCGCCTGGGAGTTTTGGGAGGTTTCGAAGCAGTCGAGCCAGAGTTACACCGCCTGCTGGGGCGGCAAGCTCTCGCTGTCGAGCACAAATGGCGTTTTCACTTCACCCTACGGGCTGTCGGCGTCGGGGATCAGTTACCTCGCCACCACGATCACCGAGGCGGACGTCGAGTCGGGGTCGATCAACCACGCGATCGCGTTCATCCTGCCCTCCTGCAATTCCTACGTCTACCCGGCCGACAGAGGCGATTGCGGCTCCAACCCAGGTCAGCCCGCCGAAGGGCAATGGTTCCGTTTCGCCCCGGGCACGCAGATGCCGAGCGGGCTTACGCCCTTCGGGCAGATGGTCTTCAAGGCGGTCCTCGAGTACGGAATGGTCGTGGTGGACCAAGGGGGCGCCGTGATGCTCGAGGCGGAGCAACCTTCCGACTGGGCGGCCGAAGGCAACACCGGTACCGACCCGATAACTGCAAGCTGGCAGGGCCAAGCCGAGTACCAGGTAGTTGCGAGCCTGCCGTGGTCCGACCTGCAGGCGATCGACCCACCGTAATAGCAAAAATCCTCATACTGAGTACGAAACGAGCGGGGGCTGCGCGCGAAGCGCAGCCCTTTCGCCACTAATTAAGTATTTACCCGCCGAAAACCGGCAACTAGCTTTGCTCAAATGAGGTCGCGCGGGAAACATAGCGAATTACATATGAAACCCAGGTCGGTCAACAACTTGGTCTGGGTGTCTGTACTCGCTGGGAGCGCGGTGGCAGTTTCTCTCGTCGCGGTCACGTGGGGGAGCGGGCACGCGGGCCTTCCGGTCGCCGGATCCGCCCAAAAGGAAGAAATACCCAGTACCACGCAAGTTTCAGACGTGCAATTACCCAAATTAATGGTCAGCGACAATCACACAAATTCGACAATTGCGGTCGAGCGCGCACCGGGCCACTCTCCGCAACAAAATTACATGCCCGGCCGCATGCCCCGGGCGTCTGTAGCGGACCTTAGCCGAGCCCCGGTGCGGTCGTCCAGTACTCGTTCGGGACCAGCCGGCTCGGTCGTCGACGGGGCCCCCGGCTCGAGCTCGTTCAGCGCCCCGACGACGGCTATCCCAACAGAGCTGGCGGCATCCGCCGTCACGCCGACGACGGCAGGGCCGGCGGGCCTTGTGCCACCCACGACGGGCCTCCAGGCCACGGCAGCGGCGACAGCGGCAGTTACTACTTCTGCCCCTCCCGCCTCTGGCGGCCCCACCACCTCTTCCGCCGGTCAACGCACGACGGGGTCGCGGGCTGCGGTGACCGGCAACGGGGCCCAGGCGGAGCACTCGGACAAGGCCACCGGGGCAGGCCCGTCGTCACGCGCCTTGCTTGGCCCCCCACCGGCTGAGGCAAGCGTCCCCCACCCGGCGAGCAACTCGCTTCCGGTGCTCGTGCCCGAGCCGACCACTGTGGGCCAACAAACCGCCCCCGGGGCCCGCGCAGGCGCGCCGGTTGTCTCGGGCTATGCCGCAAGCATTGCGCGCCAAAGCCGGCCGACATCGCCCCCGACAACAGTCATCTCCCAGCCGAGCGCTGCTCGTCTCAACCCGATGTCTTTGCTGCCACACCCAGCGGCCAAGGCCAAGGGCTCGCACAAGAAAGCAACGCATAAGAAATCGTCCAGCAAGAAATCGTCCCGCAAGAAGTCGACCGCCGCGCGCTCCAAGCGGGCCAGCAAAGCAAAGCCTCAGGCCGGGCGACGGGGCTCCGGCGGCCGCAGCGCGAAGCTGGGCAAGCGGGCGCCGCGGCTCGTAAAGGTACTGGGGACGACCACGACGACGACCCTGGCGAACGCGGGCACGGCAACTTCGACGACGACCGCGGCCGAGACGGCAACGACCGCGCCGGCGGCGGAGCCTACGCCGACCGCCCCGGCCGAGAACCCGACGACGACCCCGGTAGTCGCGGGCCGGTCCCCCACGAGCGTCCCCGCAACGGGTACTACCCAGCCGCCGGCCAGCCCGACGACTGCCGCCGCAACGCCGACCACTTCGCAACCCCCTCCCGCGGGCTCGGGGGCCCAGACGCCCGCATCTCTTTGGCCCTCGAGCATTTTCGACAGCAATGTCGAGGGTTGGGCCGTCGACCCGAACTCGAGCGAGTTCGTGAACGACTTCGTGAGTGACTACCAAACCCATTACGGCTCGGTCGGCGTCAACACGATGCCGATCTACAGCGTCCCGGCGGGGGCCCCGGACGCCTCGGTCTCGGTACGTTCGGGTTGCAACAACTTCCTGCCGAGCACCGGCAGCGAGATCCCGGTCCCCTCTTATGCCGCGCTCAACGGATCGTCCGACGACCCGCTCATCGTGTACCAACCCTCCACACTGTCGGACTGGGAGCTGTGGGAGGTCGACAAGCAATCTGACACCAGTTACTCGGCATGCTGGGGGGGCAAGCTGGCCATGGGGAGCTCGGACGGCGTCTTCCCCCCCACTTTCGGGCTTTCGGCGACCGGGATCAGCTACCTCGCCACGACCGTCACCGAGGCGGACGTCGAGTCGGGGACCATCGGCCACGCGATAGCCGTAATCCTCCCCGGCTGCAACGGTTACACGTACCCTGCCGACCGCGGCGACTGCGGGAGCGATGGCGGGCAGCCGGCCGAGGGGCAGTGGTACCGGTTCCCCGCCGGCCTCGCGATGCCGTCAGGGCTCAACCCGTTCGCGCAGATGGTCTTCCGGGCAATACAAACCCACGGCATGGTTGTCGTCGACCAGGGTGGGTCGGTGTCCATCGAGGCTGAGCAGTCGAGCGACTGGGCAGCGGAGGGCAACAGCGGGACGGACCCGATCACTGCCAGCTGGGACGGTTTGCAGGAGTACCAGGTCGTGCAGGCTCTCCCCTGGTCCGACTTACAGGTGGTCGACCCGCCCCAGTAGGTCAGTAGGGACCGCCCGGGCCGGGGAGAGCCCCCATCCCCGACGGGTGCTTGTCCTCGTAGCCATAGAAGCGGTCGAACGGCCGTAAGGCGTCCGCAGTCAATTGCTGTTGCTGCTCAGACACCCAGGGGCCGGCAAGAGCCTTGCTGAGGCGACGCCTGAACTGGGGGTACTCATGAGCCCCGTCCTCGGGTGGCGGGTACCTGACCGGGGCCGCGCTGTCGCCGAGGAAGCTCCCGAGCTCCCCCAGGCTTGGGAGCCGGTAGGCACCCGCTCGCTCACGGTCGAAGACAGCTACAAAAAGGCTGACAAGCAACAGGCGGAAGCTGCCGTCCCCCCACTGGACCTGGCCCCGCCGGATAAAGCGCCTGTAGTTGGAGATCACGTAATTGAAATGGACGATGTCGTCATTGGGGGCGATACCGATACGGTGCGGCTCGGTCAAGGCCTGAGGGTAGTAGGTGGTGTCAAACACGTGCCTTTCGCCGAACATCCGCCGGGCGTGCGCCATGTGCTGGACGGGCGGGAAGCTGCGCACCCACTCCACTTGCGCGCACAGCTCCCAGGTTGCCGCGAGGCTCAGACCATGGTCGGCCAACCATTGGTCCCAGGCCGGGCTGACGCCGAGGCATGCAAGGCGCTCTTTGCAGCAGCGCTCGAACTGCCGGTCCAACTGGCCCGGGTGAAAGAGGAACAGGTCTGCGTCGTGAAGGACCACGTGGCTGGCACGTGAAACCCTGACCCCGGTTATCAGCTGGATCGCGTGGTTTCTGCCCGGGTTGCCGAGGCGCGGGAGCGCCCAGCGCTCCGGCAGGCCAAAGGGCTGAAGGCGCAGGTTGTCAGGCCAATTGCGGCCGGCTTTTGCAACGATCTCGCGTACCTCGGGCGTCATGCGGTCCGGGAGCACAATGGTCTCCAATCTGGACGCGCCCTCCTGATGGGCGAGAACAGCCAAGGCAAGGCTCAAGAAAACCGGGAGATCTCCCGGGACCGGCACCAGGAGGGAATAACCGTGGGAGCCCGTCCTGGCCCGAGGCCACTTCCTCAGCCGAGCGTTCCAATACGTGGGACCGAGGCGGGAAAGGCCCATGCGTCGCGTCTTGTCTCCTTTCGCAATGGGACCGCCCGAACAAGCTTAGGGCTCATGTTCGCCGTGTTGGGTGACCCCTCTACCTGCCCCTGCGTGCTCCTCGACGACCCTTGCGACGCTGGCGTGAACGGCGCGGCGGCGAACCCTCTTGCGGAACGCCAAGAGCCTCGCCAGGGCCCAAAGCCGCGAGGGGCGGGAGGCGATGAAGGTTGCTGCGCTCCGGGCACCGGGCCAGTCCCGCTGCCGTCGCGCCGATTGGAACTCGTCCCAGTGGTCGGTAACAGCAAGGCCCTCGAGGGCGAGGGGCGTGAGCCAATCGCGGCCTTTGTACTTTTCGAAGACCATGGCGCCGGCATCGAGCATCGCTTGACGGTCCCGGCTTATCTGGCCGCCGTGGTGACGGTAAAGGCACGTGATGTCGGGCAACATCAGGCCCGTACCTCGCTCGAGC
>DATJMJ010000099.1:0-15919 GCA_035508795.1 Acidimicrobiales bacterium
GGCTCCGTCGAACTTGGCCTCGGCGAAGTCCGGCTCCAGGACGAGTGAGTAATGCACGGGGAGCACGTCCCGCGGCAGGCGGTAAGGAGGTCGCTCGTTCACGCGGGCCACCCTACGACCTGTTCAGGGCCTTTGCCACAATCTGAGGGCCCTCGGGCCGTACCGGCAGGGAGCAGTTGCCGGCGCCGGGCGGCCTGTGGCGGCTCTGTGCTCCGGCCTCCAGCTCCAGCCTCCAGCCTCATCCTCCAGCCTCATCCTTCGGCCTCAGCCTTCGGTCCCCTCGGACGGCGGGAGGTAGTCGAGCTCCAGGTCGGCCAACCGGACGAGCGTCGAAGCGAGCCAGCTCCCGAGCGCGTTGAGGTTGGCCTCGGCGGCAGCACTGAGCTGGCGTGCCGCGCCGGGGTGTGGGCTCAGCTCTTCACCGGGGCCGCCGGGCGTAGGGAACGGGAGGGTAAACAGCGTCGGGCCCTTTTCCTCGCTTTCCGCCGGAGGCTGGGCGGGGAGGCGGTAGCTGCCTTCGTAGGCAACTTCGAGGGCGACCTCGGGCGGCGCTCCCTCCTCCTCGAATGCTTCCTCGACCACGGGGGCGGTCCGGGTGAGCTGGTCGCCGCCTATCTCGGGGCTCTGTCCGGGCAGCACGGAGAGGACTGCTGTCAGCGACGGCCGGCTGGCGAGTCGCTGCAACCTGAAGACGATCTCGATGCCGATCTCGGGCGGGTCGTCGACCGCCTCACCCATGGCCATGCTCCTCCAGGCCGATTGGCTCCAGGTCTGCCAGTCGAGGGTCAGGTCGGCATTGACCCGCGGAGGGTCGCCGTCGCCCGGGAGGTTGACGGTCGTCTCCCAGACGAGGTCCCCGCTCAGCATGTCGAAGACCAGCCGGTCTTCCTGGCCGGCCCGCTCCAGAAGGCTTGCGTCCAGCGCAGCCCTCACCGCCCCCACCGTGTCCAGGAATAGGTGGTCCAGCATCAAGCCTCCCTCGCGACGCCTCCCGACAGTACATCAGGCCTGGTGGCACACAGCAGGCGCCAAAGTAGCCTGTCTGGCGTGGAACGTATCGGGCTCGTCGGCCTCCCCAACGCTGGTAAGTCGAGCCTCTTCAATGCCCTGACGGGCGGCAATGCGCTCGTCGCTAGCCATCCCTTCTCCACTACCGAAACGAGCGTAGGTGTGGCGCAGGTCCCTGACCAGCGCCTGGACGCGCTGGCGAAGATGAGCTCCTCACGCAAAGTCGTCCACGCCGGGGTCGAGTTCGTTGACATCGCCGGGCTGGTGCAGGGTTCCTCCACCGGGGAGGGGCTTGGCAACCGGTTCCTCGGGGGGATCCGGGAGGCGGACGCGATCTGCCTCGTGCTGCGGGCGTTCGAGGACCCCAATGTCCCAGGGGGTGCTGTCCCGGTGGACGACCTCGGGGTCCTCGAGCTCGAGCTCGTCCTCGCCGACCTTGGGAGCGCAGAGAGCCAGCTCGAGCGTCGGCGTAAGGCCGCCAAGCAGGACCGTTCGCTCGAAAGCCAGGTCGCGGCGCTCGACAAGGCGCAAGTTCTCCTTTCGGGTGGCACGCCGCTCTACCGGGCCCAACTGGGCGCCGACGAGCGCGAGCAGCTGCGGCCGTTTTTCCTCCTCACCAACAAGCCGGTGCTCGCAGTCGTCAACCTTGGCGAAGACGCGGTCGGTGACGAGGTCGGTGGGGAGGCGCTCACCAAACCCGTCGCCGACGAGCTCGGCGGCGCGGCCGAGGTCCTTGCGGTCAGCGTCAAGCTCGAAGCCGAGGCCGCGCAGCTCGCGCCCGCGGACCGCCAGGAGCTCCTCGAGGGGCTCGGCCTCGGCGAAGGTGCCCTGCCGAGGGTGGCCCAAGCCGCCTACCGCCTCCTCGGCCGGAGGACGTTTTTCACTACGGGTGACAAGGAAAGCCGGGCCTGGACGTTCCGGGCGGGCGCCAAGGCGCCCGAGTGCGCCGGCGTCATCCACTCGGACCTCCAGCGTGGTTTCATCCGTGCCGAGGTCGTGCACTGGGACGAGCTGCTCGGGCTCGGGTCGTGGTCCGCCGCCCGCGACGCCGGCAAGCTACGTGTCGAGGGCAAGGAGTACGAAGTGGTAGACGGTGACGTCCTCGAAATCCGCTTCAACGTCTGACCGGCGGCGCGCCAGGACGCCCCTGGGGGAGAACTCCGTCGCCGCAGGTGCCCTGGTCGTCGTCGCCACCCCGATCGGCAACCTGGCCGACCTGTCGTCCCGAGCGGTCTCGGCGCTCGCGGCCGCGGGGTACATCTACTGCGAGGACACGCGGCGGACCTTGAAGCTGTTGAACCATGCCGGGGTGAGCGGGCCGCGCCTTGTCGCCTACCACCGCTTCAACGAGGCAGCTTCGGTGGCGACCGCGGTAGAGCGCCTGAAAGCCGGCGCCGTCATCGCACTTGTCACCGATGCGGGGACGCCGCTCGTGAGCGACCCCGGTTCGAGGCTCGTCAGAGCAGTCTTGGCGGCGGGCTTCGACGTCTCAACTGTCCCCGGCCCCTCGGCGGCACTCGCGGCGCTCGTGGTGTCCGGCCTCGCCACCGACCGGTGGTGCGTCGAGGGCTTCCTTCCCCGCCAGGGCCGCCAGCGCGCGGAGCGGCTGGGAGCGATCGCCGGCGAGGCTGAGCGGGCGGTGGTGGTCTTCGAGTCTCCTTACAGGGTGCAACGCCTCCTGGACGACCTCGCAGCCACGTGCGGCGCCGAGCGCCCGCTCGCCGTGTGCCGTGAGCTCACAAAGCTCCACGAAGAAGTTTGGCGGGGCGGTGCCGGCGAGCTGTCGCAACGCGCCCGCGGCGCTCAGCCTCGGGGCGAGTACGTCGTGGTGGTCGGGGTGCCTCCCCAATCCGGGCGGGGGCCGAGCGACGGGCCTGTACCCTGAGCGGGTGGCCCGCTTTTACGTCACCACGCCGATCTATTACGTCAACGACGCACCCCACATAGGGCACGCCTACACGACGGTCACCGCGGACGCGCTCGCCCGCTGGCACCGGCTGCTTGGCGACGACGTGATGTTCCTCACCGGGACTGACGAGCACGGCCTCAAGGTGAAGCGCTCTGCCGAAGCAAACGGCTTGGCCCCTCAAGAGCAAGCAGACATTTACAGTGCCCGGTTCAGGGACGCGTGGCAGTTGCTCGACATTTCCAACGACGATTTCATCAGGACGACCGAGCCCCGCCACCACCATGCGGTGCAGGCGCTCATGCAGGCGGCCTATGACAACGGCTGGATAACGCCCGGGATTTACGAGGGCCTTTACTGCGTAGCGTGCGAGGCCTACTACACCGAGGACGAGCTGGTGGACGGCCGCTGCCCGGTGCACGGGCGCCCGGTCGAATTGTTCAAGGAGGAAAACTACTTTTTCCGCCTGTCCGCCTTCACCGACCGGTTGCTCGAGTGGTACTCGGACAACCCGGGCGCTGTAACGCCCGAGAGCAAGCGCAACGAGGCGCTCGGCCTGATAAAGAGCGGCCTCCAGGACGTGTCGGCGACCCGCAGTTCCCTCGATTGGGGAGTGCGCGTCCCGTGGGACCCCAAGCATGTCTTCTACGTCTGGTACGACGCCCTGATCAACTATGCGACGGCGGTCGGGTACGGGGCGGACGAAGAGCGTTTCCAGACCTGGTGGCCTGCCGTGCACCACCTGATCGGCAAGGACATCCTCCGTTTTCACTGCGTCTACTGGCCCGCTTTGTGCATGGCGGCAGGCATCGCTCCTCCTCATCGCATCTCCGTCCACGGCTATCTGCTTGTGGGGGGCGAAAAAATGTCGAAGACCGCCTTCAACCAGATCTCGCCAAGCGACCTCGTGCCGGTGTTCGGGGTCGACGGCTACCGCTACCACTTCCTGCGGGACCAGGCTTTCGGCCCGGACGGCGAGTTTTCTTATGAGGGGATGGTCGCCCGCTACAACGCCGACCTCGCAAACAACCTCGGCAACCTGCTGGCGCGCGTAAGCGCCGTCGTCGCCCAGAAATGCGGTGGCGTCGGCCCAGCCCCGAAAGCGGACAGTCCTCTTTCTCCCGTAGCGGCGGCTGTTTTCGCCGAAGCCTCGGCGGCGTGGGAGAGGGTGGCCCCGAGCGAGGCTCTCGAAGCGACGTGGCGCCTGGTACGGGCGGCCAACGCTGCTTTGGAGGCTGCCGAACCTTGGCGGGCCGAGCCCGGCCCCGAAGTCGACGCGGTGCTCGGCGATTGCCTCGAGGTCCTCCGGCTCGTCGCCGTGCTCGCGAGCCCTGCGCTCACGAGGTCCGCCGGCGAGATCTGGCGGAGGATCGGCCTCGACGGTGAGCCGGCCGAAGCGCTCCTGCCCGGTGCCGCCGAGTGGGGCGGGTACCCGGGTGGCCTCGCAGTGGTCCGCGGCGAGCCGCTCTTCCCGCGGATCGCCGCCTGACAGCGATGTGGTGCGACAGCCACTGCCATATCCCGTACGAGGGGCTCGAGACCGGCGCCATCGAAGAGGCCCGCTCCGCCGGGGTGACCAGGCTGGTGACGGTCGGGACCGACGCAGCGCAGTCGGCGATCGCTCTCGAGGTGGCGGCACGTTACGAGGGAGTATGGGCCACGGTGGGCTTGCACCCCCACGATGCAAGAAAAGGCGTCGCCACCCTGGAGCCCCTCCTCCACAAGAGCGAAAAGCTGGTGGGCATCGGCGAGTGCGGCCTCGATTACCACTACGACTTTTCTCCGAGGCCCCAGCAAAGGGAGGCCTTTGCCGCCCAGGTCTCGCTCGCCAACGAGCTCGGCCTTGCCCTCGTCGTCCACACCAGGGAGGCATGGGACGACACTTTCGACATCCTGCGGTCGGCCGGCATGCCGGAGCGGACGGTCTTCCACTGTTTCACCGGAGGGCCCGCAGAAGCCCGGCGGGCGCTCGAGATCGGCGCGTGGCTTTCCTTCAGCGGGATCATCACGTTCAAAAATGCCGGTGAGATCAGGGAAGCTGCTGCTATCTGCCCGCTCGAGCGGCTCCTTGTCGAGACGGATTCTCCTTATCTGGCGCCCGTCCCGCACCGGGGCAAGCAAAACTCGCCGCAGTGGGTGCCGCTCGTGGGGGCGGCGGTAGCGGCCGCCAAAGGCACCAACGCTGACGAGCTTGAGGCGTCGACCTGGGCGTCCGCCGAGGCGGTCTTTGGGTTCGTGCCGTCCGGGTGACCCTCACCCGCAACGAGGTGCTCCGGCTCCTCGAAGAAAACAACATCTCGCCAAGCCGCGCCCTCGGCCAGAACTTCGTGGCCGACCCGAACACGGTGCGGAGGGTGGCACGCCTGAGCGGGATCGGGCCAGGGGCGCACGTGGTCGAGGTGGGCGCCGGGCTCGGTTCGCTCACCCTCGCATTGGCGGAGACAGGCGCATCTGTCGTGGCTGTCGAGCGGGACCGCCGCCTCGTGCCATTGCTCGAATCGGTCCTCGCCGCCAAGGCACCCGGGGCGGCCGTAAAGGTCGTCGAGGCCGATGCCATGACCCTCGACTGGGCAACGCTTTTGGCCGGGCCCGAGGAATGGTCGCTCGTAGCCAACCTGCCCTACAACGTCGCAACCCCGATCGTTGCCGACCTCCTCGACGGTGTGCCCGCCATCGGGCGGATGACCTTCATGGTCCAGCGAGAGGTCGCAGACCGTTTGGTGGCGGGGCCCGGTTCGGCTGCCTATGGGGCGGTATCGGTCAAGGTGTCCTATTGGGCGCAGGCCTCGCTCCTTGGAGGGGTGCCATCATCTGTCTTCGTGCCGAAGCCACGAGTTGGGTCCGCCCTCGTCGGCATCCAAAGAAGGGCCGAGCCGGCCGTCAGCCGATCGGTGGTCCCCTCGGGACAGTTCTTCGAAGTGGTGCGGACCGGTTTCGCCCAGCGCCGCAAGATGCTCCGGCGAGCGCTGTCCTCGCTGGCCCCGCCGCCGGGCGCCTTCGCCACGGCCGGCATCAAAGAAGAGGCGAGGGCCGAGGAGCTCTCCGTCGAGGATTGGGGGAGGTTGGCCGCTGCCGTTTGCGGGCTCTCCTCCCGACTGTGAGCGAGGGGGGAGGCACGAGCTGCTCAGGTTCGCCCGGCACGCCGGCCGCTGATCAGGTCAGCGCGCCCGCAAAGCTGACGCTGTCGTTGAGGGTGACCGGTGTCAGGGCGGACGGTTACCATCTGCTCGAGGCGGAGATGGTCACGGTGGACCTCGCCGACACGCTCTGGTTTTTTCCCGGCGACGGTTTGGAGGTCGCCGTCGCTCCCGGAGCGGTCACCGGCGGGCACGGCTCCGTGCCTGCCGGCAGTTCCAACCTTGTCGTCAGGGCGCTGGCACTCGCCGGCAGGCGTGCCTTCGTCCGGCTCGACAAGGTGGTCCCGGCCGGTGCAGGGCTCGGGGGAGGGTCGGCTGACGCAGCCGCGGTCCTGCGGTGGGCGGGCCTGTCGGGCCCAGAAGGGGTCGGGTTGGCCAGCCGGCTCGGGTCGGACGTCCCGTTCTGTCTTTGCGGCCAAGGGCGGGCACGTGTCACCGGCGCGGGCGAGGAGGTGGAGGTGCTCCCCTTCGGCGAGGTGGAGGGGGAGGCGTACACGCTGGTCGTGCCTCCCTTCGGCGTCTCGACGGCTGCTGTTTACCGGGCGTGGGACGAGATGGGCGGGCCTTGCTCCGACAACTTCAACGACCTGGAACCGCCGGCACTGAGGGTAGAGCCTCGCCTGGCCGCCTGGCGCGACAAGTTGGGGGACGCAACGGGCCAGGTGCCCCGCCTGGCTGGGAGCGGTTCGACGTGGTTTGTCCGGGGCGATTTCCCCGGCGAGGGCCGGACCGTTGTGAGGGTGTCCCGGACGGGGCTCGGGACCGCATAGGGCCACAACCGTGGCCGGGCCGCCGGCCGGCCGGGCGGGCGGGGAAAAAACATGTGATAGGGTGCTGGCCGCCATGGGCAGCCTGATCAAGAAGCGGCGCAAGCGGATGCGCAAGAAGAAGCACAAGAAGATGCTGAAGGCCACTCGTTGGCAGCGCAGGGCGGGGAAGTAGCGAGTAATTTAGCCAGCCGGGGCGGTCGTTGGGGCGGCCGGCCTCGTCGCCAACGGGTGGGCTAGGACGCTGAAGGCTGCTGGTGCCCCGTTTGCTCTGCTGCGGCGACAGCGTCGACGACTGCTGACGCCACAGACGGCGTCTTGGGGGGCGGGACGCCGATCCTCGGGCTCGGGTCGGCGGTGAGCGGCCAGCGGCGCCGGCTGGCGGTTGAGAGCCTCCGCATCAGGGCAAGAGCGGCCGGGTCATCTTCGCCCGGACGGGTTTCGATCACGCCGGCTGCCACCATTTCGTCGACGATCTCCTGGCCGAGCTCGCTCCGGACGACAGTAAGGGTCCACCCCTGGAACTCGCCGATGCCCCCGGCCGAAATGTCTGCGTGCTCGGCAGCGAAGTCCGGGCAGGAAGTGCAGCCCTCGCGTGTCCAGGCGTGGCCTTCCTTGAGCGGCACCTCGTGGTAGGAGCCGTCGTGGCACCAGATCTGGAAGACGCCCTTGATGTTGATCTTGGCGATGCTCGCTCGGGGCAGGCCGTACTGGGCCTCGAAAAACTCCTCGAAGATCGCGTCGTCGAAGGTCTTGGAGCACATGAGGCCCAACGAAAGCGCCAGCCGGCGCGCGACCTTGCCGGCTTTGCGCGACCGCATCACAACGGGTGCCGAGGTCATGCAGCCCATCCCCACCAGCGCCAGCCGTTCGGCGCCGCCCGCCACAGCTTCGGCGTAGCCGAGCATGTTTGCCGAATAGGTATAGCGGCCACCGGCCGCCGCGATGACGTCTTCTCTGTTCCTGGCCACGGCCGGTACCGGGTGCCAGCCGGCGGCGTCGCCTTCGAGCCGGCAAACGAGGGCGGCGTCGATGCGGTCGTGCTCCAAGCACCAGATCAAGATCGCCGAGACTAGGGCGCCGTCCTGGCCGGCTCCGGCCACCTCGGGGTCACACGCACGCGTCAGCAGGACCGTACGGGAAATCCCCGACTGCTCCTCGGGTGCCCGCACCCTGCCGGCGAGCTGGGTGTCTGCTTCTGTTTCCCAACCCCGGAAGCGAGGGCAGGCCCTCGTGCAGCTCGTGCACCCCTTCACCCCGTGCACGCAGCCACCGGGGCCGAGCTCGTCTTCGAGGTGAAAGGGCTTGTAGGCGCCGGCTTCGGTGTTGTACCCGAGGACGTCGTGGGGGCACGCGACGATGCAAGCCGCACAGCCTGTGCAGAGGCCGGAAGTCACGACCTCGGTGTAAAGCTCGGCCCACTCTGCCTTCCAGCGCTCGGTGACCGGTCGCGGCTCTGTCGTCGTCACTCGACCAGCGTAACTGGGCCCGCGCGTGCCCTGCTACCGCGTGCGCAGTGGTTCGCCAACTTTGTGCGCCCTTGGCCGCCCGCCCGGTCGGCCACCCGGGCGCGCGCCTTGCCGTCCTTTTGCGCCACCGCCGCCACCCGGCGCCCCCGCGCCCGGGGGGCTGGGTTTGCCCGAGGTGGCCGCTGGCCTGGCCCGAGGCGGCCGCTGGCCTGGCCCGAGGCGGCTGCTAGCTTTGCTCGCGGCCCGGACGTGGCCGAGGGGCTGGCGGGGAGCGCCGAAGAGGGACAGAAAGCAGGGCTGCTGACATGACCGGTACTGCTAGCGAGGACGCTTCGGAAAAAGCGCAAGCGGGGCGGCGGGATATCGCCTCGCTCGTTGCCGCCATGACCGTCGACGAAAAAGCGGCGCTTACGGCCGGAGCCGACACCTGGCATACCGCAGGCGTCGCGCGTCTTGGGATCGGCCAGGTGAAAATGACAGATGGGCCCAACGGCGCACGGGGGGCGACGCGCGAGGGAGGCGAGAGCCTGACGCCGTCGGTCTGCATACCGTCGGGCTCTGCCCTCGGCGCTACGTGGGACACAGGTACCGTCGCCCAAGCGGCCGCCGTAGTGGCTCGCCAGGCCCGGCAAAAGTCGGCCCGCGTCCTCCTCGCCCCGACTGTCAACCTTCACCGTCACCCGCTGTGGGGGCGCAATTTCGAAGCCTTCGCCGAAGATCCTTTCCTTTCGGCAAAACTTGGGTCGGCTTACATCAAAGCAGTGCAGGGCGAGGGGGTGGTCGCGACCGTAAAACACCTCGTCTGCAACGAAACTGAGCACGAGCGCCGCTCTTGCTCATCAGAAGTCGACGAGCGCACCCTGAGAGAACTTTACCTCCTGCCTTTCGAATTTGCCGTTCGCGAGGCCGGAGTGCAGGCAGTGATGACGAGCTATAACCGGGTCAACGGCCGCTACGTGCCTGACGACGCCCGCATATTGGAGCAGATCCTGAGGAGCGAGTGGGGCTTCGAAGGCCTCGTGATGACGGACTGGTGGGGCCTGTGCTCTACCGAGGACGCCGGCAAGGCGGGCCTGGACATCGAAATGCCGGGCCCTGCCAGATCTTTCGGCCCAGCACTTGCCCAGGCCGTACGCGACGGCACTGTGGCTGAGGGGGCGCTCGACGCGAAAGTACGCAGGGCACTCACAGTTTTCGAACGTTTCGGCGCTCTCGACGCGCCGCTCGATGCCGAGGCTCCCCAAGACACCTCCGACGACCGTGCCGTGGCCCGCAGAGCATCTGCGGCGTCGATCGTGTTGCTGCGCAACGACGGCGGGCTCCTCCCGCTCGACCGTCAAAAGGTCAATCGCATCGCGTTGATCGGGCCCAACGCCGCCAACCTTGCCGTAATGGGTGGCGGGAGCGCCAGGGTGTCGCCCCACTACTCGCTTTCGCTGGCCGAAGCATTTGCGACCCGTACTGGCGATGCAACCTCGGTGCCCTACGAAGCCGGCGGCGGCTCGGGGCTGGGACGGGCCGTGGAGGCCGCCCGCGAAGCCGACGTCGCCATCGTGGTCGTTGGGACCGATGCTCATTGGGAGTCGGAGGGATATGACCGCGACACCATGGACCTTCCGGGTGAGCAGGCGGCCCTGGTGGAGGCCGTCCTGGAGGTAAACCCGCGCACGGTGGTCGTCGTCAACACGGGTTCGGCGGTCAGCTTGCCGTTCGCAGGACGTGCTCCTGCGGTTCTCCAGTGCTGGTTCGGTGGGCAGGAGCTCGCAAATGCTATTGCAGACGTCGTCCTCGGCGATGCCGAACCCGGCGGCCGGCTGCCGTTCACTTGGCCGCAAAAACTCGAGCACACGCCCGCGTTCGGTAACTTCCCGGCCGAATCGAGCACTGTGCGCTACGGGGAGGGCATGCTCATGGGCTACCGGTGGTACCAGGCACGCCAATTGCCAGTTTTGTACCCGTTCGGCCACGGCCTGTCGTACACGACGATCGCGATCGGCCCTCCTCGGTTGAGTGCGACCACATTGAGCGAGGGAGGAGAAGTGGCGGTCGAGGTGGACGTCGAAAACACCGGGACGAGACCGGGGAGCGAGGTCGTCCAGTTTTATGTAGCGCCTCCGGGCGGCGGCAATTACGGGCCCGGCGGGAGGTCCCGTCCCCGGAGGGCCTTGAAAGGCTTCGCCAAGGTCCACCTTGCGCCCGGGGAGAAGGGGACGGCGCGGGCGGTGTTCAACGAACGGAGCTTCGCCTACTACGACGTAGCCGACCCAAACTGGACGGCGTTTTTGGCCAGGGGGCCGCGCAGGGACCGCAGCGAACGGCGCGGCCTGCACAGGACAGAGCCGGGCTGGTACGTCGACCCGGGGGATTACGAGCTCCAAGTAGGGCGCAGCTGCGAAGAAATTGCTTACCGCGTTGTTGTCCGCGTCGAGGGTGGCGACAGGCCGTTGCCTCCCGGGGCACCGCTCGGCTAGACGTCGGGCGGCTCACATTTTTGAGGGCTTCCATGCCCCCGTGGGTTGCCAGGTTGCGCCGATAGGCCGAGGGGCTTATGGCGGGTCAGGTGGCGCCGCAGCCACCGCCGCCCGCCGACTACGCTCTCACGCCATGCGCGCCGGCGCCAACCAGACAAGCACGGCCCGAACGTGACCCCCTGCCAAAACTGCGGCAAGGACGCGCCCGACGAGGCTTTCTGCACCTGGTGCGGAGCGCGGCGGTCCTCGGGCGGCCCGTCGGCCAAGACCCGCTACAGCGATTACGCAGCACAGCCCGGCGAGCACGTGAGCCAGCCGGCTGTGGTCTCCACGCTCCTGCCGCACCTGCCCCGCCACCGCGTGCACGAGTTCCGCTGGGCCCTCATCGGCGGGATAGCGGTGATCGTGGCTCTTGTAGGCGCCGGGTTGATCGTCGCATCGATCCTTTGCGCAGCAGTCCTCGTGCCGACGCTCTACCTCGTTTACCTTTACGAGGCCCAAGTCTATCGGGACGAACCGGCCAAGGTCCTCGGGCTGACGATGGTTGCGGGCGCTGTCATAGGGGTGATCGTCACGATCGTCGCCGACTCGGTCGAGCACAGCCCGGCGGACAAATTGTCGGTGCCTGCCAGTTACCTCTTGGCAACGACCTTGGTCCTCCCTTTGGTCCAAGAGGTGCTAAAACCTTTGCCCCTGCTCGGCCTTTGGGCGAACGGCGGGCAAAACAAGTTCGGCGAGACAATCGACGGCCTGACCTTCGGCGTCGCCGCAGGTCTCGGGTTCGCTGCTGCCGAGACAATCATCCAGTTTTCCAACGTGATCGCCCACGAGGGCGTCCGCACATCTTCGGCCAACTGGCTCGGCGAGATCCTCTCGGTGAGCATCCTCGTCCCCCTCGTCCAAGCGACGTGTACCGGCATAGTCGCCGCCGTGCTTTGGCGGCCTCGCCGGTTGAAAGAGCCGCTCTACCTGATCGGTATACCGATCGCCCTTGGAGGCCACGTCGTCTTCTCGCTCGTGTCGCAAGTGCTCCTCGACAGCGGGGTCTCTTGGTACGTGGTCGTGTTCCTCCAAGCTGCAGCGGTGGGCGGCCTTCTTGTCTACATACGCCATCTCGTGCACGACTCGTTGCTGGACGAGGCGCGCGACCTTGGTTTCGGGGTCGTCACGTGCCCGCATTGCGGCCGCACCGTCGGCGCTGCGGGCTTTTGTCCTCTGTGTGGCGGGGCGATCAGTGCGGGCCCGAGGTCGGCGACTGCGGAAGTGGCTCCGCAGCCGGCAGCCGGTAGTCCGCCGGTACAGCCGGCCGGGGGCGGTACAAGTGGCTAGCGCCTGCGCGCGGTGCGGGGCGCCGGCCGCCGAAGGCGCCCTGTTTTGCGAGCGATGCGGCGCACCTCTCGAAGGGGCTGCCCCGGGGGCGCCAAGTGCGGGACCGCCCGCCGGTGCGCCTCCGGCGGGTGCGCCTCCGGCGGACCAGCCCGTTCAATCGGGTGGGGAGTACCCACCGGGGCCGGCTTTCCCGACGGTCCCTCCCGCCGTCCCTTCTGCCGCTGCTGGCGCGTTGCCGCCGTCGGGCGGGGGAGCACCCCCCGGCGCATACCCACCGGGTGTTGGGGCATTCCCTCCGGCCGGGGGCGGGTTCCCCCCTGGCGGCACACCTCCGACGGGGGCTTACCCTCCGGGTGGCTACTACGGCCCTCCACCGGGCGGCCCCCCCTCGGGCCCGCACAACCGGCTCAGCCCGCTTGCGCTCGGGGGCGGCATCCTCGCCGTCCTGGTAGTAGCAATCGCAGCAGGCCTCATCGTCCCTAAGGTCCTCTCCAACAACGGGCCCACCCCGCCCCATATCCCGCTCGGCTCGCCAACAACGACGAGCCCGACGCCGACCACTAGCCCGGGCAACGGGACGACGACAGTTCCTGCCGTGCACACTCTCCCCACTGTGGCGACATCGACGACGGCCCCGGCCGTCACGACATCCCCAACGGCGCCTCCGGTTACGACTGCGCCCCCGGTTACGACTGCGCCTCCGGTTACGACTGCGCCCCCGGTGACGGCGGCTCCCGCGACCACGGTCCCTGCCGGTTCGAGCGGCGGCCAGGCAGTGGCAAATTCGGTCGTGAGCGTGACACTGATCTCGGGTTGGTCCAAGGACAGCTCTTCGACTTCGACCTCGCTCGCGCTCGTTGGGCCCGATGGCCTTTCGGCGGTGTTCTCGACTCAGCAGGTCTCGCCGTCCGACACCCTGTCGGACATATTCGACAAACAGATCTCCAATTTCGAGTCGGACTCCAACTTCCAAGACGTAAGCGTCTGTAGCGAGCCGCAGTCGGGCGGCGTCCCGGGGACGCCTGCAATTTCGGGAGGAGGGGCCGAGATCTGTTTCACCGGGTCGACTCAGAGCGGCGGGGCGCAGCTTTGGGCGGCGCTTGTGTTCGACGGTCTCGTGCCCGGCTCGGCAGGGGGCAACCAGTTGCTCGTTACCGAGCTGGCTTTCACACCGCAGAGCAATAGCGAAGCGGTCGTCGGACAGGAGCTGAAGCCGGTGCTGCAAAGCGCACGCTGGCTGCAGGTGAGCAGTTCCTAGCGGTCCGGCCGCGGCCCCGTTTCGGCCAGGACTTGCCTTCGGGGCCTAGCTTTTGTGCGCTCCGGGCACGAGGCTCGCGGTCCGGGCGTAGGATCGGTGCGCAATGAGAGTAGATTTTGCCTACGGGAGCGGGCGCCTCGAGATCGAGCTGCCCGATGGCCGGACAACCGTTGTCAAAGCTCGAGAAGTCGAGGCGGCCCGCGATGCGCGCCGCGAGGTGCGAAATGCGCTCAGGCACCCCGTCAGCGGCCCTCCTCTCGGCGAGCGCGTGCGGAGCGGCCAGACAGTCGCGATATCGGTGTGCGACGGCACGCGCCCGCAGCCGAGGAAAGTCGTGGTGCCAGCCGTCCTCGAAGAACTCGAGGGGATCATCCGCCCCGAAGACGTCGTCGTCCTCGTTGCGACAGGGACGCACAGGGGCAACTCTCCCGACGAGTTGCGGGCGATGTTCGGTGACGAGGTCCTGAGCTCCGTCAACGTCGTCAACCACGATGCACGAGACCCCGAGCAACTGACCTGGGTCGGCCGGCTCGGCCGGGATGTGCCTGTCTGGCTGAACAAGCAGTGGCTCGACGCGGACGTGCGCATAACGACGGGATTTGTAGAACCCCATTTTTTTGCGGGGTTTTCGGGAGGCCCGAAGATGGTTGCGCCCGGGCTCGCCGGCCTCGAAACGACGCTCGTGCTGCACGATGCGGCCCGGATCGGCCACCCCGAGGCACGCTGGGGAGTGACCGTTGGCAACCCCGTCCACGACGACGTCCGCTCGATCGCGCAAGCCACCGGGGTCGATTTTGCCCTCGACGTCGTCCTCGACCGTGACCAGCAGGTGGTGAAAGCGTTTGGCGGCGACCTGTTCGAGATGCACGCACGGGCGTGTGAGATGGTCCGGGATGCCGCGATGCGGCCCGTACCGGCCCGTTTTGACGTCGTGGTTACCTCCAATGCAGGCTTCCCGCTCGACCAAAACCTCTACCAATCGGTAAAGGGCATGTCAGCCGGTGCCCAAGTCGTAAAGCCCGGCGGGACGGTGCTTTGCGTAGCGGAGTGCCGCGACGGCTTTCCTGACCACGGCTTGTTCCATGAAGAGCTCGTTGCGGCGTCGTCACCGGACGCGCTCCTCGCGGCGATAGCCAGCCGCCAGGAAACCTTGCCCGACCAATGGGAAGCGCAAGTGCTTGCCTCGATCATGCAGCGCGCGCGGGTCGTCGTCAGCACGAGTTACCTCACCGACGCCCAGATCGAAGAGGTCCATCTCGAGCAGACCCACGACGTCGCGAGCACAGTCCTCGAGCTCGGTGGCGACGCGCTCGTATGCGCTCTCCCCGAAGGCCCGGTGACGGTGCCTTACATTGCCTAAGGTCCTCTTGGCGGTGCCGGACAAGTTCCGGGGCACACTTTCGGCCCGTGAAGTCGCCCGGTCGATGGCCCGAGGAGCGTCGGCAGCCGGCTGGGAGGTTCTGGAGCTGCCCTTGGCCGACGGTGGCGAAGGGACTCTCGACGCACTGGGCGGAGCCAACAAGACTACGGTAGTCACCGGGCCCCTCGGCCTCCCCGTAACCGCCGGCTGGAGGCTGCAAGGCGAAAGGGCCGTCATCGAAATGGCCACCGCCTCCGGGCTTGCCCTCGCCGGGGGTCGCGAGGGTAACGACCCCTGGGGAGCGACCACCCGCGGTACCGGAGAGCTGATAGCCGAGGCAATAAACCAGGGCGCCAGGGACGTGATAGTTGCCGTGGGAGGCTCTGCAACGACCGATGGCGGCGCGGGGGCGCTCGAGGCGTTGAGCTGGCGGCCCTTTGCGCGCTCGGGCGCCACCGTGCGCGTGGCATGCGACGTGAAGACCAGGTTCCTCGATGCCGGGAGCGTCTTCGGGCCCCAAAAAGGCGCAGGGGACGAGCTCGTCCCTCGTTTGAGGGAGCGGTTGGAGCAAGCTGCCGCGGGCTATGAGGACCGCTTCGGGATCGACGTGCGGGGCTTGGAGGGTAGCGGCGCCGCCGGTGGGCTGGCGGGGGGGCTGGCGGCGCTCGGCGCCGAGATTGTCCCAGGCTTCGACCTGGTGTCGACGGCCCTCGGCCTCGAGGGCGCGATAGCCCGGTCGACCGCCGTCGTCACCGGCGAGGGCAGGCTCGACCCGACTTCTCTTGCAGGCAAGGTTGTCGGAGGGGTTGCCGCAATGGCGCGCCAGCAAGGCAGGCCCGTGCTGGCGGTCGTCGGCACGGCGGTGCTCAGCCACGGCGACCCGCTCGATTTCGTTTCCCTCAGCGAGGTCTACGGCGACGAGAGGGCCTGGGCGGAGCCGGCGCAACTGGTGAGCGAAGTTACCCGGGTGTGGTTGGCGGGCCTGAGCGACCCGGGCTAAGGCCTGGGTGCTAAGGCTTTGTTGCCACGGCTCCTCCGGGTTGGTGCAGCTCGACCCGGTTCCCCGACGGGTCGATGACGAACGCCTGGAGGCTCGTCCCCGACACGACCGGCTCACTCGCCTCGAAGCCGTGATCTCCCAGCCGGGCAATAATGCCTGAAAGATCGCCAAAGGCAAGGGCGAAATGCTGGCCCAGTTCTTGCGGCGGCTGCCC
>DATJMJ010000100.1:0-9247 GCA_035508795.1 Acidimicrobiales bacterium
TGCAGGGGAGTGCGGCGGCTACGCAACGGTGCTAAAGGCGCCAGCGGCCCTCAAGGCGTCGCTCGATGTTTGGGGCCCGGTCCCCGGGGTGGGGCTGATGCGCCGCATCAAGGAGCAGTTCGACCCTTGCGGCCGGCTTTCACCAGGCCGGTTCGTAGGCGGGATTTGACAGTGGGGCCCGAGGAAAGAGCCAAGCTCCAGGTCCTGGTCGACGACTGCGTCCACTGCGGTTTCTGCTTGCCGGCCTGCCCGACTTACAAGTTGTGGGGGGAGGAGATGGACTCGCCCCGCGGCCGTATCCATCTCGTGGACCAGGTGCTTGCCGGGGAGCCGCTCGAAGGTGCCCCCACCAGGCACTTCGACGCTTGCCTGTCTTGCATGGCATGCGTCACCGCCTGCCCGTCCGGAGTCCGCTACGGCGAGGTCATCGAGGCCGTGCGGGCCGAAGTGGAGACGCGGGCCCGAAGGCCATGGGACGAGCGTGCCGTCCGGGCGGTCATCTTCTCCCTCTTCCCGTACCCGAGGCGTCTCCGGCTGGCACGCCTGCCCTTGGCCTTCGCAGAAGCCACCGGCTTGCGGTCGTTGTTGCGAAGGACGTCGGCAGCCAGGCTGCCCCCGTTTTTGAGGGCCATGGAGTCGCTCGCGCCGGCACCGTCACCTCTCGAGCGGCTCCCGCCAAGAGTGCCGGCACAAGGCACCTGCCGGGGTGCCGTCGGGTTGTTGACGGGCTGCATCCAGAGCGTCTTTTTCTCCCGTATCAATTCGGCAACCGCCCGCGTGCTTGCCGCAGAAGGGTTCGATGTCGTGGTCCCGCCTGGACAGGGCTGCTGCGGAGCGCTCTCGTGGCACGCGGGTCGTGAGGCTCAGGCGGCACGCTTGGCAAAGCAGACGGCCCATGTTTTCAAACAAAGTGGCGTCGACGTCGTCGTGGTGAACGCCGCCGGTTGCGGGTCGACGGTCAAAGAGTACTCACGGCTCGTCTCGGGCGGTACGTCCGCCGCTGAGGAAGCCGCTTGGCTTTCGAGCCGGGCACGCGACCTGTCGGAGTTCCTCGTCGCGTCCGGGACGCGGGCACCTCGCCACGCCATCAAAACACGTCTTGCCTACCAGGACGCCTGCCATTTGGAGCACGGCCAGGGGATCCGCGAACAGCCGAGGAAGTTGTTGAGCGAGGTGCCCGGGCTCGAAGTGCTCGAGTTGGCAGACCGGTCCTGTTGCGGGTCGGCGGGGGTGTACAACCTTCTGCAGCCCGGCACCGCCATGGACCTCGGCGACCTGAAAGCCAAAGCGGTGACCGGCACCCGGGCGGAGGTCGTGGTCTCGGGCAACGTGGGTTGTCTCATGCAGATCCGCAGCGCCCTCGAGCGTGCCGGGTCGCAGGTCCGCACGGCCCACATCGCCGAGGTCCTCGACGCGTCTATCCGAGGGGTGGCTATCTAGCTTCGGGGCGAGTGGCCTCGTCGACGGTCCCAAAGATTGGGAAGACCCTCGTCAGGCCGGTTACCTGCAAGACATTGAGGATGACGGGCCGGGTCGAGACGAGTGCCAGCTCACCGCCCTGGCTGCGGGCGCGCTTTAGCCCGGCGACAAGGACGGAGAGGCCAACCGAGTCGAGGAAGCTCGCGCCCTCCAGGTCGACGACAAGCTGGTTTTGCCCACGGCTCGCCAGGTCGACCAGCTTTTCCCTGACCACCGCCACCGTGCCGACGTCGACCTCGCCCTTCAATGCCATGACCGTGTACGGCGGGCGGCTCTCGTCCAGTTCGAGAGCGAACCCAACGGGCATATTTCCCATGACGACCGCATTCCCCCCAGACGCCGATCCTAAGCCACCTGGGCGCCCTCACCCGCGCAGGCCCGTGAGGGCGATGCCCTCGACGAAAAACCGCTGGGCGAACACAAAGGCGACCAGCACCGGCAGGGCGAAGACGAAGGCGGCTGCCATCAGGTAGTTGAAGGCGGTGAAGTGAAGGCTCTGGTATTGCTGCAGGCCGAGCGACAGGGTGAAGAGGGAGCCCTTGTTCAAGAAGATGAGTGGGGCGAGGAAGTCCGTCCAGCTGGACAGGAACGAAAAGAGCATCACGGTTATCAGCCCGCCCTTGGCGATGGGCACGACGATCCGCAGCAGCGTGGCCCACTCGCCGGCCCCGTCGATGCGGGCGGCGTCTATCAGCTCGCGGGGCAGCGAGCGGAAAAACTGGCGCAGCAAGAAGATGGCCAGGCTGGCCGAAAAGGCCGAGGATATGTACTGGCCGAAGAAGGGAGCGACGATCAGGGGGAGGAGCGTGCCGAGGAAGTGGAGGTCTCTGTACATCACGTACAGGGGCACCATGAGGACCTGGAAGGGGAGCATTATCCCTGCCAGCACGACGTAAAACACGAGGTCTCTCCCGCGCCAGCGAAGGACCGAGAAGGCGTAGGCGGCCGGGACGCAGGAGAACAATATCCCGCAGATGGTTGCCCCGGAGACGATGAGGCTGTTGCGGAAGTAGAGCCAGAACGGTATGTAGTCGAAGGCCTTGCGGTAATTGGCGAACTTCGGGTGCGATGGCACCAGCTGCGGCGGGTACACGAAGATGGCCGAGTTGGATTTCAAGGAACTGGCCACCATCCAAAGGAGCGGGAGCAGGAACACCGCCGAGAGGCAGATCAGGACCACGTGGCGGGCACTGTTCGTCAGCAGGTGCTTTTGCCTACCGGGTTTGAGCAGGCCTTCGTGCAGGCTCACGCTTGTTGCTCCCCTCTGTAAAACACCAGGCGCCGCTGCAGGCGGAACAGCGTGATGGTTATGACCATCGTGACGGCGAAGAGGATCCAGGCCATTGCCGAGGCGTAGCCCATCTTCAGGAACTGGAAGGCGTTCTGGTAGATGTAGATCGAATAAAACAGCGTCGAGTTGACGGGGGCACCGAGGTCCTGAGCGGTCGCCACGAAAGCCTCGGTGAAAAACTGGAGGTAAAAGATTATCCAGACGATCAAGCTGTAAAACAGGACCGGCCCGAGGAGGGGGAAGGTTATGTAGCGGAAGTTCTGGAGAGGTTTGGCCCCGTCGAGAGAAGCTGCCTCGTAGAGTTCGCCCGGGATCTCCTTCAGCCCGGCGAGCATGAGGACCATGATCTGGCCGACGGCTTCCCACAGGAGCAGGATCAACAGGCTCGGTTTCGACAGCGCCGGGTTGGCCAGCCACCCCTGAGGCTTGATGTGGAAAACGCCGAGGGCGGCGTTGAGCAACCCGTAGTCAGGGTTGAAGATCCATATCCAGATGACGGCGACCGCCACAGAGGGGACCACCGCCGGCACGAATATGGCCCCGCGGTAAAAGGCCGAGCCCCGTACCGGGCGCTTCAGTAGCAAGGCGCAGCCGAGGCCGAGGATGATCCCGGCGGGCGCGCCGATCACGGTCATGAAGCCGGTGTTTATGACCGAGGTGCGGAAGAGCGGGTCGTGCACCAGCCCGACGTAATTGGCCGTCCCGACCCAATGGGGGGGCTGGAGCATGTCGTAGTTGGTGAAGCTCCAGTAAAGCGACAGCAGGAGCGGGACGACGGTCAGCCCGATGAACCCGACCAGCCAGGGCAGTAGGAAAAGGAGCGGCCCTCGCAATACTCGCAAGCGCCGGCTCGGCTTTTCGGCAATCGTGCCGCGGCTGGTCGATTGTCGCACCGGGCTCCGCCCCCCGCTCTAAGCGCTCGCGGCGGCGCTCTCCATTGCCGATTGCAGTGAGCTCATCGCCTTGGCGGCGGTCGTCTTGCCGTACAGCGCCGAAGCCTGAGCCTCGCAGAGCTGCACCCCGTACTGGGTCGAGTACGGCAACTGGGGCCACACGTGGGCGTTTTGAGAGTCAGCCTCGTTGATGAAGATCCGGAACCGGGCGTCGTTGGCGAGCGGGAAGCTCGGTACTTGCTTGAGTTGGGGAAGGTTGGCGACCAGCTGGGCAAACGTTGCCGTTACCTGCGGGTTGGTGGTCTCCCACTTTATGAACGCGAATGCCGCGCTCGGGTCGGAGGCACCGCGCGGTATCACCTGCGGGTTGGTGTCGATGAACGTCGTACCCCGCAGCGATGACATGCCCGCCGGAGCGGGGAACGGTGCGACGCCGATCTCGGAGGCCATGCTCGGCCGGTTGGCCTCGATGTACTGCAGGGCCCATGGGCCGTCGTAGACCATGGCCAGCTTGCCGGACTCGAACGGGTCGTTGGCCGTCAGGTAAGCGCCGGCACTGCTCTCGAAGTTGGCCATGTTCTCGGCGCCGTACTTCTGGTAGAAGCTCACCTCGTACTGGAGGGCGGCGATATTTTGCGGGGCGTCTGCAGTTATCGCGTGCGACTTTTGGTTGTACCACTGGCCGCCGAAGTCCCACCCCATGTCCTCGAGCGTGCATACCTGGCCATTGGACTGGCCGGGGTAGTCAGGCAGGAAGCCGAGCTGGGTGATCCGGCCGCTTTTGTCCTGCTTGGTGAGCTTGAACGCGTCGGCTTGCAACTGCTCGGTGGTGGTCGGAGGGTCGTTGGGGTTGAGGCCGGCTTGTTTGAAAAGGGCCTTGTTGTAAAGGAGGCCGACGTCGAAGTCCATAAAGGGCAACCCGTAGAGCTGGCCGTTGACCGTGAGCGCGTCGAGGGCTGAGGGGACATAGACGCCGGTGGCGAGGTGCGACGAAGAGATGAACGGCGCCATCGGGAGGAGCGCCCCCCGGCTTGCCCACTCGCCCATCTCGAGCGACGTCCCGAGGTCGACGATGTCAGGAGGTGTCCCGCCGCTGATCGCGGTCAAGATCTTGGCCGAGTTTGTGACCGGGGTCTCGGTGATGTGCACTCCGGGGTTGAGCGCCTCGTACTCCTTGATGATCTTGTCGAGCGCCGCTTCTTCGTGACCACCGCCCCACTGCTGCCACATCGTCAGGTCGACCTGCTTTGCCGAGCCCGCAGATGCGGGGACGGCGGCCCCCGTGACGCTCCCGAGGACCAGGCTCCCGGCTGCAAGAGAACGGGTTACTGCTCGCATGACATCTCACACTCCCTCCTCGGCCGCACCTGCTCGGCCATCAACCCAACGTCAAAGTGTGTGAACCGATAACTCGAGATGATAGATCGAACCGTTCTGCTGATCGTAACAAGCCCTTTCTGCCATGGCAAGCCCGGATTACCATCGGGCCAGGACCGTAAACCAATCCAAAAATCCTCATTCAGCCTGCTCATAGGTCACTTTGGCTACCTGCCGCTGTCCCTGGAGAGCTGATCACCTTTGATGTAAGATCAGTCGTCAGATCTGATCGGCGGCGGTAACGCCACGACCAACGACCACGACCAACGACCAACGTCAAGGGGGCAGGGCGGGAGCAATGCGCCCACACGAGCGCCACGAGCGCATACTGAAGAGGGTCTCGGAGACCGGGAGGGTCGACATCGACGCGCTGTCGGCCGAGCTCGGCGTATCTGTGGTGACGGCGCGGCGTGACCTCGCACTGCTCGAGGCGGACGGAGCCGTGCGGCGGGTCTACGGGGGGGCGACCCGCATCAGCAGCGGCAGCTACGAGCCGCCTTTCGCGGTGCGCGCCAAACTGCGGACTACCGCCAAGCGGGAGGTCGCCTCAGCCGTGGCCGGCCTGGTGGACGACGGCCAGACCGTGGTCCTCGACGCCGGCTCGACCGGCATCGCCATCGCCGAGCAGCTCGCCAACCGCCAGATCACCGTCTGTACGCCTTCGTTGCGGGTCGCCGCCGCCCTCGTCTCGTCGGGTTCGGTCCGGCTGATGGTGACGGGTGGGATGGTGCGGCCGGGCGAGCAGTCCCTCGTGGGCTCCGCCGCCGGCCGGATGCTCGAGGACTACCACTTCGACCTCTACATAATGACTGTCAGCGGGGCCGACGCCAATAACGGCTTCACGGAGTGGCACCCCGACGACGCCGATGTCAAGCGCTCCGCCCTCAAAGCCGCCTCCCGCTGCATCGTCGCCTGCGACTCGACCAAGATCGGCCAGACGGCGTTCGCTCGAATTTGCGGCCTCGCTGCTGCCGAGTTGCTCGTCACCGACTCGGCGATCACCGACGAGCAGCGTTCGGCTCTCGAGGCGCGTGGCCTCGAGGTGCGGGTTACGGCCACGCCGGCCACGCCTGCCAGGCCGGCCAGGCCGGCCGCGCTTGGAGCGTTCGGCGAGGACGGCGGGCCCGGGGCAGAGGACCACGAGGAGGTTGGGCTCTAGTGGCACCACCGAACATGTTCGAGGCTGACATCGACCAGGAGCCGGCGGCCCTGCGGGCCTTCGCCTCGGCCCGCCTGCCCGGCGAGCTCGGCCAGCTCGACCTCGACGGCTACGACCGCATCGTCCTTACCGGCATGGGCGCCTCTCATTTCGCCGCCCGCCACAGCTGGCTGTCGCTCATTTCGGAGGGCCGGCCGGCATGGTGGGTCAGCACCGCCGAGCTGCTCGGGGCGCCCGAGCTGCTCTCGGGGCGCGTCCTCGTTTGGGCGACTTCACAATCCGGTGAGAGCGGCGAGGTGGTCGCTCTTTTGGAGCGCGGCCGCACGTCGCGGACCGCGACGCTGCTCGCCACCACCAACGTCCCCACCAGTACCCTCGGCCGGGCGGCGGACGTCGTCGTCGCCCTTGCCTTCGGCGAGGAAGCAGCAGTGAGCACCAAGAGCTACATATCGACTTTGGCGGCTCATTACCGGGCGCTCAACGCCCTGCGTCACGGCGACGACGCCCCAGCCGTGGAGCGCATCGCGGCTGTCGCCGACCAGCTGGAAGGTTTCCGGCCGGATCTCGGCGCTTTTGCCGCTCGCGCGCTCGGGCTGCCTTCGCAACGCTTTGCCTTTATTGGCACGACGGCAACCCTGGAGAACGCGCTCATCGGGGCGCTCCTGTCGAAAGAAGTCGCCAAGCTCCCCGCCGAGGGCTACCTCGCCGGAGAGTTCCGGCACGGCCCGATAGAGCTGGCAGGGCCCGGGCTCGTCGCGGTCGTCTTCGGCACGGGGACCGACGACAAGTCGCTGTCCGGCCTTGCGCTCGAACTTGTGCGCAGCGAGGCGCTCCTCCTGCCTGTGGACACCGCGACAGCCGTGCCTTTGTCGTCGTGGGCGGTCGCCACGGGAGCACCCGATGGCCTTGGCCGGTCGGCGTGCGGGGCGAAACTTGCCCAGCTGCTGGCCGGCAAATTGGCGCGAGCCCGCGGGATCGAGCCCGGAGAGTTCCGTTTCGGCCAAAAGGTCACGGCCTCGATCTGACACGGCCGGCCCGGGTGGAGCTAATTGGCGCCGCCGGCCTCCATCGGCTGGCCGAGGACGCAAGCTCCTATCGCGCCCGCGAGGTCGCCGAGCTCGGACCCCACCACTTCGAGCTCGCCGCCGAAGCCAGGGCTTCGCTCGAACTCCGCTCTCATCCCCTTGGCGAAGTAGGGCAAAAAACGGCTCACGCTCCCGCACAGCACGACCCGTTCGGGGCTGTAAGCGACGTTCAATAATTCCAGTCCCCGCCCCAAGGCGTGGCCGTACTCGATGGCAACGGCTTCCAGGTCCGCGTCCCCCTCCTCGAGGCGCGCGTAGGCGGTGCTCAGGTCTGAAATGCCGGCTGCCTGCTTGAAGCCGGACTCGAGGGCACTGCGGCAGGCCGTCGTTTCCCAGCACCCGGTCAAACCGCAGTAACAACGCTCCCCACCGGGGAGCACCGGGAGGTGGCCGCACTCGGGGTGCTGGCCAAAACGGTCGCGGAACGGCTGCCCGTCCACCAAGAAGGCAGCGCCGATGCCGGTGCCGAGCGTCACCGCCAGTAGCCGACCGCAGCCACGCCCTGCGCCGTAGTGGTACTCGCCGAGAGCGGCCGCCACTGCGTCGTTGTCGATCGCCACCGGGGCACCGAGCTCCGCGGCGAGCTCGCCGACAAGGTCGAACCCGGAAAACTGCGGCAGGGTCGCCCAGTTTCGGACGACGCCGTCGGGCATGGTCACCGGACCACTTGCCCCTATGCCGACTCGCGCCAACCGGTGGCCATCGGGTACGAGCCGGCGGAGGGCCCGGGCCATGCGACGGGTGCGGTCAGCTTGCCCACCGGCCCCGAGCTGAGCGGTGGGCATGCCGGACTGAGCGAGCAAGTGACCTCCCGAGACGACGACGAAGCGGGATCCCGTACCACCGAGGTCCACACCTCCGGCCACGGCCCCGCCGGCGGTCCCCACGGCACCGGCGGCTACCGTCCTCGAAAGCGCGCCATGGCTCCCGACAGGACGCTCAGGCATGGAGGCCGATGCTACGGCGCCATGTGAAAAAGGTGCCGGGGCCAGTGGGCGCGATGGTCCGGTTGGGGTACCGTCGCGGCAGTGGTGAACAGCAGCCCCGTCAACGCCCTGGGTAATGGCGCCACGTGGATGGCGCCGTCGCCGCGGCTGTGGCAGATGCGATGCGTCGAGGTCGGGCTGGTCACCACGGTGATTACCGCGGTCCTGGCAGCGGCGGGGGCGGCAAATGGTTCGGCCGGTTTGATGATCTCGGCCGCAGCCGTGTTCGTCGCCGGCGCTGCCCTGCTGTACCCCGTTTACCGCCGGTACCGCGCTTGGCGCTACAGGGAGCGCGAAGACGACCTCGTGGTGGCGCGCGGCGTAATGTTCCGCAGGCAGTCGGTAGTGCCGTACGGGCGGATGCAGTTCGTCGACGTCACAGCCGGCCCCGTGGAGAGGTTTTTCAAGCTGGCGACGGTCAAGCTCCATACCGCGGCAGCTGCCAGCGACGCCAGGATCCCGGGGCTCGAACAGGCAGAGGCGGCACGGTTGCGGGACCGCCTTGCCGAGCTCGGGGAGGCACGGGCGGCAGGGCTTTGAAAAGCCCGGACGGCCCGAGCGGGGGCTGGGCGGCTGCGCAACCCACCGTCGTCTGGCACCGCCTCCACCCCTTGACGCCGGCGGTGGGGGGCGGGCGCTCCATCATCCTCATGGCCGTCATTACGACCGAGCAGGCAGTGCTCAAGCAACCGTTCTCTGATACGCCGCTGCTCATCGTGCTGGGCGCGCTCGCTCTCACGGCCGTACTGACCGGGACTGTGAAGTACATGGTCACGAGGTGGGCGCTCGACGGGCCGACGCTACGGATCGAAACAGGTTTGCTGAGGCGCGACGCCCGCAAGCTGCCCCTCGCCCGCATCCAGGCGGTCGACGTGGTGAAGCCTTTCCTGGCCAGGACGATGGGGCTGGCCGAACTGCGTGTCCGCCTCGCCGGCTCGGGCCGGGCAGGGGGGCGTCTCGCCTACCTTTCCGAACCG
>DATJMJ010000101.1:0-10018 GCA_035508795.1 Acidimicrobiales bacterium
AAGCGGGGGTGCCGCTCAGCTCGACCGGCGTCCAGGAGCTGTCTGGGGCCTCGATCGGACTGTAGGAGCAGCAGCCAACGCCGGCTGCGCCGAGAATCGCCACGAGCTCGTCACCTGCAATCACGCCTCCGGGTGTGCTCAGAGTCAACGAACCGGCGCCGCCACCAGCCGAGACTGTCGTAGAACCTACAAGAGAAACACTTTCGGAAGCGTAGGCGGGTCGAGAACCGAAAAAGCCTGGCCCGATGACGACCCCCGCCATCACGGCACTCGCGACAAATAATTGTCCAGCGACGACCGTCGTGGCTAGACCGAGCGCAGTGGTGCGTCGGTAGTTAGCGAGACGCGCTACCAAGCGGGGAACGGCCCGCCTGGTGCGCTGGCTATCGCGGCCTCCCCGCTGTGACGCCTGAGGATATGAGCCTCGCCCCCGCTGCCTGAACTTCATTGTTGTAGCCCTTTCCAGGACCAGCCCGCCGTTAGCGCGGGGCGTTTGATAAGAACGTCCGCAAATAAACGAGAACTCACCCAGAGAGGACCCATGCCGACCTACCTACACCCAGGCGATAGGCGAATAGATTCTCGTCAAGGAACCGAAAGCCCGATATCAATGACGAGAAACATGTCAGCGAGACACATTCCTCGCCGCATTCTTCTAACCAATGAATGGGCGAAGGCAACCCGAGGCTTTATTCCGAGGCAATGCCGTCCTGTAATGAAGAGGTATGACGGCCAGGTTGCAAGGCGCGATAGAGTGGCTGAGGGACAACAAACTTAGTTAACTTCAACCGCGCACGCCCACCGGTTCCCAGGCAACTCGCTAGGTAGCCGAGGAACAAAATGAGGAGGGTTGTTCGACTAAACTCGACTCTAAGAGCATGACGGGACTTGCGAGTATGCAAAACCTATGGAATAACGCCTCCTTTTAGGATTGCGTCCTTGCTAAACCCTCGCGATCCTTGGTGCCACCCACCGCCCCGGAGTGTAGCGAACCTAAAAAAGGTAGTCAATTCGAACACGACGTTTACTCGAGTAGTTCTTCGAGAGTTCACGCGCCGCGATGAGCGAGCCGTTACCGAGCGGTGTTCGTTGGCACCATTGTGCAAGCTCTCGGATGGCGCCCGGCACAGTGCGCTGGTAGACCGGCGGAAGTGTTCAACTGGCCAATTTGACCAGTTGAACACGGCTCGTTGGCAGCTTGGCAACATTGTCGGCTTGGTGTCGAGCAGAAAGCGACAAGTCTCCCTGATGCGGGCTGCCACTAGAGCGGCAACGACCAGTGACTCGCCGGGTCTCGCTACAGACGAGCCGGGGCAACTGACGACGGAGCGTGGGGCCGCGCCAAGGGCTCTCTTGGGGAGCACCCCGGGACCACAGAACGCATCCTGGGCCCCGCTGGCGCGTGGCTCTCGGTCCGACGATGCGGAACTTCGACGGCAGCGACCTTGCATGCTGCCAACTCGGCTCGAATTCTAACTAAGCGCCCCTTGGCCACGCCCGTACTACCATCGCACTAGAAGGCCCAACGCTCGCCTAATAAACCAGTTCCCCGGCACCGGTCGTCACGCTTCTAGCACCCGGTACCGGCCGGCGCCCGGCCATTAGGCACACTGACGTGAAGGGGGATGAGAAATGCCCCGGGGTACCAATTGACGTTGAATCTGGGTGGTTACGTTGGGAACAAAGGCTGAACGTCGTCGTGTCGGATGAGCCGCCCTCCTGAGGGACCGAAGAGTTCTCCCAACCACTGTCCGGTTGGCATTCTTGGCTCGACCGCTTCGCGGGCGGCCCCACGCTCGGCTGCGCTTCCGCCTCGACATCGTTCGGCGTAATCGATTAGGCGGTCGCCGACCATGTCGGCCAGAGTTTGCGCCGCCTCCCGATGGACGAGGCAAAGCGAGTCACGGGCCGCGTGAGCGGCCTCGTCCGCGACGTCCGTCAAGGAGGTCAGAAGACACCCAATGACACGCAAGCGGCTGGACAACTCGCAATCGGCAATCTGGCCAAGGGACTGATCCACCCATTCACGAGGGAGCAAGTCCGGATTGCCAGTTTTGACTTCCCACAGCCGCCGCTCAACTTTGCGCGATTCGGCCCAGGCCCAGATGGCATCGGTGACGCTTTGCCCCGTTGGCCGGTAAGAGCTGACCCCTACCATCCTTCCCAGAAGTTCCAAGGCTTCTGCCTGTTGATCGTGGGTCCCGCTCAGTTCCGTGCGGCACCGATCCACGGCACGGCGCACGCCGGCCGTGCCCGCCTCCGACACCCATTCGTCCCAGGTGGTCCAGGGCTGGTCGTCGACCCGCGCCGCCTGCTGACCCCTTAATTCGGCTAGCACCCGGTTGAGGCGGACGAACCATGCTGTCCCCGTGCCCGTCTGGGTGGCGATCCGCAGCGCTTCGATAGCTCGTCCGGTGGAGCCAGCGGTTCGTTCTTCATATAGAGCTTGCGCCTGGACGTACCGCCAGAAAGCGGCGTGCTCGACCTCGCCGGCCGCGTCCAGTGCGACAGCGGCCCGGGTTGCTGCTCCGGCTGCGCCAGCGGGGTCGCCAAGCCAAAGGCGGGTGACGGCAGCCACCTCCTCAGACGCACTTCCAGCTGTGGCCGCCGGACGACTTCGCCCGGGACGAACCCGCGCTGTGGCGCCTTCCTGGCGCGAGGCCGAGCCAGCGGTGCCGTTCGTCGCCCAGAACTCTCGGGCTTCGTGGTGTGCCCGCGCCCACCCGCCATCGAGTCGGGCAAGTGCTTCGTCAACCACAGGTCGCACGTCAAGTGGGATCGCCTGGCGAACCGCTGATTGAGCGAGGAGGGTCCCGAACCCGGGCGCGAGCCCGAGGTACATAGCCCAATCGCCGCCACGGCGATTGGCTCGTCCGAGAGCTTGAGTGACGCGCTGGCCCACACGATGTCGCATGAAGGTGGCGTCGCCCAGGTACGCCATTACGAACCGCTCGAACTCGGTGCTCGCCGCCGGCACGCTGGGTAGCACGACGAGCCTGCACAAGTCACCGGCAAGGTCGAGGCCATCGAAGCGGCCGGCGGTGACGAGGTGCCCCCGAGGATCCGCGGACCACCTTTCAATCGCCCCGTCGTCTCCTCCGCCGCGGAGCCGGTAGCTGGCGAGATTGTGGTCAGCCAACAGCGTTTCGACTTGATCTGCTTCGGTGTGGGAAGCGCACAACCAGGTGGCCCGGCCAGTGCGCTCCAATTGGGCTAGGACGAACGCAACCGGCGTATCGTCGAGTGCCGCTGCGTCACCCGGGTTGAGTAGAAATAGGCGCCGACCGACCTCATTTTCGGCTACCGGGTCGTCCAGCACGCTGACGACGTGCGCGACCCCGAGGCGGCGCTGCAGATCGTCCATGGTCCCGAGCGTGGCGGAGAGGTACAGCCGTTGACGGGCGCTCCGGTAGCCGGGCAGCGTCTGCGTCGGAGGATTGTATGGGCGGATCTCGATCGCCGAGGGGCCGATCAGAACTCCGCAAGCCCGCAGGTTCGGACGTACCCTTGGCCACAGGAAGCGGGCATCATCAGCCGGCAGCCCGCTGGTGAGAATGTCGGCGGCGCTGTCCGAGATCGCGGACCAGTGGGGAAATGCCAGTAGCTCGGGAGGGACACCCGGACCTGCGCCATCCTCGCGCATCAGCTCGATCGATGGATATAGGTCCGTATGGGCCAGAACCAAGTCACATAGCCGCTCGTAGAGCACACCCTGCGTGCGCCTATCAATCCGGATCGCGAACATTCCGGCAAGGGGCTGCTCGGCCAAATGAGCGTCGTCGAAAATCACGAGGTCAGCGGGCTCGACCTTTGGGTTCGAGTTGAAATACGTCCAGTAGTTCATGACGCCGATCGCGAGCGCGTCGTGATAGGCAGCGAGAGTAGCCGGAGGGTAATTCTTCGATGAGAACTTGACCGCCTCGAGTCCGGGCAGGTGTCGCGCTTGGATCAGGGCCTGGTCGGCCAACTGGTTAGTGCCTGTCAGGTAGGCGACAGTGCGACCTTCCTCGAGGGCGAGGTCAGCGATCAGCAGGGCCACGAGCGTCTTGCCGTAGCCGGTTGGCAGTTCGATCGCCAAATCACGCCCATCTCGAAGCTCGGCGTAGCCGACTAGCGCGCGCTCTTGTGGACCTCGGAGACGCTCGTAAACTGACGAGCCAAAGCCTCTCAGCCGCTCGCAGAAGTCAAGCGTACTCAATGCTCGTCCAACCTAGCTCCTCGCTCAAGGACCAAATCTACGTCTAGCTGTCAAGCGCAACCGAAAATTGACCCTCTTGCGCGAGCAGCGAATTCGCTAGCCCGTTGCAGCACGCGACCTATTCGCAGAGTAGTTGACACGCCGGAACGTCGGCCGGTGTCCTCCACCCAAGGCTCGCTCGTGGCCGCCGATTGAGTCGCTGGGCGATGGCCGCCAGGTGCTCGGGTGAATGGGCGCTCAGGTCCGTGCGCCGTGCGCGCTGGCACGTGGCACGCACGACATTGCCACCACTGGTGGCGTTGGCCTTGTCCCTGCGCATGAACCGCAGCTACGTCGCTGGGCCCTCGGTCATTTTGATGGCCCGGGCCTACTTCTTATGCAGCGCTTGGGGGCTGACGCCGGCCCAAGTGGCGACCCGCGCCCAGCTGTACCCGGCCTCGCGTAGGCGGCGCACCTGGTAGCCCTCACAGAACTCGGCAAGTCCCCTCAGTGCCCGCACGCCCGCGAAGGCCAGTTCGGGGTCATCCTCCAGGCCCAAGGAACCGTACGCGTGGTGCCGGGCCATCTCCCAAAGAGCCTCGTCCATCAACCGAAGTTGATGGCACAAGTGCCCCGCTGGCAAGTCGCCCTCCCCCACTTTGTACCTTCTGGCCTGCTACGACGCGGCAACGGTCCGCTGCGATGTGTACTGGTCCGCGAAGGCCCGATTACCCGGCTGTTCGGTTGTTCAGTCCGGGCAGGTAGGCGGCACCTGGCCCGGCTCGAGACCGGGCGGGATGTACTGGTCGTGGTAGTACGAGGACGAGTCTGGCTCTACTTCGCCAGTACCTGACTGCTGAGCGGGCGTATAGCCGGGGTTGGCATACGAACTTGTCGGGGCGTCCGCAATATAAGACGCCAGCACTGAAAGAACCGGTGTGCCTTGCCCGTGAACCTCGGTGAGAGGCCCGGGCGCGCCCGGCTGCCAGGACTGGAGCGAATAGCTCTGCCCGGTGATGAGCACAAGCTGATGAAGCGGCAGGGCGTTCACCTCGTCGAGTACGGCACCTCCCGGGATCCTCGCCTCGAGCGCCTTGGCGTCCGCCACGTCACCGGGCCCGTACTCGATAACGCTTGAGTTGTAGTTGTAATTGGCCGCGTCGCCAGTCGCGCTCACCTTGAAGCCGAGGCCCTCCAGCACATTCGCGGCGTGCCCAGCCTGGCCTGCTACTCCCGAGCCGTTGAGCACCCTCACGACTATCGAGGAAGGTGCTACAGAGTTGCCACTTTTTGCGGCCGCCGTCGCCGTGGTATGGACCGCAGGCATCCCGTAACCGAGGAACTCGCCGACCACCTGCTGGTCCAGGACCGGGTCCGGGCCCAACGCTCCCGGGACCGATGTCGAGTTGACTGTTGGGTAAGTCCAGTTCGGGATCCCGGCAACATTGGTATGGCGTAGACCGAGCGCGAGGTTGATCATCGCCGAAGTCGAAAAACCGCTGTCGACCGTGAGGCTTCCCGTGATGCCGGAGATGACCGAATTGAGCGCCACCGGGTTGGTCGGCGCCACCTGCTCGGCTTTTTTGAGCGCCAGCTTCATGAAGTCCTGCTGGCGCTGGATCCGGGCCAGGTCGCTTTCCGGGACGAGCTGGTACTGCCAGCTGCCGTCCGAGTAGTACTGGTACTCGCGAGAGCGCACGAATGCGAGCGCTTGGAACCCTTTCAGGAGGACGCACCCGGCCTTCGGCACGACAAGATTGGAATAAAGGTCGCGTGCCGGGGCGGGGAAGTACTGGTAGACGCCGCCGACGGCATCGGCGATCTGGGTGAAGGTGAGGAAATTGACCACGACGAAGTGGTTCACCTGGATGCCGAGGTCCTGCTGCACGGTGCTCACCAGCAGGTTGGGCCCTCCGCCGAAGGCCGCATTGACCCTCGTCGTGCCAAGGCCTGGCACGTTTACGAGGAGGTCCCTCGGGACCGACAGGAGGGCGACGCTCGAAGTCTTCGGCACGACGCGGACGAGCATGATCGTGTCCGACCTGGCGCCCGTGACCTCCTCGGGCGTGCCGAAGAGCGCGCTTGCCCCTTTTCCGAGGTCCCTCGTGTCGCTGCCTACCACCAGGAGCGTCATGGGTGTACCGGCACTGGCGGGGCTCTGGCTGCCCTTGCCCGCCGGGGTGAGGCCCGAAACGCTGACGCGCCTTACCTGGCCGAACCGCCACTGCACGTACCCGTAGGCGGAGGCCCCGAGTGCCAGCATTACCAGGACCACGACGTTGACCAGTACGAGCAACCTTCGTGGCCAGCGCCTCGGCCGGGCGGCCACCAGGCCAAGCCCTCCAGTCGCGCCAGCCTCGGCACTGCGACTACCGCTCGGAGCGGTACCAACGGCCATGACTGCTCAATGCTAAGGGTGGCCACCCGGGGGATAGCTTCTTTCGGCCGGGGAGGGCTTCCCAGCCGGTGATGGCCGTACCGCTGGGCCCGGCCCTACGGGCGGGTGGCAAGCGGCAGCCCCGGGCGGCAGGCGGCGTAGGCTGGGACGTCGTGGCCGGCACCCTGGACGTACCTCAACCTGGGCCCGAGGAGCCTCGAGACCAAGCCGAGCCCAGGGCCCAAGATCAGCCCTACCAGGCTCTTTACAGGCGCTACCGCCCGCAGCAGTTTTCCGGGGTCCGGGGCCAGGACCATGTGACAAAAGCGCTCCGTAACGCTGTGAAGGAGGGGCGGGTAGCTCACGCCTACCTTTTCAGCGGGCCTCGCGGCACGGGCAAGACCTCCACGGCGCGCATCCTCGCGATGGCGCTCAACTGCGAGGCACCACAAGGCGGTGAACCTGATGGGACCTGCCTGTCATGCAGATCTGTCCGCACGGGTGCGTCGATGGACGTGTTCGAGCTCGACGCCGCCTCCAACCGCAAGCTCGACGAGATGCGCGACCTTTTGTCCAGGGTCGCTCTCGGCACGCCCGGTCGCTGGAAGGTCTACATCATCGACGAGGTGCACCAGCTGACGCCCGACGCGGCCAGCGCGCTCCTGAAGACGCTCGAAGAACCACCGAGCCACGTCGTCTTCGTCCTCGCCACCACAGACCCCCAGAAGGTGCTCCCGACGATACTTTCGCGGGCGCAGCACTTCGAGTTCCACCTTCTCGACGGGGAGGTGCTGAAGGGGCTCCTCGAGGACATCAACACCGACGCAGCGCTCGGTCTCGGGGCCGAAGCTCTCGCCGTAGCGGTCGAAAAGGGGAGAGGTTCCGCCAGGGACGCGGAGTCCGCCCTCGAGCAGCTGGCCGCCGTCGGCGAAAGCGACGACGACACCGCCCCGCTGTCCGAGCTCGTCGAAGCACTTGCAGACCACAGTGTCGACAGCTCGCTCCAGGCGGTCGCCCGGGCAGTCCTCGGCGGTCGTGAACCGCGCCGGCTCGGCAACGATCTCGTCGAGTACCTGCGAAACGCCTTCCTCGCACATCAGGCGCCGGCTCTCGTCCTCTGGCCGACCGCAGCCACCTCTCAACTGGCGGAACAGGCTCAGAAAATGGGCTTACCGTTCCTTGTCCGTTGCATGGAGCTGCTCGGCCAGGCGCTCGTCGACATGCGCGATTCCGTCGACCCCCGTGTCACACTGGAAGTAGCCGTGATACGGCTCTCCTCCCCACCGCTCGACCCGAGCCCCTCGGCACTGCTGCAACGGGTGGAGCGGCTAGAACGCGAAATCCTCGAAAGGGACGGCTCCTTCCCGTCACCCGCGCCGCCGCTTCCCACACCCGGCGAGCTGCAGCCATCTTCGGCCCCCAACAACCAGCCTGCGGGGCAAACCGGCGGCCCGGCCCAGGCCCAGGCCTCCGCCCCCACCCCGGGCCCCGCGCTAGCTCCCGCCACTTCACCGCAAGGCCCCGGGCCCGCCCAGGCCAAGGCCGCCCTCGGTGCGATCCTGAAAACTGGCGGAGGTGGCGTGAGAACGGTGCCCTCGGGTGCGGGCGCCGGCGGCGTCGCCGGCTTGCCCCCGGCCGTGCCCCAAACGTCACATGAGGACAGGGCCCACGAGGACATAACGCCTGCCACGGCGCCCCCTCAGGCCCAGCAGGCTCCCGCTCCTGGCCGGGCGGTCGCGGCGGAGTTCCCGACCCGCGACCAGTTGACCAAAGCCTGGGGCGACTCGGTCATCGCCAAATTGAGCCGGCCCGCCCAGGTCTACATGGGTGGCGGGCGCTTCCTGGATGCCCAGGGTGCGCAAGCGGTTTTCGCATTGCCCGACCGCGGCCTGCTCCAGCGAGCGGGCAATTTCTTGAGCGAAGCGCAAGGTGCTCTCACCGCCTATTTCGGCGTCCAGGTGCCGTTGCGGCTGGTTGTGGACGATGGAGCGGCTGCCCCGGCACCGCCTCCCGCCGACGACGAGACGTACGACCTGGACGACCTGAGCGATCTCCGCGACGCGCCCGCGGTCCCGGCGGTCCCGCCCGAACAGCGAGTCCTGGAAGCTTTCCCGGGCTCGGTGCTCGACAGCTGACCCGGCGATGTACGCGGCCCCGGTCCAAGAACTTATAGACGAGCTCGGGAGGCTCCCGGGCATCGGCCCCAAATCCGCCCAGCGGATCGCCTTTTACATCTTGAAATCTCCGCCCGAGGATGCTGCCCGCTTGGCCAGTTCAATTAACTCCGCCAAATCACGGGTGACTTGGTGCCGGCGGTGCTTCAATGTCGCCGAAGGCGAACCGGGCGCCGAGTGCTCCATATGTACCGATTCCCGCCGTGACCCGGCAGTGCTGTGCGTCGTGGAGGAGCCGAGAGACGTAATAGCTGTTGAAAAAACGGGCGAGTTCCGGGGCCGCTACCACGTGCTGCTCGGAGCCCTCAGCCCGATCGACGGGGTCGGCCCTTCGCAATTGCGGATCAGGGAGCTCCTTGCGCGCCTCGACGACGAAGGCGTCAAAGAGGTCATCCTCTGCATGAACCCCAACATCGAGGGCGATGCGACTACGCTCTACCTGGCCAACCTGCTGAGAGAGCTCCCCGTCAAAGTCACACGCATTGCGAGCGGGCTCCCGGTCGGTGGGGACCTCGAGTACGCCGACGAACTGACCCTCGGGCGGGCGCTGGAGGGCAGGCGGGAGGTCGGCTAAGGCTCGCCTAAGAGGTCAGGCCGTTGCGGTGGGCGTAGGCAGCCGCCTGGGCGCGGTCACGGCTGCCGGTCTTGGCGAACACCCGGTTTATATGAGTCTTGACGGTCGACTCCGCGACAAAAAGCCGTTCTGCGATCTCGGCATTTGAAAGGCCCTGAGCGATCAGGCCGAGGACTTCGGCCTCGCGGTCCGTGAGCCCGTCCGGCAACGTGGCCGGTCGCACCGGACGGGAGCGGGCCGCGTTCACGAGCGCGCTTTGGACGCTCGTGTCGAGGATCGCCTGCCCGGCTACCGCCGCCTCGAGGGCGCGGCGGATGTCCTCCTTGGAAGCTCCCTTCGTGAGGTAGCCCTTCGCCCCGGCCGCGAGCGCTGCGAGGACCGACTCGTCGTCGGCGTACGTCGTCAGCACGACGACCCTGGCCGAGGACACCTCACTGATCAGCCGCGTCGCTTCGACCCCGTCCATCCTCGGCATCCTCAGGTCCATGAGGACCACGTCGGGGGCGAGCTCGGTTGTCAGCTCGACGGCCTCTGCGCCGTCGGCGGCGAGCCCGACGACCTCGACGCCGGCGAAAGCGCCCACGATCGTCGCCAAACCCTCGCGTACGACGCGCTGGTCGTCTGCGATCACGACCCTCATGCCGGGACCGGCACTTCGGCCGATACGCGCCAGCCGTCCCCGTGCGGCCCCGTTTCCACCTTGCCGCCCACGAGCG
>DATJMJ010000102.1:0-7191 GCA_035508795.1 Acidimicrobiales bacterium
GAGCGGGGCTTCCTGAACTTTGGACAGTGTTCCGAGCCCCGTAGGAACTGTCCTTTATTGAGCAGGCTTGGGCTGGGGACGGCGCAGAACCTTGCCCTTAGCACCATCGTCGGTATATCGTAAATGGAGTGAAGTCCTTTCCAAGACGTAAACGGCGATGAGAGCCTCTAGCGGTTGGGGCTCTCCCGACCGGAGCCTCCTTGTGCTCACGACCCTCGCGAGCGGTCCCAAGCACGGCTACGCGCTCATAAAGGATGTCGAAGCTTTCGCCGGGGTCCGGCTAGGCCCCGGCACTTTACGGGTCTTTCCAAGCTGGAAGCGGCAGGCTTGGTCGTTGGCGCTCGTTATCGGCAGTCGAGCCGGCGACGATGGCGTCCTGCAAGATATGTCCTGTGAGCGCCGCTTCCTCGACAGGGTCATCCTCCCAGGGCCGGCGCAGCTCGATGACGAGGACAGACATGTGGACCTTCTCAGGCGTCGTCGGAGAAGCCTCGGCCAGGACCCTACCCGCGCCGGCGCTCGTCCAATCAGCGCTTGAAGACGATATTTCGGGGTCGATAGTGGTAGTTCTTACGGCGGGAGCTGTCGGCCGGCGATTTCGCAGGCTAGGCACGCCGTGGCTCGGCATCGGTGGTCTACTAGGAGCTAAATCCTTCGGTGTTGAGGGTCTCAGCGGCTCTTGGCGGCAGCACGACCACCCTTTCGGCCAGCTTCGCGCTTCTGCGCCGTGGTGCCGCCCTGCGAAGCTGCCGAACGCCGTGCGCCCGAGCCAGATGCGTGGCCGCCCCTTGACGACGCGCCGGGGGAGTTGGCGATCCGGGCCGCACGTTCCTTGGACATGCCCTTGTCCTTCAGTGCCTCGTATTGCTCCTCGTTCTTCACGCTGGCACGCGTGCCTGGCATTAGGGCTCCTTTCTCCTACTGGTCTGCCTGGTAGCTTCTCTTCCCCGCGCGCCGATTCTCAATACCCCCAGTGCCCGAGAGCACCAGTACTGCCGATAGAACTCGCCAGTGGAGGGATAAGGGCTGAGATGCCGAGGCGGCGGCGCTCCAACTGGCACTCGGCGGGGTGCGCCGGCGAAGGCACGGCAAGAGTTTTTCCTTCACTGGGACGGAGGCGCGCCCGTAGACGACGCCGATGTGCTGGAGCGTTTATCCAAGCTCGCGGTCCCCCCGGCTTGGGCCGACGTGTAGATCTGCCCCTGGCCGCACGGCCATGTACAGGCGGTCGGCACCGATACTGCCGGCAGGCGGCAGTACCTCTACCTCGACGCCTGGCGGACATTGCGAGACCGGGAGAAGTTCGAGCGGGTGGTTGGGTTCGGGGCGTTGCCTGCCTAAGCTCATGGACCGAGTCGGCCACGACTTGGCCCTCGACGGCCTGGTGGAGGCGCGGGTGGTGGCGACAGCAGTCCGCTTGTTGGACCTCGGCTTCTTTCGGATAGGTGGCGAGGACTATGCCCGCCAGCACGAGACCTTCGGTATCGCGAGCCTCCAACGTCGCCATGTCCGGGTGAGGGGAGGCCGCATGGTCTTCGATTGCCGTGCCAAAGAGCCCATCCGCAGGCAGGTCGAGGTCGCCGACGACGAAGCCCTTGAGGTGGTCAAGGCGCTGAAGCGACGCCGGGGCGGCGAAGCCAACCTCTTTGCGTACAAGGACGGCTCGGGTTGGTCCTATGTCCGCTCAAGCGACATAAACGGCTACATTTGCCAAGCCACCGGAGGAGCCCACAGTGCAAAGGACTTCCGCACCTGGGCGGCAACCGTCCCAGCGGCGGCCGAGCTCGCGGCACAGGGTCACGGGAAGCGGAGGGAATTAGTCAATATGCCCCCGATCCTGCCGGCTGAGCAGCCGTTCCCCTTGCGGCTGGCGCTTTACCACGTTATCTTTGGCCCTTTACTCGCAAAGGTACGGATGTCTTGTGGGCACCTGCCAACGGAGGGCGAAACATGACCATGGTGCTCGCGCTGAAAGTCCCGATGCGGAAAAGATCGGTAGCGGCGCTGTGCGCCGGGTTAGCGATGGTGTGCTCGGGCACGGTGGTCCTGGCGGCGGCCCCAGCGTCAGCAGCCACGATCTGGTACGCGTCGCCGACCGCTATCGGTAGTGGTAACTGCTCCGACGCCGCAGACGCCTGCACACTCCCAACGGCGCTCTCGGACGCGCAGAGCGGCGACATCATAGACCTGGCAGCCGGCAGCTACCCGCCCGGCTCCTACGGGCTCACCATTTCGACTTCGGTCACCCTCCAACCGGTCACTCCCAACACGGCCGTTACCCTCGAAGCGAGCGGTTCCGCATACCCAACGGTCTCTGTGAACAGCGGCGTTACAGCTACCATCACCGGGGTCACTATCACAGGCGACCTCTATAACGGGGGCAACCTGACGGTGGAGGGCTCTACCATCACAGGCGGTAACGACACCACAGGAGGCGGCATAGGCAGCTATGGCACTCTCACAGTGGAGGGCTCCACCATCACCGGGAACACCGCCTCGAAGAGCGGCGGTGGCATCTTCGATGGCAGCGGCACCACGACTGTGGTGGCCTCGACAATCACGGGTAATACGTCGCAATATGGCGCTATCTACAACTACGGAGGCACGGTCTACCTTGCGGCGGACATCATTGCCCACAACTCCGGTCCTGACTGCGGCGGCTCCATTACCGACGACGGTTACAACGTGGACGACGACGGTAGCTGTGGGCTGAGCAGCGCCAACGGGAGCATCAGCAGCTCGTCCACGGTGGCGCTCGGGCCGCTCGCTGAAAACGGTGGCCCGACCGAGTCCATCCTCCCCCTCTACCCCAACTCGGCCATCGGCCTGATCCCAAGCTCGACTTCGGTCATGGTCAACGGGCAGGCCGTGCAACTTTGCCCGACGACGGACCAGCGGGGGATCGGGAGCCTGTCGGGGCAGGCGTGCAATGCAGGCTCTGTGCAGTTCGGGTGGCCGGTAGCCGCGGCCCAAAGCTTCACAGCCACAGAAAACACCCAGCTCAGCGAGCCAGCCTTGACCCTTATGAGCGGGGAGACCGATGACAACACGGGCGCAACTGCTCCTGCTTACCCAGGCTGGACTGCGGCTTTGGCCACCCAGGCAACCGATGGTACGGCGGTCGTTAGCCCCAACGGGTCCTTCACGTACACGCCAACCAGTAGCACCTTCACTGGCACCGACAGCTTCACCTACACCCTGACGGACAACCTCGGCTACACCTCTGGGCCGGCGACGGTGACGATTACCGTGAACCCGAGCTTTTCCATCTCGGTCAACGGCGGTACCACCACGCAGACGGCCGAGTACGGCACCAGTACCACCACCTTCAGCGAGAGCGGAGTGCCCGCAAATACGAGCGGCACGCTGACTTTTTCGGCCAACGGGACTACAGCGCTCTGCGAGATCTCGACGTTCTCGTCCACTACGGAGAGCTGTAGCCCGGACCCGGATATAGACCTGGCGCCGAGCAGCACTCCTTACACGGTGAACGCCAGCCTGAGCGCCGACAACACAACCGAGCCGGCATCTAACACGGTGCCGCTCACGGTCACGCCCTTCGCGGTAAGCGCCACCATCGAGGGGAGCCAGACCTACGGTTCCTCCAAGCCACAGTTCTCCGTCGAGACATCCAATGCCCCAGAGGGTGTACTGAGCGGCACCCCGGTCTGCACCGAGGTGAACGGAGGGGCGACCAAGATCGGCCCAGCCCTGACCGCCGGCGGGAGTTACACCATCTATGCCCCGAGCTGTTCTGACCTGAGCGTCTCGCCGAGCGCCGATTACGCCCTCAGCTACGTGGGCGGGCCTTTCACAGTCACTCAGGCGCAGACTTCGCTGTCCCTCCACGGCGTGCCGCCTGGCTGGGTGCTCGTAGGTACACCGGTCGTCTACGTGGCAACCGTCTCCAAGGGGACCATCCCAGGCACCCTCACCGGCACGGTCGCCTTCACCGAGAACAGCACGACCATTGCCGGCTGCGGGGCGGTGAAGCCTGTCCTCGGGCTCTACGCCTGCCTCACCAAGTTCAGCGCACCGGGCAGCTACAGCATCGGGGCTACCTACGAGGGTGACCCCGACTTCACCAACTCCACGGGTTCGCTCAGCCAGCCCGTCTACCAGCTCCCCGCGATAACGAGCGCCAACCACTACACCGCCACGGTCAACAAGTCCTTCAGCTTCCCGGTAAGCGCCACTGGTTACCCATCACCGACCTTGTCAGAGACAGGCGCTTTGCCCAAGGGGGTGACCTTCAGCTCTGGCGTGCTCTCGGGGACACCGGCAAAAACGGGGACCTACCCGATAACCATTTTCGCCACCAACGCCGCGGGCACGGCCCATCAGGACTTCACCTTGGTGGTACAGATGTAAGACAACAAAAGGGCTAAGTCGCCAGAGAAGCCAAGCTGGCGCTGCGGTCATAACGTACGCGCCCGCGACGCGGTGCAGCCGCCATTTGTCGCGGTGCCAGCACCTCAGCCTTTAGCTGAACTGGCTTGCACTACCACTATCTTCGGTATATCGGAACTGGAGTGATGTCCTCTCCCAGAACCTCTGGCGGCTGGGGCTCGCCCGACCGGAGCCTCCTCGTGCTCACGAGCCTGGCGAGCGGCCCCAAGCACGGTTTTGCGCTCATAAAGGATGTCGAGGCTTTCGCCGGTGTCAGGCTGGGGCCTGGCACCTTGTACGGCTGCCTGTCCAAGCTGGAGGCGGCGGGCTTGGTCCAGGCGCTCCCAGCCGAGGACAGACGACACCCCTATCGGGTCACAGCGGCTGGAATAGAGGCATTGCGGACAGAACTTGTCGAGGTCGCTCGGGTAGCCGAAGTCGGGCTCGGCCGGATAAGGGAGGCCGTCCTGTGAGCGGCCGAGCGGTGAGCTGGGCCCTGCGGCTTTACCCGAAGCGGTGGAGGCGTCGTTATGGAAGAGAGGTACTCGACCTTGCTGACGAGCTCGTCGCCTTTGGCGAGACCACGAGCACCCGAGCCGCGGTTGGCCTTGTCCCAGCAGCACCGAGGGAGCACTTGCAGGTCCTGCGCCCTCGTCGAGCCGTCCTGGCGTTCGGTGCGGCAGTGGTAGTGCTTATTGGCGTGTTGGCCGCGACGGCCCTCGGAGGCAGGACCCCGTCAAGCTCCCGTCCGGCGAGCGGGGCCATCTTTACTGCCTTCGTCGAGCCGACGGCCAGCACCCGAGAGATCGCAGTGCTGCGCCGAGAGCTATCCCGCTGGGAACCCGAGCAGGTGAGGTCGTGCCAGTACGTGGACAAGGCGCAGTCCTTTGCCCAGTTCAAGGAGAAATTCCGCGCCGACCCCGACGTTGTAAGAGCCATGACGGCAGAAATGATGCCGTCGTCATTTCGCTGTGCCTTGGCCGAAGCGGACGGCATGGTCCACGTCGTTCGCGAACTGGTGGCGAAGCCGGACATCTTCGCCGTCATGGTGGGCGACCCTGCCGAGGCCAAGGTTCCGTGATCGGCGATCACTTCGGCTCCCTACGTTTGCTTCAACGGGCGCTCTGGGTTGGCGTGAAATCCCTGCTGAGCGCTTAGTACCACGCCTCTTCCGGAACCGTGCATAGGTTCCGACTGAGGCCGGCTCATCGCCCACGCGTTCGAGCGTCGGTCTGACCTGCACCACCCATAATCGTCGTGAACCTCGCGCTACCTAGCTTTGCCGGCGTGAACGATAACGGGGCATCGAGCAGGACTTTCTTCGCGACACGGATCCTGGCTGAACCTGACAAACCCCAGGTAGGCGGTTTCCTAAACAGTGCGTCGCAAGTTCGAGTCTTGCCGGGGGGCACCAACCGGTGGCGGCGCTTGTCACAACAAGCCTCCGCGTCACCGCAATGTCATCGAAACTCTGCGCGACCACCCCTTCCGGGCCTCTCCAGACCCCACATATACGTTCCATGCACATCGCCTGACCTGCCCAAACTCCGAGGACTTCACTAGACCACACATTTGTCAGGCTTTTGAGGTGCTAGTGGGCGCAAGCCCGTGGGGGTTCAAGTCCCCCCTCCGACACCCCTTCTGAGCAGCCACTTCGCTGGTTCGATTGGAGGGTGAGACATTCCACTCGTAGCCGCGTGCGTCCTACGTGCGTTAGTGGTCCGAGATACGCCTGATTGGTCTCACCACCGAGACGCTGCTATCGGTCTGGTTTTGGGCTGCTCGCATCATCGCGCCCAACCGCTCGGCAATTTCGCGATCACGCTCCAGCAGCGCATGCTGGTACCGAAGAGCAACGGTTGGCGTCGCGTGACCGAGGCGAACCATCAGTTCTGCGACGGTCGCACCGGAATTGGCCGCCCAGGTCGCTCCTGAGCCCCGCAGGTCGTGAAAATGCAACTCGGGTAGCCCACATCGCCGACGTGCGGCCGCACTTCTTACGTACCCTCGTCCCGACTCCCGTTCAGCGTGGCGTTTGAGGCGCCGATACGAAGGTGTGCAGGCCATAGAAGCCGGCAACGGCGTCCCGGTGGCGGTGCCGGAGAAGCGGGGGAGCGTGGGTTTCCTCTTAGTCAGCTTTGCTTTGGTATTTTGCGCCGGTGCCGGGGCCGCCTGGACGGTCTATGTCGTGTACTCGGTCTTCGCTGGGGCGCCCGATGTCACCGGGGCTGTCGATAGCGGTCTGAGAGCGAGAGTAGGTTTCGACTCGGTGCGAGCCGCGGCCGCCGTCGTGCCAATGAGCCTGCTTACGATCGTCGTTGCCCTAGGCAGCATTGCCACCTTCGTGCACAGGGCAGCATTTGCGCGGGGCAATGACCGTCGCCCGATCGGCCCAGTGTCGCTGTTCATGACGCAAGCGGCATTTCTGCTCACGGGAGCGGCACTCTTGGGGCTTGTCGCTACGCTCGTTGCGACCGGGGCGAGCCAGCACGACGTGGTCCGCGCTGGCGCAGGTTGGCTGCCCAGTCTCGTCGTTGCTCTGGTCCTCGCCGCGCTCCTGCGCAGGCCACCACTCAGACCATCGCTCCGACGAGCTCTCGCCGTGCTATGCACCGCCGGCGTGCTGGCAGGAGGCGCCACCATTGCCCAGGCCGGGACAACCTCATCCGGCCAGCCGATAGTGGCCGCGGGGTTCCGCCAGGTGTCCTATACCGGTGTTTCGTCCGTGCAACTCATGCGTGTGACGTGCGCAAACGTGACCGACTGCGTCGGCGAAGGCCTGGGTACCTATGGGGCTAACCT
>DATJMJ010000103.1:0-19576 GCA_035508795.1 Acidimicrobiales bacterium
CGACCTCGTGATGCCGGGGGACCTCCTCGGGTACGTCACGCCCGAGGCCTCGGAGCACACGGGGATCCCAGCAGGTGTGCCGGTAATTGCGACGGCAAACGACAAAGCGGTCGAGGCCCTCGGCTGCGGCCTGCGCTCCCCAGGCTCGCTTTTGGTGTCACTCGGCACCTACATAGCAAGCATGTCCGTGGGGCAGCAAAACGTCGCCGGTACTCGGCAATTCTGGGTCAATTTCGCCTGTGCCCCCCACGAGTACCTTTATGAGAGCCACGGGGTCCGCCGGGGTATGTGGACAGTCACTTGGTGGAGGGACCTCATGGGCGAAGAGGCGCGGGGGCGCGCCGCCCGACGTGGCCTCGGCGTCGAGGAGTACCTGGACTCAGAAGCCGGGGGGCTCCCACCGGGGTCGGACGGTTTGATGGTCGTGCTCGACTGGCTGGCGCCGGCTGACGCCCCTTTCAGGAAGGGCTCCATGCTCGGCTTCGACGTGCGCCACGGGCCGGCCCACGTCCACCGGGCGGTCCTCGAGGGCATCGCGCTCACCATCTACAGGTGCGCCAACGCGATGGCGGCGGAGCTGGGGGTCTCCCACGACGACCTCGTGATATCGGGCGGCGGTTCGGGCTCGGACCTGTTTATGCAGATCTTCGCCGACGTTTTCGGGATCCCGGCGCGTCGGGCGAGGGTCAACAGCTCCGCCGGGCTCGGAGCGGCCATCTGCGCCGCCGTCGGGACCGGCCTGTACGGCGGCTGGGACGAGGCAGTCCATAACATGGTCTCTTGGGGCGAGCCGTTCACCCCGGACAGCGGCAACCACGACGTTTACCTGCGAGCCGCAGCCATATATGACCAGATCCCAGCCCTGACCGACAAAATTTTCAGGCAGAGTTACGAGATTTTCGGCTAGCCCCTAACGTCCCTCGCCAACCCAGACGGTCTTCAAGTTACAGAAAGCGCGGATACCCTGAGCGGACAGTTCGCGGCCGTAACCCGAAGTCTTTATGCCGCCAAAAGGAAGCTCGGGGTAAGAAGTGACCATGCCGTTTATGAAAACGGCACCGGCGTCGAGATCCCTTACGAAGCGTTCCCGTTCGTCCTCGTCATTGGTCCAGGCGTTGGCCCCGAGGCCGAACTCCGTTGCGTTGGCAAGCGCGATTGCCTCGTTGATGTCCTTCACCCGGAACAGCCCCGCAACCGGGCCGAAAACCTCCTCGCTGTACATCCGCATCTCTGCTGTCAGCTCGCTCAGCACCGTCGGCTGGTAGTACCAACCAGGACCGGGGAGGCGCTCGCCACCGCACAGCACCTTGGCACCTTTTGCGACCGCGTCGGCTACGAGCTCTTCCACGTCGTCCCTGCCCGAACTGGTAGCAAGCGGGCCGACATCGGTCTGCTCCGCAAGCGGGTCACCGACAGACAACGCGGTCATATTTTCGACGAACCGCCGTTCGAACTCGTCGGCCACCGCCTCGTGGACGATAAAGCGCTTGGCGGCTATGCATGATTGGCCGTTGTTCTGGCAGCGCGCCGTCGCCGCCACGGCAGCTGCTTTGTCGAGGGCGGCACTCGGCATGACGACGTAGGGGTCGCTCCCGCCGAGCTCGAGGACGCTTGGCTTGACCAGTTCACCCGCAATGGAGCCGACCGCCGCCCCAGCCGGGCCCGACCCGGTGAGGGTGACTGCGGCGACGCGCGGGTCCCGCAAAACGGCTTCGACCCGCGACGACCCGATCAAAAGTGCCTGGAAACTACCTTCGGGGAAGCCTGCGCGCTCGAAAAGCTCGCCAAGGTAAAGGGCAGTCTGCGGCACGTTGGAGGCATGCTTGAGCAACCCGGCGTTGCCGGCCATGAGGGCCGGTGCGGCGAAGCGGACCACCTGCCACAAGGGGAAGTTCCATGGCATGACCGCCAGCACGACGCCGAGAGGTTGGTAGCGAGCGTAGGCGGCCGTAGCACCAACCGCCCTCGCGTCTGCCGTCTCGTCCGCCAGCAGCTCCCGGGCGTGCTCAGCGTAGTAGCGGCACCCACGGGCGCATTTGGCCACCTCGGCCCTTGCCGACCTGACGGTCTTGCCCATCTCGGTGGTCATGAGACGGGCAACGCTTTCCTGCTCCTCGTCGAGCAGCTCTGCCGCCCGGTGCATCCAGGCGGAGCGCTCGTCGAAGGTGGTCAGGCGCAGTCGCGACCAGCCCGAGACTGCCGTGGCCAAACGTGAGCTGAGCTCATCGCCGGAAATCTCGTCGAAAAGCTTGACGACCTCACCGGTGGCTGGGTTGGTAGTCGCTATCGCCATCTGCCCTCCGTCTCGGTGGTTCCGGGCCACAGCCTATGCCTTCAAGCGGCGATGACGGAGAAGTGAAGGACCGGCACGAAGGCGACCGGCCTTTGACGAGGTTGCCCTGCTAGCTTCAGGTCCCAATCGGCCCGGGCCGTCGTTATGCCCTGGCCCTCCTGTAGGTTCGCCAATCTGGACGAGGCCCAGACGAGGGGACGAGCAAGGTGAAAGGTGAGCGCTAGATGTTGCGGTACGCATTGAAGCGCACCGGGCTGGCGCTCCTGACATTGCTGCTCCTGAGCGTCATCGTCTTCCTGGCTGCCCAGGTCCTCCCCGGCAACCCCGGCCGGGCGATCCTCGGGCCTTTCGCGTCCCAACAGGCCGTAGCGGTCCTTGACCGCAAGCTTGGCGTCGACCACCCGCTGGTCGTGCAGTACTGGAGATGGGTGTCCGGGGTGCTGAGAGGCAGCCTCGGCACTTCCTACCAGTTCCAGGCGCCGGTGAGCTCGTTCCTCTTTCCTGCGCTCGGGCACTCGCTCAAACTGGCAGCGGTCGCCTTCGTGATCGTGGTGCCGCTCGGGATCCTGGGCGGGGTGACCGCGGCCCTCCACCGGGGTGGCCCGATCGACAGGGTGATCAGCGTCAGCGGGCTGTCGCTTTCGACGGTGCCCGAGTTTGTCTCGGGGATCGTCGTGATAGTTGTGTTCGCCATCGAGCTAAAAGTGCTCCCCGTCACTGCCGATGCGCCGCCCGGGTCGTCGCCGCTCACCCAGCTCCGCTACCTGGTCCTGCCTGCGGTCCCGTTGGTGTTCATCCTCTTCGGCTACATCGCTCGGATGGCAAGGGCGGGCACGGTCGAGGCCCTCGGCTCCGACTACGTGCGCACCGCCACCTTGAAGGGCCTCCCGCGCTGGCTCGTTATCCGCCGCCACGTGTTGCGTAATTCCCTCGTGCCGACCGTGACCGTCATCGCCACACAGACCGGCTATTTGATCGGTGGCCTTTTTGTCATCGAAAACCTCTTCAATTACCCCGGCCTCGGCCGTTTGATAGTTACGGCGGCCACCGACAAGGACTTCCCGATGCTCGAGGCAGGGGTGCTCTTCATCGGCATCGTCTACATCGCGGCAACCCTGTTGGCCGACCTTTTCTACATGGTGCTCAACCCGCGTACCAGGGTCGGAGGGGCGAGTTGAGCGTCGGCCCGGCCGTGGAGGAGATCCCGGAGGCAAGCCCGCTCGGGCGCGGCGGAGCGGCCGGAGCGCTCGACGTCTCCGCCGGCCGCATCCGCCGCGAGCACCTGCACCAGCTCGTGCGCACCAAGACGTTCCTCGCAGGCGCTCTGATACTCGCCTGGTGGGTGATGTGCGCGATCTTCGGCCAAACGTTTGCCCCTTTCAAGGCCACGTCGCCCAACCTCCTCAGTTTCAATAGCGCGCCGTCGGCGGCTCACTGGTTCGGGACGGACGCGCTCGGCCGGGACGTCCTTTCCCGTGTGGTCGTCGGCGCCCGTGACATCTTGAAGATCGCTCCGCTCGCGACGTTGCTCGGCACTTTGGTCGGGACGACCATCGGGCTCGCTCAGGGTTACATCGGCGGCATTTTCGACCTCGTCGTCGGCAGGGTCGTCGACGCCGCCCTCGCCTTGCCGACTGTGATCGTCGCCTTCTTGTTCGTGGTCGCGGTCGGCACGAGCACCCTCACACTTGTCCTCGTAATTGGCCTCGTTTTCGGGCTGATAATCGCGCGTACGGTACGCGCCGCCGTGCTCCAGGAGCGCGAGCTCGACTACCTTGATGCCGCACGCCTGCGCGGCGAGACCACCCTGCACGTGATGTTCGTGGAGATCCTGCCCAACGTTATGGGCCCGGTCCTGGTCGAGTTCACCGTCCGCCTCGGGTACGCCGTCTTCACGATCGCCACTTTGTCGTTCCTCGGTTTCGGCGTGCAACCCCCGACACCGGACTGGGGGGCGGACATCGCCGCCAACTACCAGTACCTTGCGGCCGGTTACTGGTGGGAGACGCTGTTCCCTGCACTTGCCATCGCGTCTTTGGTGATCGCGGTAAACCTCCTCGGCGACTCGATCGAGGCGGTGCTCGCCCAATGAGCTCCCAAGCCCCGCCGGCCACAGCCGCGACGACAGCGACGGCACTTGTCGTCGACCGCCTTCATGTGACCTACAAGGTGCGCGCTACCGACCGCCTCGCCGTGCGCGACGTCTCGTTCAGCATCGGGCGGGAGCAAACCTTTGGCCTCGTCGGCGAATCAGGCTGTGGCAAGTCGACGACAGCCCTCGCCATTACCAGGTACCTGCCGAGCAACGGGCGGATCTCCGGGGGCTCGATCTCCGTCAACGGCCAAGATCTTGCCTCTATGGGCCCCGACGCCCTTCGCCGTCTCCGGGCGCGGACGATCTCGATGGTCTACCAGGAGCCCGCTCGCGCCCTCAACCCCTCTATCCGTGTCGGGCGCCAAGTAGCCGAGGTGTACGAGCTTGCAGGCCTCAAAAAAGCGGAGGCCCTGGAGCGGGCGGAAGAAATGCTCCGGGTCGTCCAGATCGCAGATCCTGGGCGAATCCTTCGTGCCTACCCGCACCAACTTTCCGGCGGGATGTTGCAACGGGTGATAATAGCCATGGCGCTCGCGTCGGAACCCTCGCTCCTCATCCTCGACGAGCCGACGACAGCCCTCGACGCCACCGTCGAAGCCGAAGTACTCGACCTGCTCGCACCGCTGCGCGAGAGGTTCCACACGGCAGTCCTGTTCATCAGCCACAACCTCGGCTTGATCGCCAGGATGTGCGACCGGGTCGCGGTCATGTACGCCGGCGAAATGGTCGAGCAAGGCCCGGCGCGCGAGATCCTGGACAACCCGCGCCACCCTTACACCGTCGGCCTGCTGCGCTGCGTACCCCGTGCAGGTCAACGCAAAGACCACGGGCGTCTCGACACCATCCCGGGTTTCCTCCCCGGTCCTGGGGACGTCCAAGCCGGCTGCGTCTTCGCGGCCCGCTGTGCGCTCGCCACACGGCGCTGCACCGAAGAAGCACCCCCGCTGTACCAGGTGAGCGCCGGCAGGACCAGCCGTTGCCACTACTACGAGCAAGCGCCGAACGTGCCGCGGACTACCCCGCAAGACGTCAAATTGGCGACCCCGGTCGAGGGCGGCGAGCCCGTCGTGAGCGTGTGGGGAGCCTCGAAGACGTTCCATGCTCGCGGCGAGAGGCTGCACGCCCTGGTGGGGGTGGACCTCGAACTGGGACGGGGCGAAACCCTTGGCCTGGTTGGCGAATCCGGCAGCGGCAAGACCACCCTTGCCCGGGTGTTGCTGGGGTTGACCGTCCCCGACCAAGGCTCGAGGATCGAGCTCGAGGGGTCCCCGCTGCCAATGGCGTGCACTGCTCGCGACCGCAAACAGCTCCAGGCGCTCCAGATCGTTTTCCAAAACCCGGGCTCGGCTCTCAACCGGCGCCACACCGTGCGCCACATCATCACCCGGTCCCTCAAGAAACTGGCCGGCCTGTCGCGTCAGGAGAGCGAGCGCAGGCTGGTCGAGGTCGTCCACTCGGTGAGGATGGAAGAGCGTCACCTTGCGCTCCACCCGTACCAGCTTTCGGGAGGCCTCAAGCAACGTGTCGCAATAGCACGAGCCTTCGCAGGGGCGCCGCGCGTGCTCGTTTGCGACGAGCCGACATCGGCTCTCGACGTGTCGGTCCAGGCGGCCATCCTCAACTTGCTGGCGGACCTGCAAAGTCAGGAACATGTGAGCTACATCGTGATCTCGCACGACCTTGGCGTGGTGCGTTACCTCGCCGACCGTATCGTCGTCCTCTACCTGGGACGGGTCATGGAAGAGGGCTCGGCCGAGACGGTTTTCACCGGCCCCCACCACCCCTACACCGAGGCCCTCTTGTCGGCCGTGCCGAGCCTGGACGGGCCTCCCCGTGAACGGATCCGCCTCAAAGGCGAGATCCCGAGCGCGGCACGGGTGCCGACCGGCTGCGTCTTTCACACGCGTTGCCCGCGACGCTTGTCGAGCGGCATATGCGAATCGGAAGAGCCCCCCCTCGCCGAGGTCGAGCCGGGCCACATGATGCGCTGCCACATCCCGGTCGACCAGCTGAGACGGTTGCAGGCAAAGGGCCCCGGACCGTCTCCCTCGCCTGTCCCCTGGCGCTCCTCGATCATGCCAAACTGATGACTCCCCGGGCGAGCCTCCCCGCCACCATGTCCCTGAAAGCGGCGTTTATCTCTTCGAGCGGGTAAACGCGGCTGACGAGCCTGTCGAGCGGCAATCGGCCTTCGGCGTAAAGGTCGAGGATCCGCGGCATGTCGGTCCGCGGACGGCAACTGCCGTAGAGGCTCCCGGTCACGGTCTTTTCGTGACGCACCATGGCTGGGCCGGGGAGCGAAATCATGGCGTCCGCGCTCGGGATCCCGACGCAGACGACGGTGCCGGCACGCCTCGTCACGTCGAAGGCTTCGGTGACGAGCTCGGTCCGGCCGGCCGACTCGATGCAGACGTCGGCCCCCTCCCCGCCGGTGATGGCGGCGACCACTGTGCCGGCGCGCTCGGCGGCGGGATCGACGACGTGCGTCGCCCCGACCTCGACGGCGAGCTCGCGCTTGGAGGCGACCGGGTCCACCGCCACGACGTACCGCGCCCCGGAAAGGTGCGCTGCCATGACTGCGCTCAGCCCGACGCCCCCCGCGCCGAAAACGACGACAGTAGACCCCGGTGCCGCCCGGGCACGGTTGACGACCGCCCCATAACCCGTCATGACGGCGCAGCCGACGAGGGCTGCGACGGGGAGGGGCACGTCGGTGCGGACCGGGATGCAGCTCGCTTCGTCGACGACTACTTCCTCGGCAAAAGTCGACAGGAACGAATAGTGGTAGAGCTCTTGGCCCTGATAAGACAGGCGCTTTGCGCCCGACACGAGCGTGCCGGCAAAGAGTGCCGGAGCTGCAACAGAGCAAAGGTTGGGGCGGCCGGACTCGCAGTAGCGGCAGCGCCCGCAACTCGGTACCCATGACAGCACAACGTGGTCGCCGGGCTTCACGCTCCGCACCCCGTCGCCTACTTCTGCCACCACGCCGGCGCCCTCGTGACCGAGCACGCTCGGCGTGGGCGACGCGATGGCCCCGGTCATCGTGTGCCAATCGCTGGCGCAAACCCCTGTAGCAGCGAGCTTGACCCTTACTTCTTGTGGCCCGGGGGGCGCCAGGTCGACCTCGACGACTTTGAGCGTCTCCGCCGGCGCGAAAAGTACCGCGGCTTTCATCTGCTGGCGTCGGCACCCATTACGAGGGCCTGAAAAACGGGTTGAACGGCGATTTGGCGGCAGCTAGGAACTCCCCGACCGAAGGCCGCCCTTCGACGGCTCGCCGGAGTGCTTCGAGCGTTGCCTCGCGGTTGTTGGCGAACACCCTGGCGTCGTCGTCGGCGCCCGGGTTGACCCACACAGCCGCGATCAGCACGAGGTTGGCGGTGTCGTGCCCCTCGATGAGGGATTGCTCGAGTGCTTGGCCAACCCCGGCGGCGACCCCGGCTTGCGCTGCCCCCCAGGTGAGATTGGCGTGAGCTGGTCCCCCAATGGCGGCCTTGTTGACGAAGAGCGTCGGCGGGACACTGGGGACGCCTGGTTGCGCCACCACGACGAAGGGAGCATGGCCGGCGCTCGGCGTCGCGAGCGCCGTTGCCCAGGCGGTCCCGACCGGCCCATTGCGCTCGCCCAGTACTACGTTGATGTGAGCCGCGTTGACGCCCTCTCCCTGAAACGACTCCCCGATCAGCATCGACTGCTCCTTACTCGTCCGGGCGTGCCTTGAACGGCGCAGAGGACAAAGGGTAGCCTAATGTTGCCCGCGCCAATCTTTTCTCTAGTAAAGATCGCGACACTCGTTATCATTGCGGGCGCGGCGCTCGGTTGCTGCACTCCAGATACGCTCGCACGCTGCGAGCCACGACAAAGGAGTTTGCGATGGCCAAAGACCAAGGTGTCAACCATGAGCGCCTGGACGACCTCAGGCGTGGGCGGGGCCCAGTCCAGGAGCACGTCATCGACGAGCTCCTCGGAGGCCGGCTCTCGAGGAGGGACTTCATCAGGCGCGGCAGCGCAGTCGGCTTCTCGCTGCCCTTCATCGGTGCGATATTGGACGCGGCAGGCGTCGCAGGCGCGAGCCCGCGGCGGTCCCCCCTTGGCCCTCAGGCAAAACCGGGTGCCACGATCAGGGCCGGCATCCTCGTGCCGACCGGGGCGGTAAACCCGCTCACGACCGACGACGAGGGCGGCCTCGAGCTGCTCGGCAACATAGGCGAGTTCCTGGTCCTGTCCAACCAGAAGTTCCGGTACCAGCCGTGGCTCGCAACGAGCTGGAGCCCCAACGCCGATGGGAGCGTATGGACGTTCAAGATCCGCCAGGGCGTCAAGTTCAACAACGGTAAACCGATGACGGTCGACGACGTCGTCTACAGCTTCAAGAGCCAGTCCAACCCGAAGAGCGGCTCCAACGCTCTGTCGGTCTTCGCCGGCAACTTGGTCCCCGACGGGGTCGTCAAGGTCGACGACGAGACGGTTGCCTTCCACCTCGAGGCCCCCAACGGCGGCTTTGCCGACGCGGTGTCGAGCGACAACTACAACATGGTGATCGTGCCCAACGGCTACGACTACGCCGACTACCAAAAGCAGTTTGTCGGGACGGGCCACTTCAAGGTGTCGAGCTTCACGCCCAATGTCGGGGCGACATTTGTCCGCAACCCCTACTACTGGGGCAAAGCCGCCCTCCCCGAGCAGGTGCAGTGGACCTTCTACTCGGGGGAGACCCCGATGGCGGCCGCCCTCGAGGCCGGCCAGATCGACTGCCTCGACCAGTTCACCGTGGCGACGAGCCCGCAGCTCCTAAACGGGTCTTACAACATCATCAACCTGCAGTCGTCGCTCCACCGTGAGCTGTCGATGCGCACCGACATCGCTCCCTTCAACAACAAGTACGTCCGCCAGGCGATCGCCTACACGCTCGATCGCCCAGCGCTCCTCACGTCGCTGTTCAAGGGTTACGCGGCCATCGGCAACGACAACCCCTTCGCACCGGTCTTCCCCTCGAGCGTGGGCGCACCGGCTGTCCCGCAGCGTGCCCAAAACCTGAAGCTCGCGAAGGAGCTACTGGCCAAGGGGGGCGTCCCCAATGGGTTCACGACTCCGTTCCTCACCGAGTCGCACCAGGAAATGCCGGAGTTCGCCCAGATCATAAAGGCATCGGCGGCCCAGATCGGCGTGACGATCAACCTGACGATCGAGACCCCGGACAAGTACTACGGTTCGGCCGTCTACGGGAGCTCGGACTGGCTCGACGGCGAGATGAGCATGGTCGACTACGGCTCGAGGTCGACACCCAACTTGTTCCTCGAGGCGCCGCTCCAGACCTACAACAAGGCGACCGGCCAAGGTGCGTGGAACGCTGCCCGCTTCAACAACGCCAGCTACGACTCGCTTTCCAAGCGGTTCGTGGCCGCAGTCGACTTGTCGAGCCAGCGCGCCCTTGCCAAACAGATCGAGCTGTTGCTCCTCGACGAGACGCCCATCATCTACGCCTACTTCTACAACTACCTTGCCGCCACTCAGAAAAACGTCACGGGCGTCTACCCGACACAATTGAGCCAGTTTTTCCTCTGGAACGCTTCGCTCACCTGAACGCGCCGGCATAGAGCTGTTGCCCGGGCAGCCTTTCGAGCGGGCTGCCCGGATGGGACGAGTAGCATTCGGTAGGTCCACGGAGCCGGGCCACCTGACGCTGCGGAGAGGCAAGCTAGATTGGACATCGAAGAATTCTCGATGACCCTGTTCAGTCTCGAGGGTAAGACCGCTGTCGTCACAGGTGGTAATACAGGCCTCGGGCAAGCGTTTTCGTTGGCGCTGGCAAAAGCCGGCGCCAACCTGTACATCCCGACCGTGACCGACGACGGTGGCGAGACCGGCGCCCTGGTCGGGGCGGCAGGTCGCAGCGCCACACTGGTCGATATCGACATCACCGCGCCCGGAGCTCCCAAAGCTGTCGTCGACGGCTGCACCGCACGTTACGGGGCGCTCGATATCCTGGTCAACTCGGCGGGGATCTGCAACCTCGCTACGGTCGACGCCTTTGGCCGTGCCGAGTGGGACCCAATGATCGCCCTCAACCTGACAGCGGCCTTCGAGCTGAGCTACGAGGCCTCTCGTGCCATGATGGCACAGCGTTCGGGCAAGATCATAAACATCTGCTCGCTCTTCTCGTTCCTCGGGGGCCGGCAGTCGCCTGCCTACGCCGCCAGCAAGCATGGCCTCGCCGGCTTCACCAAGGCCTACTGCGACGAGCTTGCCGAGTACAACATCCAGGTGAACGCGATCGCTCCAGGCTATTTCGCAACCGCCATCACGAGCGCGACAAGGTCGGCCCCCGGAGCCAGCCGGCGCGTGACGGACCACATCCCCGCGGGGAGGTGGGGCGAAGCTGCCGACCTGATGGGAGCAACGGTGTTCCTTGCCAGCAGCGCCTCCGACTACGTCAACGGGCATGTGCTGGTGGTCGACGGCGGCTACCTCGTCCGCTAGTCGCGCCGCGGCCGGTGAGCGCATAGGAGGTTTTGGTGACCAAGTCAGCGTCGGACCTAAGCGACGATGAGATCAGGCAGCACCTTGTCAGGTTGGTCGGCCGCGACAAGGTCTGCTCGGACGTCGACCACCTGCGGGCCGCGAGCGTCGACCGGTTCAAAAAGTACATGGCGGTCAACGGAATCTTTGAAGGCCCTCTGCCGGCAGCAATAGTTTCTGTGACCTCGGCCCAAGAAGTTGCAAAGGTCCTCGCTTTCGCGAACGAAAACCTCATAAATGTCGTACCGCGCACTGGCGGTACGGCTACCGAGGGCGGCCTCGAGACCGTCGTCGAGGGCACGATAGTCCTCGACGGGTCAAGAATGGACAAGATCCTCCGGGTCGACACGATCAACATGATGGCGACGACGCAGTGCGGCGTAGTGCTGGAGACGCTCGAAAATGCCGTCCGCGCCGAGGGCCTTACGACGGGGCACTCACCCCAGTCGAGGCCGTTGGCCCAGATGGGTGGGCTCGTCGCGACGCGCTCTACCGGTCAATTGTCGACCCTCTTTGGTGGGATCGAGGACATGGTCGTGGGGTTAGAGGCCGTTTTTCCCGACGGCACCGCCTGCCGGGTCAAAAACGTGCCGCGCCGAGCGGCCGGGCCCGACATACGCCATATCGTCGTCGGCAACGAGGGAGCGCTCTGCTTCATCACCGAGGTCACGGTCAAGCTTTACCGCTACATGCCTGAAAACACTGTTTACCGCGGGTTCCTGGTTGGCGACATGCGCACCGGCATCTCCGTGATCCGTGAGGTTGTCACAGGTGGCTTCCGGCCCGCCGTGTGCCGGCTCTACTCCGAAGAGGACGCTCACCAACACTGGCCCGAGGAGCACCACGGTAAGTGCGTGCTCGTCTTCGTCTGCGAAGGCCCGGCGCCGATAGCCGCCGCCACCGCCGCCGAAATCGACCGGGTCGTCGCCGGGCACGACCTGGACGAAGTCCTCGGCGAGGCGCTCTTGAGGGACTGGCTTGCCAACCTCAACTGGGGGACGGACAAGATCCTGGCGGAGCAACAATGGATGCTGAAGGAGCACAACCTCGGCTATACGACCGAGATCTCGGCAAATTGGTCCGACATATGCGACATCTACGAGGCCGTAATGCACCGGATCCGCTCCGACTGCCCCGTCGCCGGGGACCTCACGATGCTCGGCGCCCACTCCTCGCACAGCTACCAGACGGGCACCAACCTGTACTTCGTCTACGACTACAACGTCAACTGCGAGCCTGGCGAAGAGATCACCAAGTACCACATCCCCCTCAACGCGATCATCGTCGAGGAAGCCCTGAGGCACGGCGGCTCGATGGTCCACCACCACGGGATAGGCAAGTACCGGACCGATTGGACCGAGGAGGAGCATGGCAGCGGCTACTACATGCTGCGCAAGCTCAAGGACGCGTTCGACCCGAAGGGCATTATGAACAAGGGCACGATATTCAAGGCCTGAAGCGGCAGGAGGCCGAGCAGGGTGCCCGACGTTTTTTCTATGGCCTTCCTCGGGTGCAGACTATGGCGGGTCTTAAGTGACTTTGTACCTATATCCCAGCCCTTTGGCGAGGCCGACACGGCCAACAAAGCCATTGTTAGGGACAGGATGAGCGATGGACGACCATGACACGAGCGACGGGGTCATCGAGATCGACGACCCTCGGCCGGGCCTTACGCGCGAGGAGGACGACGAGCTTCGGCGGCTCGCGTACCTCGCTCGCTTTGGGGTGCTGGACGACGTTACGAAGGAACGGATGGTCGAGCTGAGGCTGCGGGACCGCCGCAAGACGATAAGAGAGCCGCGCTGGAAGGACACCGAGATGGTCACCCGCGAGATCCTTCGCATCATCCCGCCCAGCCAGCGGCCACCGGCCTTCAGCAGCCAGCAGGCCTCGGGTGCGTCGGCGGGCCACGGATGGGACGACGAGAGGCTCTAGGGCTCGACCGCAAGCCTCAATCTGACCATGTGGGCCTAACCGGCGGCGCCGCGCCGAAGGGTCAGATAGGCGAGCCGCGCGTCGCAAAGTAGCCATGGCACAACCTTACGACGCGTAGATCTCCTGTTCCTCGAAGTCGGTGTCGAGCCCTGCCGCTTCTGTCTCGTCGGGGACCCGGACCGGCTCGAAGTGGTTGATGACCTTGAGGATCAGCCACGTCACAGCGAACGAATAAGCCGACACGAGCAGGGCTGCGGCGACCTGCTTTCCCAAGAAGCTGGCATTGCCCGCGAACAACCCGTTGGCACCGGCCGCATTGACTGTCGTATAAGCAAAAAAGCCCAACAGGATGCTGCCAAGGAGACCCCCGACCCCGTGGGCCGCCCACACGTCGAGGGCGTCATCCCACTTCATACGGTCCCGCAGGCTGACAGCTGTATAGCAAACAGCCCCCGCAGCCAACCCGATCAGGAACGCTGCCCACGTCGGCACGTAGCCGGCGCAAGGTGTCACGCAAGCCAACCCGGCAACGGCCCCCGTAAAAGCCCCGACCGCGCTTGGCTTCCCGGACCGCCACCACCCCATCAGGAGCCAGGTGCACATCGCCACCGACGCAGCGATATCAGTGTTGACAAAAGCCTGAGCGGCGATGGCATTGGCGCCCAACGCGGAACCGGCATTGAACCCGAACCAGCCAAACCATAAAAGACCCATCCCAAGTCCGACGAAGGCAACATTGCTCGGCACGACCTTTTCCCCGGGTGTGAACTTCCTTGCCCCCACGATCCAAACCGAGGCGAGTGCCGCAAAGCCGGCGCTCGCGTGCACGACCATGCCACCGGCGAAGTCGAGCACTCCCCACTTCGCCAGGAACCCGCCACCCCATATCCAGTGCACGATCGGGACGTAAACGAGGAGGCTCCACAGGACCAGGAACTTGAGATAGCTCTTGAACTTGACCCGGTCGGCAAATGCCCCCGTGATCAACGCGGGCGTAATGATGGCGAACATCTCCTGGAACGAGAAATGGGCAAGCGCCGGGATCGTCTTCGCCCATGGCCCGGGAGCGACGCCGACGTGGCGGAGCCCGATCCACGACAGGTTGCCGATTACCCCACCTATGTTGCCTGAAAATGCCAGCGAATAACCGACCAGCACCCAGATGACGGTCACGACGCCCATCGAGATGAAGCTCTGCATCATGATGGCCAGCACGTTCTTGCGACGGACAAGGCCGCCGTAAAAGAAAGCGAGCCCTGGTGTCATGACCATCACGAGGGCCGCTGAGATGAGTACGAACGCGGTATCACCCGCGTTGATCGTGCTGGGCACGGCCATAAGGCTGCCTCCTTCGAACGGAGGGGCTTTGCTACCCCTTATTTGCGGGCGACCATATGCCGCCGTCGACCCACTTGTTAGGGGCGAATGTCATCGGCGTTGCGGACAAACGCCGTGCCTTGGCTGGGCGCCGCAGCCCGTTCTTTTGCCCTCCGGTCAAGCACGGCCGGGAGAAGCTCGCCTCGTTCGCGCTCAACCCCTCAGGGCGGCAGCGGCGTCACCTCCTCGAGCTCGACGAAGAAAAAGCGGATCGCGCCCATTGCGTTCGATCGGCTGCTGTAAGAGACTGTCGGTAGCCTCGAACAACCTTCGTAGGACCTGCCCAAGGCGGGCCCTTAGCCGCCACTAAGGAGGACCGATGCCCGGGGGACCACCCCCAAACCGGCCGGGACAAGGCGCGAGCGACGAGCCCGCGTCCCCTGAGCAGCTAGTTTCTCGCCGGGCCTTCCTCGGGGGAGCTGCCGGGATGGCCGGTGCCGCCTACCTTGCCAACCTGGCAGGCATTGGCCCCCTCCTGCCGAGGGAGCTCGGGGGGCGCGGCGGCCTTGGAGGGATCGGCGCGCTCAACCCCTTCGGAGTGCTGACGGCGGAGGCGAGCACCGTCCAGCCTGCCAGCCGCACCGCCGATTTCACGATCACCGCCGAGCGCGACTCGGACCTCGTCCTGCTCGATTTCGAATTTTACGGTTTCGGCCTCCGCGACTTGAAGGGCGTGGCGACCCTGGTCCCGACCGCTCCGGCGGCGTCGGGCACAGCCGGTCCCAAGAGCAACCTCGTCGTCGTGACTCTGCCGCCCCAGTGCATCGGGGAAGCCGCCTACCCTGTCGACGTCCACAGCCAAAGCGCCCAAAGCTACGGGTCGACGGCCCCGTTGCCAGTGGATGCGCCGCCGGTGGTTTCGGCCGTCGGGGGGCCGAGCCGGCTCGTGTTCACCCTCCCCGACGGCGTTGACGTCCCCCTGCCCAACATGTCCGCCGAGGACCTCCTCGATTGGAGCAACTGGGTGCTCCTCGTCCCGCCCGCCGCTCAGGTCAACCCTCCCGGGCGGCCCAACGGCTCAGGCCTGGGCTCCAAGGGCTACCCGCTGCCGGACGTGCCGGGGGACTTCGAAACCGCCATCGAGTTCCCATACGCGCTCTTCATCGCCCCCATTGTTTACGTCTCGGGGGCAGGCGGCCTCAACCTCCCGAAGATCACCGAGGACCTCCGGGCCCGCTACCCGCTCTCGGACAGTTACGCCACGTACTTCACGACCCGCACCAAACCGCTTTACAACGGCAAGGTCGCCGACCTTTGGACGGCGACGCTCGGGAGGACCGACAGCGCGGCTGGAAAGCTTGCAGGCCTGCCTGCTCCAGCTCCGCAAGTCGCAGCCGTTTGGGCCTCCGACATGTTCTACGAAGCCACGTTCGCCCCGCCGCCCCCGAGCGCCACGCAAGCGGACGAGATCGTCTACCAGCAGCCGCAGCCCAAGTGAAAAAGCGGGAGGACCGGGGATGAGCGACTTCGAGGTCGAGGGCGGGCATGGGCCGGAGTTCCAGTTCACGAGCCTCAACCAGGACGACCGCCAGGGCATAGTGATGCTCTCCGCCGACGCCAACCAAGCCGGCTACGCGCCCGTAACGGTAAATGGGCTCGCATTGAGCGCCCTCGGAGCGACTGCCGACCTCGACGGGCAATGGGACTACCCGGGGGGCGGGTTGGCGTCGTGGCGCCACATTGCCGCTACGGGCCGCGATATTTACGTGCGGGTCACGCAAAAGGGGTACCTGTTCCCCCTCGGACACAGGGCCATCGTTGTGATGGTCGTCGAACGGGTGCTCGTCCCCGATCCCGTGAAGCCTGACTGGTATGACGCCTACCTCCAAGTGGAGCGTTACATCCGCGTCCTCCAGCCGGAGAAGAACTATCCCGCAACAGGCCAACCGTTTGGCAACAACGACTGGCCTTTTTCCTCCGTGGAGATCCTCACGACGGTGAGCCCGCTGCTGGACGCGCCCCGCAGCTCGCCCGGCCCCGACTGCCCTCCGCTCGGCGGGGCAAGTGGCGGCTCGAGCTCGTCCTATTTCCAGGCATTCCTGCCAACCTCGGGCGGCTCGGCGGTGCCCTGGGATCTCGTCGCCACCGACCTCGCCGGGCACAAGGTGCACCTGAAGATCCCGCTTTATTTCTTCGCCGGGCAGGCTGGCGGGTACCCGGTCTCTCAGTACGACGGGGGCGGGCTGGCCAAGTTCGTCGATGCCTACAACGCTGTGCCGGCCGGGTACCGCCAAGCTCAGGGCAACGGGGCCCAACTCAAGCTCGCACCCGAAGCGGGCGGCCCGGCAAACGGGACGACGCACCCGCTGGTCGTGCTTACCCTCGGGGCGGCGAGCACCATCGAAGATCCGAACGTCCCCACAAAGGGCCTCCACTACCCCTCTCCCCCTAGCTCCACAGCCCTTGGCGACCAGGACCAACCCGCCTTCTACCCTGTTGTCGCCCAGGCACAGGTCCACCTCCAGGCGGCCGACGCCCTTTCGCGGGGCAGCTTTTCCGACTCGAGCGGCGACGGCGTCGTGCTCGAGTACTACGCGGCGTACGTGGCGAACGGGCTCGGCGACACCGCCCCGCCCCCTTCCAACCCCGGCGCCGTCTACGCCCGGTTCGCCGACGCGGTGGCCGGGAACGCCCCGCTCCTTCAGTTCCCCGCCGATGCGGTCGGCGGGCTCGGCTGCCCCAACGGCCACATGATCGGGCTATCGGCCATCGCCGGGCCTGTCTCGGGCGACTCGACCTCTGGGGCGAGCGCGCAGGACGACCTAGACAACTATGCGAGCAGCGGGGCGGCTGTTCCCGCCAATTACTTCAAGCAACTGACGGGGCAGGCGCAGACGGCGCTGTCGCAGTTCCTCGGGGGGCTCCCCCTCGGCGGGATCGTGAAGGAGTTCGTCAACGCCAAAGGCGGAGCGCCCAACATTACGGCCAACCTCGACCAGTCGACAGGCGTGCTCACGGTCTCTTACACCCTGACTGCGACGCTCGCCTCGTGGCCTGGTTCGGCCGGCCCCCAAGCCTCCCTCGGGACGGTGTTCGAGCCGGCGAGCGACGACGGCCAGTTCCAGTTGACGGCGACGGCCACCGTAGCGCCCGACGGGACGGCGACCTACGACGTGGCAGGTTCGGTCGACCCCTTTACCCTCAACCTGTTCGGGAACGTAACGCCCGCCTGGGTCGTCACCGTCCCGTTCAACGCCGTGAGCTTCACGGCCACGAACGGCCAGAAACCCCAGGTCCAGGTTTCGATAGGGACGGTCAGTTTCGAGGGAGTCCTTAGTTTTGTCAACGCTCTTCAGGACTTCCTGTCCGAGCTCGGTGGCGATGGCCTGTCGATCTCGGTTACGGCGTCGCAGCTGGACGCGAGCTTTTCGCTCAGCCTGCCGAGCATCGGCATGGGTGTCTTCAGCCTGACTGGCATCGCCTTGAGCACCGGGCTCACGATCCCGTTCCTCGGCGGCCCTGCCCTAGCCCAGTTCGGCTTCGCCAGCCAGGAAAACCCGTTCCAGCTGACGGTCTGCATGTTTGGAGGGGGCGGCTTTTTCTCGATCGGCCTGGGCTTTGGCGGCATCCAGCAAATCCAGGCGCAGTTCCAGTTCGAAGGGTCCTTCGAGCTCGACATCGTGGTGGCGAGCGGTGGCCTGACCCTGGCGGCCGGGGTCTATTACTCCTATGCCGCGCCAACGTCGTCCGGTGTAGCCGGCACGACAACCCTTACGGGGTTCGTCCGGCTCACGGGGGAGCTCTCGGTCCTCGGCCTCATCAGCATCTCGGCCGAGCTCGACCTCAGCCTCACCTGGACGAGCCCCAACTCCGTCGAGGGGACGGCCTCGCTCACCGTCACCATCCACCTCGTCTTCTTCAGCGTCTCGCCTTCGATCACCGTGCACAAACAGTTCTCCGGCGGGGGCGACCCACCAGGCGAAAGCGCCGCGTCGATGCGACCGGCCGTGGGCGCGGCGGGGCCCGATGGGCCTGTGCGCCTGCCGCTTCCCCCTGTCAAGCCTGTGCTGTTCCACGACCTCGTCAACCAGGGCACGTGGGACCAATACGTGGCAGCGTTCGGTGCCTGAGCGGAGGTAAAGAGCATGCAAACAGAGACCATCGTCTGGACCCCTTTGCCTAACGGTTACGTGACCGCCGGTGGCAAAGAGGTCCTCCTATCGGTGTTCGTCTCCCCCAAGCTCGAAAGCACTTCTTCCTCGCCCACGCTCGATTTGTTCCCCCATTGGGTCAACTGGCCGAGCACCATCCTGGGCGACACCGGGCCGCTCCCCTTCGACGTCACCTTTGAGGGTTACCCGACCGTCACGGTCACGCCCGACACCTCCGTGCTGTCGGCCGCCCAGTGGGCGGCTGTCTTCGACCCCGGGTTGACCAGGGTCGACTCCTACACCTATACCGACTACTCCACTTATCCCGTAACGACATTTTCAGCGGGCGACGTGGCCAGGTTCGTCTCGGGCATGTACGGGGCCATCGGCGCCGCCGCGCCGTTACGGCCGCCCCTTTTGGTGACGACGCCGCAACGGGAAAGCACCTTTGCCGCCCCAGGGACGACCTTTGAGCTCTTCGGCGTGAAGCCGGGCCCTTACCTCGATGCCTACGAGGATCTCGTAGCCTTGGCCGGCACAGGCGGTAACAGCGCGGTCGAAAGCGCCCGCGCCTTTCACACCTTCCCCGAGGACGCAGCCACGTTCATCCCCACGGCCGCTCCCGTACTGGACTTTCACACCGCCATTTCGGCACTGGCGTCTTTCCCTAGCGTGCTCGAAAGTTTTGGCCTCGTCTTCCGCCTGAGCGTGCCGCTGCCCGAAGGTCTTTCGCTCTCGAGCGCCTTCACGCCGGTCGTCGTCCAGGTGGCGCCCGCCTGGCAGGGGCGCACCAGCGACGACGTCACGACTATCAACGTCCCCATGCGCACCCAGGCCAACCTCAGCACGAGCCGCTTCCTGGCTGCGCCCAAAGGGCCTTATTACCGCCTCGAGATGCTCCAGCTGGGCGACAACCCGCCTTTTTCGGTGGTCGACCTCGACGTGGACGGGGCGGCCGAGTCCTTGACCAACACCGCCATATCTGTGCAGTCCCTGGCGCAGTGGTTGCGCCCCCTCGACCAACCCGGTGCGGGCGTCTCGGTGCCCCTGCCGGCGTTGCGCTCCGTGGGGCCCTCCATCGTCTGGAGCGGTTGGGGGGCCGAAGGCACGCACGGGGGTTACGGGAGCCTCAACGCCCTTGCCTACAACCAGACCCAGGTGCAGGACGCAGTAACCGACTGGGTCAACTGGTACCTGCAGCCCGAGCCGAAGCCGCCCGAGCCCGCGCTGCCGGTCCTCGGCGCAGAGGACATCATCCGCGGCCAC
>DATJMJ010000104.1:0-6411 GCA_035508795.1 Acidimicrobiales bacterium
AACATCTACCTGGCGGAACGTGCCGTCGCCGCCGCTCAGAAGGATGATGCCAAGGCGGAGGCCTACCTGCACTGGCTGGACAGGCGCCACAAGCACTGACCTAGAGACGAGATCGCGGGTTCCCCCGGGCTCCCGGGGCACAGGCAGCCAACGCGGCACCTGGCCCCGGGGGCCCTTTGGCCTTTTGGCCGTTTACCTCTTTGGCCCCTTGGCCCTCTGGCTCAACCCGTTCTCAGCAGGTGGGCAGGCGGCCCGGTCGCCCGGAGCGGCCCGGTCTCCCGGAGCGGCCCGGTCTCCCGGCGTGCAGGCGTGCAGGCGTGCAGGCGTGCAGGCGTACAGGCGGCGGAGCCAGTGCTGGTGCCGACCGGACCAGCTGCCGTCGCGCGCATAAACCTCGTTAGAGCTAAACGGAAAGCACCACTCTCGTGAGGTTGGTGCGCGTTTTCGCGCTCCAATGTCGTTAGAGTTCGGCTTTTGAAATCACTCTCGTGAGGTTGGTGCGCGGGACCGGGCACGGGCGGCGCAGCACATCACAAGACCATCACACTGTTACGACACGACAGTCACACCGCTGAGCAAGGATGTCTCTACGCGACAAGTCCCCCGGGTACCGGAGCCCGGGGGACTTGTTTTTTCCCTGCCAGAAGTTGCGAGTTAGCGGGAGAGCACCGGGGCGAGGAACTGCGCCGTGTAGCTGTCGGGGCACTTGGCCACCTCTTCGGGTGTGCCCGCCACAACTACCAAGCCTCCCCCGTCGCCGCCCTCGGGCCCCAAGTCGATGATCCAGTCGGCTGTCTTGATCACGTCCAGGTTGTGCTCGATCACGATGACCGTATTGCCCTGCTCGACGAGCCGGTCGAGGACCCCGAGCAACTTTCGCACGTCCTCGAAGTGAAGCCCGGTCGTGGGCTCGTCGAGCACGTAGAGAGTGCGCCCGGTCGAACGGCGTGACAGTTCGGACGCCAATTTGATCCGCTGCGCCTCGCCTCCCGACAAGGTCGGCGCCGGTTGCCCCAATTTGACGTACCCGAGGCCGACGTCGACGAGGGTGTCCATATGGCGTGCGATGACCGGCTGGTTGGCGAAGAACTCCGACGCCTCCTCGCACGACATGTCGAGGACCTCCGAGATGTTTTTGCCCTTGAAAGTCACGTCGAGCGTGTCCCTGTTGTAGCGGGCACCCTTGCAAACCTCGCAGGGGACGTACACGTCGGGGAGGAAGTGCATCTCGATCTTGATCGTGCCGTCGCCAGCACACGCCTCGCACCGGCCGCCGCTCACGTTGAAGGAGAAGCGCCCGGGCTGGTACCCACGTACCTTGGACTCGTTGGTCGTTGCGAAAAGCTTGCGTATGTGGTCGAAAACCCCTGTGTAGGTAGCCGGGTTGCTCCGCGGCGTACGCCCGATGGGCGATTGGTCCACGTCGACGACCTTGTCGAACGCAGCCATCCCTTCGACCCGGCGGTGCCGCCCTGCGACCTCTTTCGACTTGTAGATGTGGCGCATCATGGCGCGCAGCAAGATGTCGTTTACCAGGCTCGACTTGCCCGACCCGGAGACCCCGGTCACCAGGGTCAGGCAACCAACCGGGAACTCGACATCTATGTCACGCAGGTTGTGCTCCTTGGCCCCGCGCACGACCAGCCAGCCTCGAGGCTCGCGGCGCCGTAAGGGGACCGGGATGAAGCGCTTGCCCGACAGGTACTGCCCGGTGAGCGATGCCTTGGTGCGCAAGAGCTCCTTTACCGTCCCGGAAACGACTATCCGGCCGCCGTGCTCGCCTGCCCCCGGGCCGATGTCTACCACGTGGTCTGCGGTGCGGATCGTCTCCTCGTCGTGCTCGACGACGATCACCGTGTTGCCGAGGTCGCGCAAGCGTACGAGCGTGTCGATGAGCTTGCGGTTGTCACGCTGGTGCAAGCCGATCGACGGCTCGTCCAAGACGTACAGGACACCCACGAGCCCGCTGCCGATCTGCGAAGCGAGCCGGATCCGCTGCGCCTCGCCGCCGGCGAGGGTCCCGGCGTTGCGGTTGAGGCACAAGTAGTCCAGGCCGACGTCGACCAGGAACTGCAGGCGCGCTCTCACTTCCTTGAGGACCCTGTCGGCGATCAAGTGGTCGCGCTCGGACAGGGTCAGGTCCTCGACGAACCTTGCTGCGTCCCGGATCGAAAGGTCGCAAACATCGAAGATGTTACGGTCGCCAATGGTCACGGCCAGGGTCTCGGGCTTGAGGCGCGCCCCACCGCACTCGCTGCAGGGGACCTCGCGCATGTAGCCCTCGATCTGCTCGCGCATGCTGTCGGACTCGGCCTCGCGGTGCCTGCGCTGCAGGTAAGGGACGACCCCTTCATAGTGGGTGTAGTAGGAACGTGACCGCCCGTAACGGTTTTTGTAGTGGAGGTGGACCTGCGCGTCGCCCGAGCCGTAAAGGATGGTCTTTTGGTCCTGCTTCTTGAGCTTGCGCCAAGGTACGGACATCGGTATGCCGAAGGTCTCCGCCACGCCCTCGAGAAGCCGCCCAAAGTACTCGTTGCGCGCACCCGCCCAGGGCGCAATTGCGCCATCTTCGAGCGAACGGTCCGGGTCGGGGACAACGAGCTCGGGGTCGACCTCGTAACGGGTGCCGAGGCCGTCGCACTTAGGACATGCGCCGTAAGGCGAGTTGAACGAGAAGTTGCGAGGCGCCAGCTCGTCGAAGGACCTGCCGCAAACCGGGCAAGCGAGGTGCTGGGAAAAAGTCAGTGTCTCGCCTGCAGCTGAGGCCTCGTCCCCTTCGCCCGAGCGGCCGTCCTCTCGCGGCACGATCTGGACCTCTGCAACCCCGTCGGCCAATTTGAGCGCTGTCTCGAGCGAGTCGGTGAGCCTCCGCTCGATGCCCGCCCTGAGCACGAGCCGGTCGACCACGACCTCGATCGTGTGTGCCTCGTAGCGCGCAAGCTTGGGCACGTCCGCCAGCTCGTAGACGGTGCCGTCGACACGGGCGCGCGCGTAGCCCTGGCCGGCGAGCTCCTCGAAAAGGCTCTCGTACTCGCCTTTGCGGCCACGGACGACCGGCGCCAGCACCTGGAACCTCGTGCCTTCCGGCAGGGTGAGCACGCGGTCCACGATCTGTTGGGGCGTCTGGCGCGATACGACTGTCCCGTCGTCGGGGCAGTGGGGTATGCCGACCCGGGCGTACAGCAACCGGAGGTAGTCGTAGATCTCCGTTATGGTCCCGACGGTGCTCCGCGGGTTGCGCGACGCAGACTTCTGGTCGATGGATATGGCTGGCGACAGCCCTTCGATGAAGTCGACGTCGGGCTTGTCCATTTGCCCGAGGAACTGCCTCGCGTACGCCGAGAGCGACTCCACGTAGCGGCGCTGGCCCTCTGCATAAATGGTGTCGAAAGCAAGGCTGCTCTTGCCCGAGCCGGACAGTCCGGTGAAGACGATGAGGCCGTCCCTTGGCAGGTCCAAGGACACGTCCCTGAGGTTGTGCTCCCTGGCCCCCCGCACGATGAGCCTGTCCGACATGGCGTCCAGGTTACCAAGCGAACGTATGTTTGGGATGTTACCCCACGCTCACCGGGCCCGACCATGTTGCCCCCCCGTTGGCGGTGCGCCAGACCTGCTGAGGGAGCGGGCCGTTCGGCCAAGGCCAGCCGGCGGGAGCGCTCGAAGCACTCGAAAGGGCGGTCCCCGTCGAGCTGTCCGTGAACCCGACCCACACCCAAAAGCCGTTGGTGAGGGGGTTAGGGACGTTCTGCCAGCTGGAGCCGCCGTCGGTCGTGAGGAGAAGCTCCTGCGAGCCCGCCCCGAGGACGGCGCTCGTGTCGCTCGACGGTGCGAGGATGGCCGAGTTGGGCAGCGGTGTGCCGGTCGAAAGGGACTGCCACTGCGCCCCGCCGTCGGTCGAACGCATCAGGCCGGCCAGCGTGCCCGTCGGGCACACCGCCCAAAGGACGTCGGCAGATGTCGCCTGGAGCGTGCCACCGAGCCCCGAGAGGCATGGGCTTGTAAGAGTTGTAAAGGTTGCGCCCGAACTGGTGCTTGCGAGCAGGGTTTGCTTGGGCTCGTTCGTGCTGAGGGACAGCCACAAGTCGGGCCCATGGACCGCCAGACCGGCACCCGGGACCGCACCTGCCGGGAACGTGACGTCGAGCGGGGCCCAGTCGTCCGAGGTGACGGGCGAGCGTTCGAGCGACATGTCCGAACACCCCGTCGTCGCCTGGCAGGTGCCAACCAGGGCGAAGGCGTAACCGGCCCCCGTGCCGAAGGCAAGGAGATCCTTGCCGGCGAGGAACGACGGCTCTGACCAGGTTTGCCCCCCGTCATGGGTCGCCCAGAAGGCACCCCCGGGGTTGGTGTCATAGGCATAGCCGTCCATCGGGTCGGCAAAGCGCAGGGTGTTGACCGCCGCGCTCGTGCCCGAGCCGGTCCCCGAGCCGGTGTCGAGCGGCGATGCGGGAGCGGGCACGCCGACGAAATGAGCTCCGCCGTCAGTCGTGCGGACAATGGAAGTGCAGACCGGGTTGGAGCAGGGAGCCTCGCCGAGCAGCCAGTACTCGCTGCCGGATACCGCCGTGAACGAAACCGGGTCGAAACCCGCCGGCACGGGGCCGCCCGCCGACCCGGAGGGGTGTGCGCCGGCAGTCGTCGTCGACGAGGAAGTGCTGCTAACGGCACGGGTTGTCGTAGTCGGGCGGGTCGGGGCGGTCGTGGTGCTGGTCGTGCCGGCCGTCGACGAAGCCGGAGCCGTCGTGGTCGTCGTTATGACCGGGGCCGTGGGGGCCGATGTCCTTGACGACGAGCTGGGGCTCGAGCCGCCGCAAGCCGAAAGCAGGCCACCCGCCAAGGCGGCAAGCAGAAAGGCTGCCCGCCTCCGCTGCAGCGCCGGCCTCAGCACCGACCTCGGCGCCGGCCTCAGCGCCGGCCTCGGCACCAGCCTCCGAACTTGCGCCTTCCGGCAAGCCTCTAACGCCGCCGCACCAAGCCCCACAGAACTGCTAACCCTAGAACTCCCACCCACGTTCCGAGCGGACCGGGCGGCCCGCAGCCCCCAACCGTCCCGTTCCAGCCCAGCCAATTCCTTCACCAGATACCCGCAACACAGGTAATCGGCACACGCTCACATCGGCGCGCCGCACCCGAGCTCAGGCGTTTCGCGTGGGCGCACTGCACGAAGGGGCGCGGAGGGACCGGGCGGGTGAGGGTGTAGCATGCCCTTCGCGCTCTGCCGCACTCTTACCAGGACCTATGTAAGGAAGTATTGATCTCTATGTCCGACGTCACCCCGCCGATTAGGGCCCAACAGTTCACCGGTGCGACCGGTGACAGCGAGATGGGCACTTTCGACGAGACAGGTGCCTACACTCCGCGCCAAGTAGTCTCCGACGACCTCGGAGGCACCTCTTTCGAAGATGCCATCGCAGGCACGATCGTCGAGTTCGACGACGGGGACATCGTCTCCGGCACTGTGGTCAAGGTCGACAAGGACGAAGTCCTCCTCGACATCGGCTTCAAGTCGGAGGGTGTCATCCCCGCCCGCGAGCTTTCGATACGCCACGATGTCGACCCCCATGACGTCGTCAAGGTCGGCGACCGCATCGAGGCGCTCGTGCTCCAAAAAGAAGACAAGGAAGGCCGGCTGGTCCTCTCCAAGAAGCGTGCCCAGTACGAGCGGGCATGGGGGACGATCGAGGCCGTCAAGGAGCGCAACGGCACTGTGCGGGGGCCGGCGATCGAAGTGGTCAAGGGCGGCCTCATCCTCGACATCGGCCTGCGGGGCTTCCTCCCCGCCTCCCTCGTCGAGCTGCGCAGAGTGCGCGACCTTCAGCCCTACGTCGGGCGCGAACTGGAAGCCAAGATCATCGAGCTGGACAAAAACCGCAACAACGTGGTGCTTTCCCGGCGGGCGTACCTGGAGGAGGCACAGCGCTCGCAGCGTGACGAGTTCCTCACCAACCTGAAGCCCGGTGAGGTCCGCAAGGGTGTCGTGTCCTCCGTGGTCAACTTCGGTGCGTTCGTCGACCTCGGCGGGATGGACGGCCTGATCCACGTTTCCGAGCTCTCGTGGAAGCACGTCGACCACCCCGGCCAGATCGTCCAGGTGGGCGACCAGGTCACGGTCCGGGTCCTGGACGTCGACCTCGACCGCGAGCGGATCAGCCTCTCCCTCAAGGCGACGCAGGCCGACCCGTGGCAGGAGTTCGCCAACGCCCACCGGGTGGGCGAACTGGTTTACGGACGCGTGACCAAGCTCGTGCCGTTCGGAGCCTTCGTCCAGGTGGGCGACGGGATCGAGGGCCTCGTGCACATCTCGGAGATGGCTGTCCACCACGTGGACCAGCCCGAGCAGGTCGTCACTCCCGGCGAAGAGCTCTGGGTGAAGATCATCGACATCGACCTCGCGCGCCGCCGGATCAGCCT
>DATJMJ010000105.1:0-2404 GCA_035508795.1 Acidimicrobiales bacterium
ACCAGGACCGCCACGAGGAGGCGGCTCAGCACGGACGGCTCGTGGTCCAATTCGGCGGAGATGAGGTGGATGAGGACAGCCGAGCCCTGCGAGTCCCCGACCAGGACGACGGGCTTGCCCTGGGTATGGGCGAGGAACCACAACCAGGCTGGGAGCACACTGTCATAGGCGACAGTGAAAGTCGAGCGCATCACCGCCTCGTCGCCGGCGAGGCCTTTCAGCACGCTCGGGAAAGTCTGGGAGCGGTAGGCGGGCGCCCAGACGTCACAGACCCTGGACAACGGGGCGGCTTGTTCGTAGGCCGTGACTGCTTCGACCTTGGTCACCTTCAGGGCGGTATTGCCCGTGGCTGCCAGGCTTTCCGTCGGGTACACGTAGAAGCAGTCGAACTTTGACGCCGTCGCCGAGCGCGGCCAGGTCGCGGCTTGCAGGGTGCCTGCCGCCGTGACAGCGGTGACGGCGAGGGTTTGGGTGCAGGGGTCAGGCGCTTGCCCGGGCCTGCACAGCCACACGGGGCCCGGCCCCTGGGCACCGGCCAGTTCGGGTGCCTCCCTCGACGCGCTGGCGGGTGGGGCGGCCGGGGACAAAACCGCAGCGACGACTGCCGCCGCCAGGGCCGCGCGAAGAGGTCCTCCGAAAAGCCGCCGCTTAGCCCGGCCCACGGCTCGGCCGTAGTTACCTTGGGGCCTCTGCCCGCTTGTTCCCATTGCTTTTCCTTTGCTCTTGGTGCTCTTGGTTTCGTGCCCTGTGGGATGCCTCGTACATCTCGCTACCCGTAACCAGCTCTTGGGGGACCGTCCTTGGCCGGTCCACGCGCCCGGCCGAGCCTGTGGTGCGGTGGCCAGGCCCCTGCTCGGCAGACCACGCGCTGAGCCCGGCTTCGCAGACGACAAGGTCGAGCCCCAGTTCGATGGCACCGCGCAGTGGGCCGTCCTGCCGGTAGGCAGCAGCGATGATGGGCGGTGGGGACCCGCGACGGAAGCGCATTAGGCCCTGCCGGTACGAGTTTTGGAAGGCCTCTTCGGCTGTGCCGACAAGCTGCGGGCCGAGCCCGCCGAGCGTCACTACCTCGGGGTCGTAGGCGTTGACGAGGCCGGCAATCCCACGGCCGAGGGCGCCCGCCACATGAGCGACGGCAGCCCGAGCCCAGTCATCGCCCTCGGCCGCAGCTATCACCTCGGTGGTGTAGCGGTAGGGGTCCGGGGGAGCGGGGTCGCCGAGCAGGCGGGCAAGCGCGCGCCCGTCCACTTGAAGGTCCCAGCAACCCTTTGCCCCGCAAGAGGGGCATTCGGACGACGGGTCGCCGAAGGGGAGGTGCCCGAACTCCCCGGCCGCCCCAGTTGCCCCGGCGACCGGCGCGCCGTCTACGACAAGGATGCCGCCGACGCCGACGAGAACGGTCAGGTGGAGAGAGGTCCTCGCAGCCTTCGCCGCCCCGCGCCGGGCTTCGGCGACGCCCGCGAGCGTGGCGTCGTTGCCGACCAAAAGCGGCAGCCCACCGGTGACGATGCCGGCGAGGTCGACGTCCTCCCACCTGAACGTATCGAACTGGACGACGCGGCTGTCCCGGACGGTCGCCGCCACGGCGACGGACACCGCCCGGAGCCGCCCACCGAAGCGGCGCCTCGCCCAGGCTACGGCACTGGCTAGGCGGGCGACCACGCGCCCGGGATCCTGGCCGGCAACTGCCCCTGACGCGAGCGGCTTTGGCTCACCGTCGAGCAGTGCATAAGCGCTCTCCCACCCGTTGTGGCGGAGGTCGATGGCGAGCACCACCGGGCCATCGGGGTGGGGGACAAGGACGCTTGTGGGCCGCCCCCGGGCACCGCTCGGCGCGGGTACTTCGTCGACGAGGGACAAACGGCGCAGGCGCGAGACGATCTCGGTCGCCGACCCTGTGCTCAAGCCTTGTCGCCGTGCGGCTTCGGCGCGCGTAATGCCTGGTTGGCGGCGCATCTCCCCGATCAGGCCTAGCCCACCCTGCCAGCGGGCGTCTCGAGCTGAGGCCGCTGACCCGGGAGGGTGTTCCATAAGCTCGACCGTAGAGTTTATTCGTGGCCCTGTCAAGTCTTAAACTCGGGCCTTGAGGATATTCGCCGGGAGGCCGGCTCGTTTATGTGGGAGCGCTCACGAGCACCCTCCTGGTAAGTGGTCCCGGCCCAGCACCCGGGCGGAGAAACAGACCTGGGGGACCGACCCCGAACTGCCGGGAGCCGACTCGAGCATTGTCGACCAGGCGGTTTGTGGACCTGCTTTGAACTTGACCTGGCCGAGCTTCTCCCACCGATCTGCTTCCTTTTCCCAGGCTTTCCACGTGTCCCCCGAACGCGAGACTGCCACTGTGATGCTGGCCCGCGCCTTCAGGACGTCTGGGACCAGTCGGTAAAAGGTGCCGGGACAACCG
>DATJMJ010000106.1:0-34372 GCA_035508795.1 Acidimicrobiales bacterium
CATCGCCAAGGCGGCGGCCGAGGCTGACCAGGGCGACGGCGTCGTGGTCCTCACGATCTCCCAGCGGATGAGCAGCGTCTACCAGGCCGCAGGCGTCGCTGCCAAGATCCTCGAGGGGGAAAAGGTGTCTGTCGTCGACACGGGCACCGCCGCCGGGGCTGAAGGCCTCGTGGTGCTGGCCGCTTCCAAGGCTGCGAGGCAGGGCCGGCCTCTAGACGAGGTCGTGGCAGCGGCCAACGTCGCGCTCCGCAGCACCAAGCTTGTGGCGACCCTCCCGTCGCTTGCCCATCTCGCACGCAGCGGCAGGGTCCCCGGGGCGGCTGCGTGGGGGGCGCAGTGGCTTGGGTTGAGCCCGCTCTTCGAGTTCAGGTCGGGCAGGGTATGGCCGTTGCGCCCGGCACGGGGCCTTCGATCGGCCACCCAGCGGATGGTCTCGGAGGTGGCCCGGGAGGCTCGCCGCCAGGACGGCGCTCATCTCCACGTGGCCGCGCTCCACGCGTTGGAACCGGGCATGGCGGCGGCCCTGGTCGACCAGGTGAGCGGCCGGGTGCCGCTGGCGAGCTCGTTCCTCGGGTCGTTCACGGCCGTCATGGTGGCCCACACCGGCCCGGGGTTGTTAGGCCTTGCGTGGCGCTGGGAGCAGCCCGGCTCCGAGCAGGTGCCCTAGGCCGCAGCCGCCGTCGGCCCCACTACATCGATCGCACCTTCCGGGCCGAGCGCACCCGGTGATGCCGTCGAGGCCGTGCGGGGGTCGAGGCTGTTGCGCCGCAGGCTCCGCCTAAACCACCATGAGCTGAGAGCGACACCGCCCAGGGTCAACGTCCACGAGAACCCGGTTTTGGCTGCCAGGAACGCCGCCGCCGGCCCGACGACATCGTGCGCTTGGTCGAGGGGCACGCTCAGGAGCAAGGCGACTGTGCCCGCCGCGTTCGCCAGGCTGACGAGCGCCCAAAGCAGGCTTATCCGGACGAAAAGCTGGCGGACCTTCGGGCGTTTCAGGAACGAGGCCGGCATAGGTACGAAATCGTGGGCGAGCCTCTCCGCCAACGGTTTGCCGAGGGGCACCGACAGGAGGAAGGCGCCTCCTACAAGAGCCGTGGCGAGGGACGGCTGAAGGAAATAGACGAAGAGCCCGCTGCTCCCGCTCGCGAGAGCGAGGAACGAGCGTGCGGTGATGCCGAGGGTGGCGATGACGAGCAGGGCGGGCAGGCCCTCTTTGCGTATGAGGCGGCGGACCAGGGCGAGGTAATTCCAGCCAAGGGCTGTGAGGATCGCCCCCTTCGGGCCGAGGAACGAGAGTGCCGTGTAAAACAGGGCGAGGGGGACAAGGGTCGCTTCGACCACCTGGGGAGCGGCTCGCCTGGCCAGTTCACGCAGCCGGGGCAGCTCGAAATGATGATGGTCCACACTATTGCCTCGGCCTCCGGCGCCCGGCCTTGAGGCTGCCTCGGCCAGATGGGGCGAGCAGTCTCCGGCAGGCGAGGAGAAAAGGTTTGAAGCTGTGGCCTGGTTCACAGGCCTGTCGCGATTTGCGGCTTGATCACGTGGCTTTTCCTCGAGGACGCCCCGCCGTGGCGCCCAGCTAGATGGTGGCGTCCCCATCTTGACATAGGCCGGGGCCGAGCGGGAAGCGAGGGCTCCCTAATCGGAAAAACAGACGCGCTAAGTGGTTAGGGCCACCCCCCAAAGCGCTGAAGTCTCGACGAACACGCACTAGCGTGCGACTGGAGTGGCTTCTCCGCCTGTCCGTGGCGTTGGGGACAGCGGTCCCTGTGACCCGGTTGCCGTGGGCCAACCGGCCGGCGGCGACGGGGTCGTGCAATCGCGCTCCGCTGACGGCACCGTCGATGTGACCGGCCCTGTCGGAGCCGGCGGCCCTGGCGGCGGGAGGGGCGGCAACGGCGATGCCTCCGCCCGGTCGCCAAACGGGGCAACGGCTGGCAGCGCCGGCGCAACCGGAGAAGCGAGTGACGCAAAAGGCCGCCACCACCGGAGCGATGTCTTGCGCTGGGTGCTCGAAGTGGTGGTGCTCGCCGCCGCCGCCATTTTTGTCATCCGGCGCGCAGGCAACAGCATCGGCCAGGTTGGGGCGGTCTTCGGGCACCTTCACTGGCACTGGCTGTTCGTGTCCGTTGCAGCCGAGTGCGGGTCCATCGTGGCTCTTTCCTGGTTGCAACAACGGTTGTTGCGTGTGGCCGGCGTCGGGGTGGGGGTCGGCGACCTGGTACCCGTCACGGCAGCGAGCAACGCCGTCGCCCAGTCGCTCCCAGCGGGGCTCCTTTTCGCAGAGGGGTACTCCTTCCGGCAGTACCAGCGCCTGGGAGCCAGCCGGGCAGGCGGCGTTTGGGCCGAGCTTTCGGCAGGCTCACTCGCGGCTGCGGGCCTTGCGTCCGTCGCGGTGGCTGGCGCAGTGGTCGTCGGCCCGGGCCTCAGGTTGAAACTTCTTCCCGGGCTGGCGGTAGTCCTCGCTGGCGCCCTTGTCGCCGCCGCCTTGTTCCGCAAGGCTCCCCTCCTGGCGAGCCTCATAGCGCGGGTGCTCCGTTTTTCCGAGCGCGTGCTGCCGGCAAGCCTTTGCAGGCACCTTCGGAGCGCCGAGCAGGCCGTGCGGGGCATGTGCGGCTTCCAACCGTCCTGGAGCGTGTGGGCGATCTGCCTCCTGGCGGCCATCCTCAACTGGGGCCTGGACGCAGTGGTGCTCGTCATGGGCCTGCTCACCGTGGGCGGCCCCGTCCCCTGGCGGGGCGTCCTGCTCTGCTACGCGGCCGCTCAGCTGCTCGTAGAGCTGCCGATCACCCCCGGGGGACTGGGCCTCGTCGAGGGCGGGCTCGTTGAGGTCCTGACCAGGTTCCACGTGGCAGTGTCGAGGGCGACGGCCGGGACCCTCATGTACCGGGCAGTGTCCTACTGGTTCCTACTGGTGATCGGCTGGGGGGCGGCGTCGTGGTTGACGGTGCGCAACCGCCGGGCCGACCGCACCCAGGGGCAGGCACGGTCCCAGGGCGAGGCTCAAACAGCCCACAGTTTCGGTTGAACGTGCTGTCGCTCCTGCCGGCCCAAGCGAGGGCCGAAGCTCACAGTTCCGGTTGAGCGGCTGCGGCCTCCCGCCGGCGTTTGCGGTCCCGGGCGTTGAGCGCCGCAGCGGGGACTGCGATCACCAGGACGAACCCGGCACTCGCGATGAACCCCCAGACCCAATCCATGGGGGCGTTGTTGGTAGCAGCGAGCAGCGCGTGCGCCTCAACCATGGTGGCTCATGCTAGTAGCCGTGCCATGCAGGTGGCATCCCGGACGGCTGCCCCGCCAACATCGTTGTTGAAATAGACGTAGACGTCGCTGCCGTTATCGAGCCAGGAACGGAGCAACTTCGAGGGTGCCGCCAGCCTCGCCTTGCCGTACTCGCCCGAGTAGTTGCCGGCTGCGGTCCCCGCCACGGGGCCGTGGAAACGGGCGTAACCCCATCCGGTGGTGAGGATCCAGGGATGGTCCTCCAACATGTCGTGGCAGCAGAGGGCGACCCCGTTGTCGGCAAGTAACTCGTAGGTGCTCTCGTGGAGCCACGACGGGTCGCGGAACTCCACGGCCCATTTGTGGCCGCCCTCTGCCTTTGCGCCCCGGGGAGCCTTTTTTCTCCCGCCGGTGCTGCCTGCCCTGTCCGTTTCGGCCACGAATGCGAGGAACTCGCTCAGTCTCTCCAGGTTGCGTTTCCAGCGTGGCGGGAGCTGGACGAGGTTCGGCCCGAGGTGCTCGCCCAGCAGATTGGCGCCGCTCAGGTAATTGGGCAGCCATCGCCCCGGGTCACGCAGCCTCAGGCGGTGCGTCCCGTACCGGCTCACCTTGACCGAAAAAATGAACCCGGCCGGGGCCTTTTCCTTCCACCCGCTGAACGTCTCAGCGGAGGGCAACCTGTAAAAGGTGTTGTTGACCTCGACGGTCGAAAAGAGGCGGGCGTAATGGCTGAGCCACTCTCTCGCCGGGACCTCGGGGCCGTACACCGTCTCGCGCCAGTCCTTGTACGACCAGCCCGAGCAACCGACCCGGGCGCGGCCACTCGTCATGAGGCCTCGTTATACCCCGTGCCTGTGCCCCGGTAGCAGGTGACCGGTAGGTAGCCGGCAGCTGGCAGCCGCTTGCCGGTCGCTGGTAGCCGTCGTGGCTCAAGCGCCCGCAACGCCCGCAGACGCGAGAGCCGAAGCGACGAGGTTGGCGTAGACGGCCTGGCCCTTCGGGTCGGGGTGGACGCCGTCCGCCCACAGGATCCCCGGTGCCCGCGATGCCCGGTACCAGTTGACGACGACCACGCCGCGCTGGTGAGCCACGGCGGCGAGCGAACGGTTGGTCTCGCTCTGCCAGGGCTGGGGGACACGGACGTTGACGAACACGACCAATGGCACCCCCGCAGCCAACTGCCGTAGCGTCGCCACGTCCTCGGGGCTCAGGGGCCCATTGGTCCCAAGGTCGAGCACCAATGCCTTGAGGCCGCGCAGGTCTCCGGCTTCCCGGTATTCCTCGAGCCTCGAAATACCTTCCCAGACCTGGCGGCCGACGACGGCGTCGACCGTGATATCCCCGTGCACCCGGGTCTCGAGCGCGGTAGACGCCGCCAGTAGCACCGAGTCCCCGATGGCGAGCACCTGGTGGCTGAGGACCCTGCCTGCAGGCAACGGCCGGTCGCGTCCTGCCGTCGGTTTGTGGCCCGCCGCGGCCGACCTTGTAGTCGCCGTTGGAGCGGCACTCGCCGGGGTAGTAGCAGTGGCGCCGGCCACCGCCGTCGTCGGCGCCGTCCCTTCGCCGGTGGCTGGGGCCGTCGCCGGCGTGGCGGGAGGGCTCGCGCCTGAGGTGACGGTGGTGGCCTGCACCGGACCGCTGGCGCCAGCGGATGGCGCCGTGGTAGCCGGCGACGAGGTTGTCCCGCCTGCTCCGGTGCCGGGCGCTGTCGTCGTGGTCGGGACCAGCTCGGTCCTCGCAGCCGGGGTGGAGCCGGCGACCATCGCCGCCGACAGCGCCGGGGGGTTGACGACCGCAAGCAAGATGGCAGCCGTAGCCCCGCAGGCCCCAGCCGACCCGAGGGCTGCAGTCCGTCCCGGCCGCCGCAACGCCCTGAGCACCGCTTGCGCCCTGCCTGTACGGAAGGGCTGCTCGACCAAGTTGTACGACATCTCGGCGCCCGCCCCGATGAGCCCGAGCCGCAGTACCAACAAGGGCCAGCCTGAGAGCCGGACGTCGATGTCAGGCCGTGTCAGGCAGATCACCGGCCAGTGCCACAGGTAGAGCGAGTAAGAACGCCTCCCGAGGTACTGCAGTGGCCGCAGCCGGAGGAGCCTCTGGACGCTGCCGGGTTGAAGGGAAACCAATAGCACGAGCCCCGTCAGCGCCGAGGCGAGGAATATGCCGCCCCTGTAGGTGAAACCGTCGTTCGAACCGAGGAAAACAAGCATGAGAGCGAGGCCTGCGAGCGCCGCCGAACCGAGCTGCGCCCTCCGCCTACGTGCCATGTGGCCGGTGTCAACGCGTCGGCCACGAGTCGCGCCGGCAAGTCCCGCCCCGATGAGGAGGCCGGAGCAATGAGTGAAGGTGTCGTAGTAAACGCCCGAAGGGTTGGACGGGGCGTACAGCGCGGCCATCAACAATGCCGAGCCGACCGCTCCGGAGAACGACGCCCAGCACAACACTTGCAACGGCCGCCTGTGCACCTTTCGCACGATCAGCAGCACGGCGAAGGGCCAGGCGAGGTAGAACTGCTCCTCGACTCCGAGCGACCACAGGTGCTGGAGGAGCGGTGGCCTGCCGATCGCCTGGAAATAGTTGTCGTGGTGCAGGAGAAGGCGCCAGTTTGCGACGAAAGCAAGTGCGGCTGGGATGTCCGCGCGAAGTTCGGGTACGGCGTCGTGAGCGAAAAGGGCCGCCGCAATTGCCACGACAAAGAGCAGCACCACCAGGCCCGGCAGCAGGCGCCTGGCGCGCCTCGCCCAGAAACCTCTCAGCGCCGATCCGGTCGGCCCACCGAAGAGGTCGAGCAGGAGGCCCGTGATGAGGAAGCCCGAAACTACAAAGAAAATATCCACCCCGAGGTAGCCGCCCGGGAGCCACGACGGGTTGAGGTGGTAAGCAATTACGGCTGCAATGCCGATTCCTCGCAAGCCGTCGAGCGCCGGCAGCCGCCTTCCTGCGGTCTGGACATCTCCGCGCCGGGCCCAACGAACCTGAGGCGAGTACCAGGTTTGCCCGTACACAGTTTCCGGTTTCATATCGAAAGTGGCGAGGTGATTGCTCTCAGTGGTTGTCAGTTGAACGATGGGCCACGGATAGTCTTGCACGGGCGGCAACCGTGGGAGCGCGATCCAATCTCACGAGATCCAGCCGCGTTTTCGCGCATAGAACTCACGAGAGTGGCCTCGGGCCGATAGCTCTTATGAGCTTTGTGCGCGCGCCGGTGGCCGGCCGGGCGTCCAAGCCCCCGCCCCGCTCCACGCCGCCCGAGGACGGCCTGCCACGGACCGGCCGCTGCTCGTCCTAGCATCTCTTGCGCAATGCCTGCCGCAGACCCGCTCCGCTCGCGGACGATGTCCAACCGCCGCCGCGGCCTCGCCCTCGTGGTGGCATCGGCGGTGCCGCTCGGCCTGGCGGCGGGGCTGCTCCTCTGGTTCCTCACGAGCTGGCCGTTCGGGATCATTGGCTTCGCGGCCGGGACCCTCCTGCTTGGGGGCCTCATGTGGTGGGCGGCCGAACCACTTGCGAGGCACGTGCTCAACGGTAAGCCTGCGGACCCCGTACGCCACGCCCGGCTGCTCAACCTGGTCGAGGGCCTGTGCGCGACCGTCGGTGTCCACCCTCCCGACGTGCGCGTCCGTGCCGACACGGGGCTCAATGCCGCCGTGTGCGGCCGCCGCCGCCGCCGGGCGACACTGGTCGTCACCCAAGGGCTCCTCGACGAGCTCAACAGGATGGAGCTCGAAGGCGTGGTGGCCCAATCGCTGACGCGCATCCGCTGCTACGACATGCTCCCGGCGACGGTCACAGTGGCGACGCTCGGGATAGGGGCGACCGTGCTTTCCCCGCCCGAACCTGTGACGGCCATGGACCGTGCCGCGGTCAGCTTTACCCGCTACCCGCCGGGCCTCGTCTCGGCTCTCGAGAAAATGGAGGCTAAGGGTACCGATGTCCGTGGCGCCTCGCGGGCGAGCGCCCACCTTTGGTTCGCGCCGGCCGGCGGTACGACTGCTCCCCTCGCGTCCCTGAAGGACCGGGTCGAGGCGCTGCGCGAGCTGTAGCAGGGTACAGCTGTAGCAGGGTATAAAGGCCCCTAGCCCGGGCCCCCTCTGCCGGTAGGATCGTAAGTTATGACACAAAGCGACAACCAGGTAGGGCCGCGCCTTACCGGTACGGGGCTCGTAAAACGTGGCCTGGCCACCCAGCTGCGAGGCGGCGTCATCATGGACGTCGTCACACCCGACCAGGCGGTTGTAGCTGAAGACGCCGGGGCAGCCGCCGTGATGGCCCTCGAGCGGGTCCCTGCCGACATCCGCCGCGACGGCGGTGTTGCGAGGATGAGCGACCCGGCCCTCATCGAGGCGATCAAAGCGGCGGTGAGCATACCGGTTATGGCAAAGGCACGGATCGGCCACTTCGCTGAGGCCAAGGTGCTCGAGGCTCTCGGCGTCGACTACATCGACGAGAGCGAGGTGCTGACGCCGGCCGACGACGAGCACCACATCGACAAGTGGCCGTTCACGGTGCCGTTCGTGTGCGGGGCCAACAACCTCGGCGAGGCCCTCCGCCGCATCTCCGAAGGTGCCGCCATGATCCGCTCGAAGGGCGAAGCAGGCACGGGCGACGTCAAAGAAGCCGTCCGCCACCTCCGCCAGATCCTCGGCGACATCCGCAAGGTAACTCAGGCAGACGGCGCCGAGATCTACTCGTGGGCCAAAGAACTGCGGGCCCCGGTACAGCTCGTGCAAGAAATTGCCGAGTCCGGTGAGCTCCCGGTACCTCTTTTCTGCGCCGGTGGGATAGCTACTCCCGCGGACGCTGCGCTTGTCATGCACCTGGGCGCGCAGGCGGTCTTTGTTGGCTCAGGGATTTTCAAGAGCTCCGACCCGCCGAGGTTCGCACGCGCCATCGTCGAGGCAACGACACATTTTGCCGACTACGAGATCGTGGCGAAGGTGAGCCGCGGCCTGGGGGAGGCCATGAGGGGCGAAGAAGCCGGCTCCGTCGCTACCAGGCTCTCCGAACGCGGCTGGTAGTGAATACCTCCGGCAGGGGAGTAGGGGCCTAGATGGGAAAGGTGCCCCCAGGTGGTGGCCACGACCGCCGCCGGGCCGCACGACGCTGTTGGCGTACTCGCGCTCCAAGGTGATTTTCGCGAGCACCTGAGCCTGCTTTCGCGCCTCGGGGTAACGGCCGTCGAGGTGAGGGTGCCGGCTGACCTCGACAAGGTCGGGTCACTTGTGGTCCCGGGCGGCGAGTCGACAACCATCTCCCTCCTCCTCGAGTCCTCGGGGCTCCTCGAGCCGCTGGCGGAGCGCCTATCGGCCGGCATGCCCGTGCTCGGGACGTGCGCCGGGATGATCCTGCTCGCGACCGAGGTCCTCGACGGCCGGCCCGACCAGCACCACTTCGGTGCGATCGACATTTCCGTCCGCCGCAATGCGTTCGGGCGCCAGCGGGACTCGTTCGAAGCCGACCTCGACGTCGAAGGGCTTGGCGAACCTCTCCATGCGGTCTTCATCCGGGCACCTGTCGTAGAAAGGGTGGGGCCCGGTGTCGAAGTGCTCGCAACGGTAAATGTCGGCGGGGAGGACAAGCCCGTCGTGTGCCGCCAGGGCGCCGTGGTGGTCAGTTCTTTCCACCCCGAGCTCGTGAGCGACCCCCGCTTGCACCGGCTGTTCCTCGCCGGCCGCCGCCCCGCAGCCGCCGGCCCGAAAGGTCCCAAGGTCCATCCTCATATCGCAAGCACAGCAAGGAAGGAAAATGTCAGGGCACTCTAAATGGGCGACTACCAAGCACAAAAAGGGTGCATTGGACAAGGCCCGCGGCAAGTTGTTCGCAAAGATAATCCGCCAAGTCGAAGTAGCAGCGCGTGAAGGCGGGGGCGACCTCGACGGCAACCCGACGCTGCGGACGATGTTCCAAAAGGCCCGTGACTCCTCGGTGCCCATGGAGACGATCGAACGGGCGATCAAAAGGGGTACGGGCGAGCTCGAGGGCGTCCGCTACGAGCAGGTCACCTACGAAGGCTATGCGCCCTGCGGCGTGGCAGTCATCGTCGAGTGCCTGACGGACAACCGGAACAGGACCGGGTCCGACATCCGTGCCATCTTCAGCAAAAACGGCGGTTCGATGGCCGAGCCGGGTGCGGTGTCGTGGCAGTTCGAGCGCAAGGGTGTCATCTCGGTCGGGAAGGCACCGAAGCTGGACGAGGACGAGCTCACCCTCCTTGCCGCCGACGCCGGCGCCGAGGACGTACGCGATAGCGGTGACAGCTGGGAGGTCGTGACGCCGCCGAGCGACCTCGCGGCGGTGCGGTCGGCCCTCGAGGACGCCGGGGTGGGTGTGAGCACTTCGGAGCTCACGATGCAACCCTCGCAGTCGGTGCCGATCGCGAGCGAGAGCGATGCCCGCAAGGTGCTCCGTCTCATCGACGCTCTCGATGAGCACGACGACGTGCAAAACGTCTACGCCAACTTCGACATCCCCGACTCCGTTATGGACCTGGTCGCCGTCTAGCAGGCAGCGACCGGCCTGCGGGCTACTGCCTATGGCCTACGGCACGACGAGCACGGGCCGGTGGCCCATTGCCAGCAGCTTCCTCGGCACGCCGCCGAGGTGCAGGGCCGGGTGGCTCGAGCGGCCCACCACGATGACGTCCGCTTGAAAGCTTTCCGCCAGCGCTTCGAGCTCCTGGGCAATATCTCCTTTACGGCACCTGAAGTCGACCCTTGCGGCAGACCCTTCGATTTCCTTCACCACCTCCCGGGCCAGGTCCGAGCCGTCGTCGTCATCGAGAAAAGGGGTGACCGGCAGGGCGAACGCAGTCATGTCGACCGGCAGCGGTACGTGCGACACGTAACAGGCATGCGCTTCGGCGTCGTAGCGCGCGGCTATCCCGGCCGCCATCGAAAGAGCCCGCCAGCTCGTAGTCGAGCCGTCGATGCCCACGACAAGGTGCCTCATTGCGGCCGCCCCCCATGCGCCAGATCCAGCCCCACTTCAGCCTCTTTTGTTCGAGTTACTTCCCCTGGCATGCCGCTCGCCCCGCCTGGCCACCCCGGCGCGGTGCCCTCGTTGGCGGGCCCCTCCTCCGGCCCGGGCTGGGCCCCCGGACGGCGAAGCGTGAGGTCCGGGCGAGCCAAGCCCGGCCGGCGGGCCCGGCGAAAAGGCATTGCCGATCTGGCGGGCCTCCGCCACCGGCTCGAGTTGCCCGTGCTCCTCGGGCCCTCCCTGTCGCTCGGCCCCGGCCCCCACCAGTGCGGCCTTTTGTGCCCTTGACTCGTCATCTTCGTGGACAAACTTCTCACCACGAAGCGCCGAAGCGACCGCGGCGACCAAGCTCATGAGGATCGCGAACACGAGCACGTACACTAGGGCGCTCTTGAACGGGCTGCCTATGAGGGATGGGAAAAACGACCGTCCTATCAGCGTAGAACGGTTGGCAGCGCTCAAGTGGGACAGGACGGACGGCCCGAGCAAGCTCTTCAGGGGGTTGAGGCCTAGGAAGGCTGCAAAAAGGTACCCGAGCGGCGGCACATGCCCGAGTTGGGTGGCGGTGGCGCTCGGCACGCCGTGAGCCAGGAGGCCGTGGTACAACGCCGACGGGACCTTGGAGTTCAAGCCGAGGACCAGCAGGGTGAAGAAAAGCCCCATCGACAGCGGCAACCCCGAGTTGGCGAACGTCACCCGCATCCCCGAAGCGGCGCCCCGGTCGCGTGCCGGGACCGAGTTCATTATCGACGACGTGTTCGGAGAGGCGAACAGCCCGCCGCTAATGCCCATGGCAACCATCACGGCTGCAAAGGGGGTGTAGGAGAAATCCGCCGGGAAAGTCATCACCAGCCCGAACAGGACGGCGCTCAGCAACATCCCCCCGGTCGCAAAGGGACGGGCCCCGAAGCGGTCCGAGAGCTTGCCCGAGAGCGGCCCAGCAAGCACGAAGCCGAGCGAGAAGGGGATCATGTAGATGCCGGCCCAAAGCGGCGTCCGGACGTAGCTGTAACCGTGCTCGGGCAGCCAGATGCCCTGGAGCCATATCATCAGCATGAACTGGAACCCGCCTCTGCCCACAGACCCCAGGAACTGGGCCACGTTCCCGGCGGTGAAAGCCCTGATGCGGAACAGCGACAGCCGGAACATCGGGTCCCGCACTCTCGACTCGATGATGATGAAGGCCACGAGCAGCGCCACGCCCCCGAAGATCATTTCGAGGACGAACGGGTCGGCCCAACCGGTAAGCGAGTGCCCGTAAGGCTTGATCCCGTAAGTGACGCCAGTGAGCAGCATGGCAAGACCGGCGGCGAAGGTGATGTTGCCCAGCCAGTCGATGCGTGCGCGCAGACGGATCCCGATCTCTTTCAGCTGCAGGTACGCCCACACGGTCCCGAAGACCCCGACAGGCACGTTGGCGAGGAACACCCAGCGCCAGCCGGCTTCCGACAACAACCCGCCGACGAGGATCCCGAGGAAACCTCCCACGATTGCGGCCATCATGTTGGTCCCCAAGGCGAAGCCGAGCTCGTCGGAGGGAAAGGCATCGGTGATGATGGCTGCCGAATTTGCGAACAGCAACGCCCCTCCGACGCCCTGGAGCATCCGGAAGACCACCAGTTCCGTCGCTCCCGTAGTGCCCGTGCTCCATACGAGCGACAGCAGGACCGATGCCACCGTGAACCAGGCGAAACCGAGGTTGTACATCCGCACGCGGCCGAACATGTCGCCGATGCGCCCCACCGTCACCACGAGGACCGCGGTGACGAGCATGTAGCCCATCATCATCCACAACAGGTAGGGGAAGCTCGAGGAGGCGAGCGGGTTGAGGTGTACCCCCCGGAAGATCACCGGGAGTGCGATCATCAAGCTGCTCGCGTTGAGCGACGAGAGCAGGACGCCGACCGTGGTGTTGGACAGGACGACCCATTTGTAATGGGGCCCAACGGTTTTTTGGGCCCGCCGTTGCTCCAGCCGGTGCGCCCGGTCACCGGCCCAGCGCCTCAATGACAGCACCGGGCCCGGGCCGGACCGCTGCGCCTGAGCCTGGAAATGCATCTGGCCCCAGCTAAGCGCTCTAAACGCACGGGCCTCCGTGGACCAAGCGAAGGAGCAGTAGGGTCTTTGGGCCCTAACCGGGCGCTCTCCTCAGTTCGGTGAAGGCCAGGCGTCCAAAGGTGCGCCACCCAGCGGACTTCCGAGCTCACCTTGGGCCCGGTCCCGGTCCCGGTAGTTTGCCTAAACTACTTACCTATTACCAGCTGGTGTACCAACCCGTCGGGGTGGAGGCGAGCGTCGGTTGGGCGGTGCGTATCCCCGAGTTGCCCGCGGTGAGGGTCGCCGTGCCCGAGACCGGCAAGGCCGATATGGCGATAGAGCCTGCGCACCCGTTGTTGTCGGCGCTGTAGGCGATCGTCGCACTGCTGGTCGTCTCGACGTCGAGGATGTAGAAGCAGTTCCCCGACTTGGAGGAGGCCTCGATCTCGAGGGCATTGTTTGTGTTGCCCGTGCCGTAGCTGAGCACGTAGGCGGTCACATCACCCTGAGTTGTCGTGGCAAGGCCCCAGGGGAGGGTCGTGTCCAGGACGTTACCGCCGTCGGTCGCAGACGTCGCGAGCTCGAAGACCTGGTTGCCGGCGTAGTACGCCTTCTCGTTGGTAAACGCGTTGGTGGCGTTCGACTTGGCTGAGGCATCGTTTGCGCTGCCTCTTGTGCTAAGGAAGGTCGGGATGGCGATCGCCATCAGGATCCCCATAATTAGTACGACGACCATGAGCTCGATGAGTGTGAAACCCTCGTCACGGCGCCGCTTTCTAGCGATCACTTGCGTCGCTCGTCTCGCTGGCACGTCGCCAAAAAGGTCCGACTGTTGTGCAGTGGGCACCGCCTAGCCTCCCGAATTGGTCTTCGGGAAGAGGTATCGGCACGGACCGTGAATGCCTTGACCGGTGGTTCCCGACGAGCACCTCGCTGACGTGCGGCTACGAAGAGCCGCACTGCCGGAGGACCAGACCGTCGACGTCACGACCCTCGAGCGCCCGGATTGCACCCCGGAAGGCTGGACCTGTGGGATGATATGGCAGTGGCCGGGCGGGCGGCCGAGGATCCACCAGCCGGGCAGGCCTACCTGCTATTCTTGCGAACTAATGTTCGTACTGGGCATCGACCCGGGCGTGTCCAGGTGCGGGTACGGGGCGGTCCGCCAGGAGGGTGGTCATCCCGTCGCGGTCGTCTCGGGCGTCCTGACCACGCCTCCGAGCCAGCCGCTCGAGGAGCGCCTGTGCGAGCTGTTGAAGGAGCTGCGTGCCCTTTTTTCGAGGCTGGCGCCGGAAGTCGTCGTGGTTGAGCGGGTGCTTTTCCAAGCCAACGCCCGTACAGCGATGTCGGTAGGCCAAGCGAGCGGCCTTGCACTGGCTGCCGCTGGCGAGATCGGCGTGGCGGTCGCACAGTACAGCCCCAACGAGGTCAAGCAAGCAGTGACCGGGTGGGGCAACGCGGGCAAGGACCAGGTGCAGCGGATGGTGCAGGCACTCCTCGACCTCCCTGAGAAGCCCACTCCACCCGACCGCGCCGATGCGCTCGCGTTGGCCCTTTGCCACCTGGCGAGCGCACCTCTCATGAAAGCAGCCGAGGCCGCCAAGGCAAAAGCATCGGCGCTGGCGTGATCGGCTCGCTCCGAGGCACCCTCCTCGATCGCGCTCTTCGCAGTGACCACCAGGCGGAGCTCCTTGTGGAGGTTGGCGGCGTCGGGTACCGGCTCGTCGTCCCGGCAGGGTGCGCCGGGAGGGCCGGCGAGGTCGGCGGGCCCGTTTTCCTTCACGTCCATACCCATGCCCGGGAGGACGCCCTCATCCTCTACGGCTTCCCGACCAGGGAGGAGCGGGACTGCTTCGAGCTGTTGCTCAACGCGCACGGCGTCGGGCCCGCCCTTGCCGTCGCTATCGTGTCGGTCCTGTCCCCGGCCGCTTTGCGCCGAGCGGTCCTCGGTGACGACGCCGACGCCCTCACCCTGGTACCCGGTATTGGCAAAAAAACCGCCGCCCGCCTCGTCCTCGAGCTGGCACCGCGCTTCGAAGCCGCCGCCATCATCGACATCGAGAGCGCCAACGGCGCGGCTCGCGCCGCGCGTGACGCCAATGCCGGTGGGGCCCCTGGTGGCGACGCCGGCACGGACCGGGCAGGCACGGCCCCGGGCCAGGGCGGCCCCTCCGATGGCGAAGGGGAGCCGGCAAGCCAGTTCGACGACATCCGGTCGGCGCTCACCTCCCTCGGCTATGGCAACGACGAGGTGCGCCAAGCGCTCGCTCGCCTGCCTTTGGGTGGTTCCACCCACGACCTGCTCCGTTCCGCGCTGAGAGAGCTCGCAGGCAGGTCGTGAACCCTTCTGCAACTCAACGGGCGCGCGCGCCCGAAGCTCGCCGCGCCGCCGGCCAGGCCCCCACTCCGGTCAGCGCCCACGAGCACGAGCCAGGTGCACCCGATGTGGCAGGGGTAGCGGACTTGACAGACGGCATAGACGGCACAGACGGCACAGACCTGGCTGAGGAGGTAACAGACGGAGCGAACGCGGCGGAGGTGCGCCTGCTCGGCCCCACCGCCGACCCCGTCGAGGTCGCCGAGGAGGTCACACTCCGCCCCCGGCGACTGGCCGAGTTCGTCGGGCAGGCCGAGCTCAAAGAGCACCTTTCGATCATGCTCGAGGCGGCGCGGCGCCGGAGCGAGCCCGTGGACCACATGCTCTTCGCCGGGCCGCCCGGCCTCGGCAAGACCTCGCTCGCCGGGATCGTCGCCAACGAAATGGGTGCCGGCTTCCGGGTTACCTCCGGCCCGGCGCTCGTGCGCGCCGGCGACCTTGCGGCCCTGCTCACCAACCTCGCCGAGGGCGACGTGCTGTTCGTCGACGAGATCCATCGTCTCGCCAAGCCCGTAGAGGAGATCCTCTACCCGGCGATGGAGGACTTCCAGCTCGACATCGTCCTGGGCAAGGGCCCGGCCGCCAGGAGCTTGCGCCTCGACCTGCCTCCTTTCACGCTTGTCGGCGCCACGACCCGCACGGGCCTCATAACCGGCCCTCTCCGCGACCGCTTCGGCTTTGTCGCCAGGCTTGATTACTACCGGGCGGACGAGCTCGAGCTGATCGTCCGCCGCACGGCCGGGTTGCTCGGAGCGGTCGTCGACCGCGAAGGCGGTGCCGAGATCGCAAAGCGCTCCAGGGGGACCCCACGCCTGGCCAACCGCCTCCTCAAAAGGGTCCGCGACTACGCCGAAGTACGAGGCGACGGCACAGTCGACCTCCAGGTGGCGAGCGACGGCCTCGAGCTTTTCCAGGTGGACTCCCTCGGCCTGGACAAAGTGGACAGAGCAGTCCTCGACGCGCTCTGCAGCCGCTTCGGCGGTGGGCCGGTCGGCCTCAACACCCTCGCGGTCGCGGTCGGCGAGGCTCCCGAGACGGTCGAGGACGTCTACGAGCCGTTCCTGCTCCAGCTCGGCATGCTGATGCGTACCCCGAGAGGCCGGGTGGCGACGCCGCTTGCCTGGGGGCACCTGGGTTTGACCCCACCGCCTGCCCGAGGCCCAGCCGGCTTCGCCGGAGCTCCACCCGACCCGGCCGGCGGCCTACGCGACGGCCCCTCGAACGGTGCACCGCTACCTCCAACGCTCTGGAGCTAACCGGCGCACAGCAAACGGGACGACGCAGGCGCCAAAGGCCAAACTGGTCCCCCAACATGGAAGTCCCGGACTACCACCTGCCTGCTGGGGCGATCGCTCAGCAACCAGCTGAGCCGCGCGACTCTGCTCGCCTCCTCGTCGGCCTCGGCCAAGTCCCTGCTCACCTTCGGGTGTCCGACCTGCCATCGCTCCTCGGCCCTGGCGACCTGCTCGTCCTCAACACCTCCCGGGTCGTGCCCGCGCGCCTTTTGCTTCGCAAAGCCACCGGAGGCGAAGCGGAGGTGCTCCTTTTGGAACCTCTCGGCGGACCTTGTTGGGAGGCCCTGGTCCGCCCCGGCCGCCGCCTGCCACCCGGCACGGTGCTCTACGCGGGGGAGCAACCGGTGCTCGAAGTGAGGGAGCGCCGCGAGGGGGGTAACAGGGAGGTGGCGAGCCTTGTGCCCGAACTCACGGACTACGGCACGCTCGCACTGCCGCCTTATATCCGGGCCCCGCTTGCCGACCCGGAGCGTTACCAAACTGTCTACGCGGAGCGACCCGGGAGCGTCGCGGCCCCAACAGCGGGCTTGCACCTCACCGCCGCCGTCCTGGACGGCTGCCGCAGAAAGGGCGTAGCGATCGCAAGCGTCGACCTTGCGGTCGGCCTTGGCACCTTCCGCCCTATCAAATCCGGCCACGTCGAAGGCCACTCGATGCACGCAGAGCGCTACCGCGTGCCCGAGGAGACATGGCAGGCGTGCAAAGAGGCGACCAGGGTGGTCGCAGTCGGCACCACGACCGTGCGGGCATTGGAGTCGGCCGCCGCCACAGGCCTCCTGGAAAGCAGGACCGAACTGTTCATCCAGCCGGGCCACCATTTCTCCGTCGTCGATGTGCTGGTCACGAACTTCCACCAGCCCCGGAGCACCCTTCTCGTCCTGTTGGAGGCGTTCGCCGGGCCAGGGTGGCGCCACCTGTACGACGTGGCCCTGCGCGAGGGGTACAGGTTCCTCTCCTTCGGCGACGCCATGGTCGTCGGGCGAGCCGGCGCGCCGGCCCCCAATACGGGGAACGCTCCGGCGTGATCGAGGTCGAAGCCACGGATGGCCGCGCGAGAGCGGGGCGGGTCCTAACAGCTCGAGGCGGGTTCCCCACGCCTTGCTTCATGCCCGTCGGTTCCCGGGGAGTAGTCCGGTTACTGTCTGCCCGCGACCTGGACGACCTCGCCCCCAAGGTGGTCCTCGCCAACACGTACCACCTCATGTTGCGCCCGGGCGCCGAGCTCGTTGCAGCCATGGGAGGCCTGCACGGTTTCACGGGATGGCAGGGTCATTTCCTTACCGATTCGGGTGGCTACCAGGTGATGTCGCTGCCCTGCTCGGTCGACGACGACGGGGTCGAGTTCCGGTCCTCCTACGACGGCAGCCGGCACCGCCTGACGCCCGAGGGGGCGGTCGAGGTCCAAGAGCTCCTCGGCGCCGACATCCAGATGGTCCTCGATGTATGCACCGAGCTGCCGGCGGCCCGGGAAGAGCTCGTAGTCGCCGGAGAACGCACGTTGGCCTGGGCACAACGGGCACGCGCCGCCCACCGCCGGGCCGACCAGTTGCTCTTCGGGATCGTCCAGGGGGGCACGGAGGCGGACCTTCGGGCCGAGTACGCCTTCAGGCTGGCGGCGATCGGGTTCGACGGGTATGCGATAGGCGGCCTTTCGGTGGGCGAGACGCCGGCGCAGCTGGTGGGAGCTCTCGACGTAGCGGTAGGCGGCCTGCCGGCGGACGCGCCTCGCTACCTCATGGGTGTCGGGGACCCGGCCACGATGATGTCGGCGATAGCCCTCGGGGTCGACATGTTCGACTGCGTGCTGCCAACCCGCCTTGCGAGGCACGGGACCGCACTGACCGGCACCGGGAAGCTGGCGGTGAAGGCGGCTCGCCAGGCATCGGACTCGTCGCCGATCGACCCCGGGTGCTCCTGCCCGGTGTGCACGCGCCACAGCCGGGCGTACCTGCGCCACCTGTTCAACGTTGGCGAACCGAGCGCCGGCCGGCTGGTCAGCCTCCACAACCTCGCATGGTTGGACGCACTGGTTGCAGGCGCAAGGCAAGCCGTCCTCGAAGGCCGCTTCGCCGCGTTCCACCAGGCCGTCGACTCAGTCTGGGCCGGTCAGCGGCGGCGGTTGCCGTCCAGGGAGCCGGCCGAGCGGCTAGGCTAGGCTCCTTGTCCGTCGCGCCCCCTGTGCAGGGCCGCATTGTTTTCTTGGGATGGCAGTAGTCGTCATATGGGCTTCGTAAACAGCTTCCCCCACATGGTCGTCGCGTCGACGACCAGCACCACCACCAAGGCAAGCGCCAGCTCGGGTTCCTACTTCCTGCTGGTGATCATCGCCCTGTTCGTCCTGCTGTACTTCTTCATGATCCGGCCCAACCAGCGCCGGCGGATGCAGGCGATGCGCCAGGCCCGGACCTACGACCTCGGCGACGAGGTGGTGGCAGCCGGGATGGTCGGCCATGTCGTCAAGATCGGCGACGGTGAGGTCGACGTCGAGATTTCCGACGGGGTAGTCGTGCAGTTCCTGCCGCAAGCCGTACAGCTCAAGTCCGCCTACTTGGCAGGTCCGGGCGGGCGTGGCCTCGGGGGAGGGATGGGGGGCTCCCGTCCGGGCGGCTTCGGTGCCCTTGGCGCCGGCAGCTCGTCCTCCGCCCAGGGCACTAGGCCCGTGGCCGGCCAGTACTCGGGCGGCACCGCCGACGGTAACGGTGGCGGTGGGGGCGATGGCGGCCAGGCTGCAAGCAGTTCGAGCATCGGGAGCCGGGCACGTTCTGTGCGGCGCCGCCCGGCGAGCAGTGACGCCTGGCCCGACGTAAGCGCCACGGGGCTGCCGGTTGGCGGTGCGGGTACCGCTGCTGGGGGCGGTGGCGGCGGCGCCGCTGGCAACAACAGCGGGTCGGGGGCGGACGTCGACTTGACGGGCGGGCCCGGGACATCAGGTGGGGCGGGGACCGGCGACGGAGGAGTCGCGCCCGCGGGCGGGGAGACGTAAGCCTTTATGCGTTCGAGACCTCTTCTGTGGTCCCTGTGCGCCATGTTGCTGATCGCCATCCTGAGCGTTGGTGCCACCATTCTCACCGGGAAAACGCCCTTGCTCGGGCTGGACCTCAAAGGTGGCGTCTCGGTCGTGGAGCAGCCGCAGGGCAAAGTGAGCCAGACGACTTTGTCGCAGGCGCAGACCATCATCGAAAACCGGGTCGACGGCCTCGGGGTTTCCAACTCGGAGGTGACGGTCCAGGGCAACGACATCGACATCGAGCTGCCGGGTGCCAAAAACGACACTCAGGTCCTTGCTGTCGTCGGCCAGACGGCTCAGCTGTTTTTCCGGCCTGTCGAGTGTGAGATATCCCCCTACGTCGCGACCCCGGCCAAGGCGGCGACGACGACAACGACCACGGCCGCGAGCAAGGGCAAGGTGACCACCACGACCGCCCCGGGTACGGCGAAGGTCAAGGCCAAAACGACCACTACGACTGCCAAGGCCAAGTCGTCGGCTGCCGGCGCGGGCCTGGGAAATCTCGACGCCGAGCTTGCTTCGGCCACTTTCCCGGTCGCGGCCAGCTCGGCCAGCCCGTCGTCGACGCCGACATCGGCGCCTCACACCTCTACAACCGTGCACACGACGTCAACGACCTCGCACGGGACGGCGACTACGGCCGCGGGTACCACCACTACGACGAAAACCTCCACGACGGCGACTACCGCCCCGAGCGCCGCAAAGACGACGACCACTACGACCCCGGCCGAGGCCGCTACAGCTCTCGCTACGTCGATCTGCGGGCTGAGCTCGACCGCTCAGGAGTCCTACATGCCTCCCCACGGGGATGCACAGGGCCTGACGCCGGCCGATTGGGATAATTCGGACGAGACGGTGGTATTGCCGTCCTACTCAGATTTCACAAAGGGCCGGTACACGCCGGATTACCGCTACGTGCTCGGCCCGGCGAACATGACCGGCAACATCGTCAAAAGCGCCACAGCGGACGTCAACACGACCAACGACGAGTGGGAGGTCGACCTCAGCTTCACCGGTGCGGGTTCGACCGCGTTCAACAATTTTGCCGCCCAGTACTACGAGTGCTACAAGCAGGACGAGAGCGACCCGCCCGATGCCGAGACGTGCCCTCCCTACGGTGCCTTGCAGGCGATCGAACTGGACGCCACCGTCTACTCCGCCCCGGCTATCGAGGACTCGAGCTACCCGAGCGGCGCCGTCATCAGTGCCAACCCGTCCAACCCGTTCACTTCCCAGCAAGCGACCGACCTCGCCAACGCGCTCAACTACGGTTCCCTCCCCGTCCGGTTCCAACCCCAGGACATCGAAAACGTCTCACCCTCCATCGGGACCGACTCCCTCAAGGCAGGAGCCGTGGCGGGCGCGGTCGCCGTCCTCATCGTCATCCTCTACCTCCTCGTGTACTACCGGGCGCTCGGCCTTGTAGTCGTGATCGGCATCTGCATGTCGGGTGCCATTCTTTATGCGATAACCACTTTGCTCAGCGACACGGAAGGTCTGGCCCTGACTCTGTCAGGCGTGATCGGCTTGATCGTCTCCGTCGGCGTGACAGCTGACTCGTGCGTCGTCTATTTCGAACGTCTCAAAGAAGAGATACGCAGCGGCCGCACGGTCCGCACTTCGGTCGAAAAAGGATTTGGCCGCGCCTTCCGCACCATCCTCGCAGCCGACTTCTCGTCGTTCATCGCCGCGCTCATCCTCTACACCCTGACCGTGGGCGATGTGCGCGGGTTCGCGTTCTTCCTCGGGCTGGCGACGCTTCTCAACGTCGTCACGACCTACTTCTTCACCCGGCCGCTCGTCATCCTCATCGGCCGGCGCGCCGCGCTCGGCCAGGGCGGGGTGCTCGGTGTGAGCAGGGGCCTCGGGGCCGGGTGGTACGCGCAATGATGCGCCAAAGCCGCGACGGCCGGCGCGAGAACGCGGTCCTCCGGCTCTACCGGGGGCACACCAACTACGACTTCATCAACCGCTGGAAGATCTGGTTCACGTGCTCCGGCCTGGTGATCGTGGTCGGGTTGGCTGCTCTCGCCATTGGGGGGCTCAATTTCAGCATCGATTTCAAGGGCGGCAGCCTTTGGCAGGTCCCCACCAACGCGTCGGTAGCGACAGTGCGCGCAGATGTCGGCGGCATCAGCCCCTTGCTCAGCCAGGCGACCATCGTCCAGCTCACCAACCAGCAAACCGGCCAAAAAAACATCCAGGTCGAAGCATCCTCGAGCATCACGGGCAACACTCAGCTGGTCAACAAGGTGACCGACGATCTGGCCACGCTCGCGCACGTCCCGACACGTGACGTCAATGCAGAACTGATCGGCCCGTCGTGGGGGAGCAGTATCTCCAAGAAGGCGATCGAGGCCGTGGTCGTCTTCTTGGTCCTGATAGCCATCGCGATCTCGTTGTACTTCGAGGCAAAAATGGCGATCGGGGCGCTCGTCGCCCTCGTGCACGACATCTTGGTGACGGTGGGCATTTACGCGCTCTCGGGCTTCCAGGTGAGCCCGGACACAGTGATCGCGTTCCTGACCGTCATGGGCTACAGCCTTTACGACACCATCGTCGTGTTCGACAAAGTCAAGGAAAACACGAGAGGGCTCGCGTCCACCAACCGGTACACCTACACCGACGTTGTCAACCTCTCGATGAACCAGGTCCTCGCCCGCTCCGTCAACACCTCTTTCGTTGCGATCATGCCGGTGTTCTGCATCCTCGTGATCGGGTCGTGGATCCTCGGGGCCTCGGCGCTCAACGACTTCGGCCTGGCCCTGTTCATCGGCCTGATGAGCGGTGCTTATTCGTCGATCTTCATCGCCTCCCCGATCCTCGCCATCCTGAAAGAGCGCGAGCCGCGCTACGTCGAGATCCGACGCCGCCTCGCCGCATACCCTCAGTCTCGCCAGGTGCTGACCGCTGCCATGGTCGCCGACGGCGCCCTCGTAACCCCGCGGGCGGCGAGCGGCATCGCGATGTCGGCGGCGGCTGGCGGGCCCGGGCAAGCCGGCAGGGCCAGAGCCGGCGTTGCCCGCGCATCAGGCACGCCTGGGGCGATAGGGGCAAGCGGAGCTACGGGGACCAGCGGTACACCCGGTGCTGCCGGGGCGACCTACGGGGTTGCGGGCGGGCGGCCCTCAGCCACCGAGCCTGCATTGATGGGCCTCGCAGCGGGTTCCCAGGCTGGCAGTGCCGGGGGCAATGGGGGAGCGCCTCTTCCTGCGGCGGCGCGGGCATCGGGTGGCAGAGGGGCCAACCGACCTAATGGAGGGCCCGGAGCGAGCGGCGCCGGGGACGCAACTGCGGCGGCTGGAGCAGGCAGCGCTGATGGGGAGCTTGGTGGTGCGGGTGGTTCGGGTGGTGCCGGTGGTGCCGGTGGTGCGGGTGGTGCGGGTGGTGCCGGTGGGACTGGCACCAAGGGTGCCAAGGGCCAGGGAGCTGGCAAGGGTACTCCCGGACGCCCAGTCGCACCGCGGCCCCGCAAGAAGGCGCCCCGCCGGCGTTGACGCTGCCGCTCTGCCGCTCTGCCGCTCTGTCGCTCTGACCTCGAGCCGTCCGGCACCAGGCGCAGCGCCCTCGGTATTCGTGGGCAACCCCCCGACCTCGCTATCTCGAACTCGCGCTATGGTCGCGGTCGGACGACCTGGTCGCGCCCGGTGTGCCAAAACAATGAGCTAGCGCAACCAGAATTCCCGAGCGCGACCAAATCTCATATTCGGTATCGGGGTTCCCGTATTCGGGCTCCGGGAACCTGGGTGGGAGCCCCTAGGCGCGCTCGCGGCCACGACGCCCAACGCCCAACGAATATCGCCCGCCCCGCCCATCGGCAGCCCCGGCACCCCGCCCCGCGCCGCCCCGCCCCGCGGCCGCACAGCCCACGCTCGGGCCCCGCCCGGGCCGCCATCACCGACTGCCGGCAGCACTGGTGCACTGGTGCTCGGGATGGCGAGCGCTCCTGGGCAGGCCCTACCCGGCATGGGTAGTACGCTGGACCTATGGAAACTGTCAGGGAGCGCATAAAAGACCTTATTAGGGATATTCCTGACTTTCCGAGGCCCGGGGTCATGTTCAAGGACATCACCCCTCTGCTTGCAGATCCGAAAGGTTTCGCCGACTGCGTCGACGCCCTGGCGGCACGCTTTGCCGGCGAGAACATCGACAAAGTGATCGGGATCGAGGCAAGAGGGTTCATCATCGCCGCGCCGGTCGCCTACCGCCTCAATGCCGGGTTCGTGCCGATGCGCAAAAAGGGCAAGCTTCCCGCAAAGGTGTACTCGGACACCTATGAGCTCGAGTACGGGAGCGACACCCTCGAGGTCCATGCCGACTCCGTCGGGGCGCGGGACCGGGTGCTGCTCGTGGACGACGTGCTCGCCACCGGGGGCACGGCGGCAGCCGGGAGGCGCCTGGTCGACAAGTTCGGCGCCAATACCGTTGGCTTTGGCTGTGTGCTCGAGCTCGATTTCCTCTCAGGGCGCACGAGGCTCCCCGGTCTAGAGATCGAAGCACTGGTGGCCTGCTGATGACGACGGTCGAACGGGCACCGAGGGGCCGGGCTCCCAGCCCGGTCCAGCGTGTCCTGCCCTGGCTCCGCCAGGGCGCCGGCGCCCCAGAACCTGACGGCCTCGCGCCGCTGCTCCAGGCGTACCGCGACAGGCACCAAAAGGGCGACGCCGGCCTGGTCGTCAAGGCGTACGAAGTTGCCGTCCAGGCTCATGAGGGCCAGGTGAGACGCTCGGGGGAGGCGTTCATTTCCCACCCGCTGGCGGTTGCCACGGTGCTCGCCGGCCTCGGTATGGACGACATCACCCTCGCCGCCGCCCTGTTGCACGACGCCGTAGAGGACACGGCGGTCTCGCTCGAAGACATCGACGCAGCCTTCGGCCCCCAGGTGGCGCAAATTGTCGACGGGGTCACCAAGCTCGAGCGGGTCTCGTTCGACTCGAGGGCTGCCGCCCAAGCCGCCACCATGCGCAAGATGCTCGTCGCGATGGCCAAGGACCCCCGTGTCCTGCTGATAAAACTCGCCGACAGGCTGCACAACATGCGCACCCTCGCCGCGATGCCCGAGGCGAGCCAAAAGCGCACTGCCCAGGAAACCCTAGATATCTACGCACCTCTTGCCCACCGCTTCGGCATCGCTGATATCAAGTGGCAACTCGAAGACCTCGCATTCGCAACGCTCCACCCGCGCCGCTACGCCCAGATCGAGCAAATGGTCGCCGCCCGCGCTCCCGAACGCGACCTCTACCTCGCTCAGGTGATCGAGCAGGTCCAGGAACGCCTCACGGCCGCCCGCATCGAGGCGCAAGTGAACGGCCGCCCGAAGCACCTGTACTCCATATACGAAAAAATGGTGCTCAAAAACAAGGAGTTCGACGAGATCTACGACCTTGTCGGGGTCCGGGTGATAGTCGGCTCCGTGAAGGACTGCTGGGCGTCGCTCGGGGCGGTCCACGGGGCCTGGGCGCCGGTGCAGGGGCGGTTCAAGGACTACATAAACACCCCCAAGTTCAACCTCTACCAGTCGCTCCACACGACTGTCGTAGGCCCGCAAGGCAAGCCGCTCGAAGTCCAGATCCGGACCTGGGAAATGCACAGCCGCGCCGAACGTGGCATCGCCGCGCACTGGGGCTACAAAGAAAACGCATCGGCGGCCGACATTGCCTGGTTGCAACGCATAGTCGACTGGTCGGCTGAGAGCACCGACCCGGCCGAGTTCCTCGAAGGCCTCAAGCTGGACCTCGAAAGCGACGAGGTCTTCGTCTTCACGCCCAAGGGGGACGTCGTCGCTTTGCCGGTGGGCGCAACCCCGGTCGACTTCGCCTACAACATCCATACCGAAGTGGGCCACCGCTGCATCGGGGCACGCGTCAACGGGCGGCTCGTCCCGCTCGATTCGAAGCTCACTTCTGGCGACAGCGTTGAGATTTTCACCTCCAAGGTGCCGTCAGCAGGCCCGAGCCGCGACTGGCTCAACATCGTCGTCACAGCGCGGGCGCGCAACAAGATCAGGCAGTGGTTCAGCCGGGAACGGCGCGAGGACGCGATCGAGACCGGCCGCGAGGAGCTGGTCAAAGCGCTGCGCAAAGAAGGCCTCCCGGTCCAGAAGCTGGTCGGCAGCGATGCTCTCAAGAAGGTGAGCGAGGCGCTGCACTACGCCGACCTCGAGGGTCTTTATGCCGCCGTGGGAGAGAGCCACGTTTCGGGGCAGGCGGTAGCACAGCGCATCACCCGGGACCTTCGCGGCGGTGAGCACGACGTCCAGCTCCCCTCGACGGTACGCCAGCCCCGCCGCGCGAACAACCGCCAAACGATGGGCCTTTATGTCGAGGGCCTCGACGATGTGATGGTGCGGCTGGCAAAGTGCTGCACTCCTGTGCCAGGTGACGAGATACTCGGGTTCGTTACCCGCGGGCGCGGCGTCAGCGTCCACAGGACTGACTGCGCCAACGCGGCGGGCCTCGCTGCCGACGAAGTAGGCCGCCTGATCGAAGTCGAGTGGGACCGTGACCGCCCGGGCAGCTTCATCGCAGCGCTCGAGATCAAGGCGCTCGACAGGACACGCCTCGGCGTCGACATCTGGAAGGTCCTCTCGGACCACCATCTCAACATCCTCCGCAGTGAGACCCACACCGGCGCGGACCGGGTGAGCAAGATGCGCTTCGAGTTCGAACTGGCCGACCCCGCTCACCTCGAGTCGGTGCTGAGCGCGCTCAAGCGAGTGGACAGCGTTTACGACGCGTTCCGGGCGCTCCCAGGTTCGGGTAACGGCGGGCGGGCGGTCGGCTAAACCACGCGAAGCGCTGAGTGAGCCGAGAGCGCCCTGACCTCTTCCAAGCCGCTCTGGAGAGACGGCTTGCCGAACGCGGCCCCCTGGCTGCCCGCATGCGCCCCCGTTCCCTCGACGAGATGGTCGGGCAGGGGCATCTGCTGGGCAGGGGCCGGCCCCTCCGGGCGCTCATCGAAGCCGACAGGATCACTTCGGCCATCCTCTGGGGCCCGCCGGGCACCGGGAAGACGACGCTCGCCCGGCTGATCGCGGGGGCAACTGAGCGCTCTTTCGTAGCTCTGTCGGCAGTTTCCGCCGGTGTGAAAGATGTCCGTGACACGGCGGAAGGCGCGAGGCGGCTCCTTTCAGAGGAGGGCCGCGGCACCGTCCTGTTCCTTGACGAGGTCCACCGGTTCAACAGGGCCCAGCAGGACGCCCTCCTGCCGTCGGTCGAGGCAGGCGAATTGACTTTCATCGGTGCGACAACGGAAAACCCCTTCTTCTCGGTCAACGGGCCCCTCCTTTCTCGCAGCAGCCTTTTTCGCCTGGGACCGCTGGACGCCGGGGATGTGCGCGTGCTCCTGCGCCGTGCCCTGGACAGAGAGGAGGGTTCGGCCTCCGAGGAAGCCCTGGCGCTGCTCGCCAACCTTGCCGACGGCGACGCCCGCTCTGCTCTCAACGGGCTCGAGGTGGCGCTCGCCCTCGCCGAGACCGCCGGCCGGGCCGAGGTCACGCTTGCCGACGTGGAGGCGGCCAGGGACACGCGGGCCATCCGTTACGGCGAGGACGAGCACTACGACGTAATAAGCGCTTTCATCAAAAGCATTCGCGGGTCTGACGTCGATGCCGGCCTCTACTGGCTGGCGCGCATGGTCGAAGCAGGCGAGGACGCCCGATTCATCGCCCGGCGCCTCGTGATCCTTGCGAGCGAGGACATCGGCATGGCCGACCCCCAGTCGTTGCTGGTAGCCGACGCGGCGGCGAGGGCGGTCGAGTTCGTGGGGCTGCCCGAAGCCCAGCTCAACCTCGCCCAGGCAGTGGTGCACCTCGCAAACGCCCCCAAGTCCAACTCTGTCACGGCTGCCCTCGGCCTGGCCAAGGGAGACGTCGCCGAGCTTGCCGGGGGGACTGTCCCCAGGCACCTGCGGGACGCGTCCTACAGGGGCGCCGCACGCCTCGGCCACGGCAAGGGCTACGTCTACCCCCACGATGCCCCGGGCGGTTGGGTCGAGCAGGAGTACAGGCCGGCGCACCTCCAGGGGAGGAGGTACTGGCGACCGACCGGGCGCGGTGAGGACGTGGCACGTGGCCCAGGTCAGGGAACCGCCACCGATGAACACCAGCAGCAGGGCGAAGCCCCCGCTGGGCCCGCTCCGCCTGCCGCCTCGTAAGCTCTAGGGCAATGGCACCCAGGCTCCTCGCCGCCACCGATGTCGTCGCCATCGGCGTGACGGTCGTCGCGACCCTGGTAGTAGTGGCGCTCGTCGGCTCGCTCTGGTACCTCTTGTCGTCCGCACGCCAACTTCGTCGGGAGACCGAAGCCCTCACCCAGGAGGCTCACGAGCTCCTCGACGACCTGGATGACGCCGTCCGTCAGGCGGGAGCCGAGGTCGACAGGGTCGACCGCCTGGTGGGAAGCGCCGAGGCGATCAGCGATGCGGTCGGGTCGGCTTCCCGCGTCCTGGGAGGAGCGCTCGCCGAGCCGGTCATCAAGCTCGTGGCGCTGGCGAGCGGCATTGCAAGGGTGGTCCGGGCGATGCGCGGCGATGGGCGCAGGGTCATACCGGCTACCTCTCGGGAGCGAGAGAGGCGCAGGCTCCGCGGCCGCGAGCCCGACAGCAGGCTCGTCCGTGATGGTCAAGCGGTCACGGCAGAGCCTGGGCGGCGCCCGGCAGCTTTCGGCCGCCCCCGACCTTCCCGAAGTGGCCGCGGTGGGTTCGGCCGCCACCTGCACGCACTGGGTACCTCGAGCGGCTCGCCCCGGAGGAGCTCAGAGAGGGGTCCCCGCTGATGTTCAAGCGCGCCAAGTGGATGGGGATCGGCCTCGTAGCGGGCTTCGGCGCCTCCAAATGGGTGGAACGCAAGGCTCGCCGGCGGTTGGAGCGCTACGTCCCCGGCGGCCGCTTGACGCTCGACACCGCCGCAGACGTCCGTGAGCTGGCCGTCAGCGTCGGGCGAGAAACCTTGGCGGACTTCCGGCACGCCCTGGCCGAAGGACGTTACGCCATGGCGTCGCGCGAGTCCGACCTCCGGCACCAGCTGAGGCGGCCCGAAACCCTCGAAGCGCCACCGGCCCGCCCGCCCGGGCGGGCGGCCACCTGGCAGGAGGGCGCTCTTCCACGGTCCACGGGGCGCGCCCGCGCCCGCTGATCGTTCGCCTGCGCCCGACTGTTCAGACGTGCACCCGGTCAGACGTGCCGGTCAGACGTGCACCCGGTCAGACGTGCACCAGGTCAGACGTGCACCAGGTCAGACGTGCACCCGGCTGGCCACTCCGGGCCCCGGTTGCTGCGAACTGCTCTGCTTCGCCCTGCCCCGCTTGAGGGCGGCGACGACCGGCCACCCGAGGAGCACCCCTGAGGCGGCCAACAAAGCTCCTGCGAGGAACTCGATGAGCAGTGCCAACCAGACCCACGGCCCGTCCAGCGTCTCCTGCCAACCGAACAAACCGATATTGATCGAAAGGACAAGCCCGAGCGCGGTCGAGATCACGAACCCCGCCTCGCCGAGCACGACAAGCCAATGCCGGGTGCCAATTGCCGCAGCAGCCACGAGCACGGCGACGACCGCTTGCATGAGGAACAGCGGGCCGATCGTCGGGATCTTGCTGTACCCGTAGTTGAGCCAGAGGAAAAAATGGAGCACCCCCGAGCCGGCTACGAGGAGCGAACCCACCCAGGTGAGCAGGCTCGCCCCCCGACGGGCAGCAGCGCTTGCAGGCGCTGGTTGCCGCAAGGCCACTGACCTACCAGCCACCTGACGACGCTGAAGTGGTATGGACCGCTGCGAGCTGGACGACGTACCAGACCTTGCCCACGCCCTGGCCCTTCACGACACCCTTCGAGTCCCGGAAAAACGTGTACAGCGGCTTGCCGTTCCAGGTGACCTGTACGCCCTGAGGGGATTTGACCGAGCTGATCCCGGTTACACCGGCGCCGACTTTGGGCTTGGACTGGCCCTTGGGCAACAACAGCGCCGGCCAGGCAGTCAAACAGTCGCCAGTACAGGCGAAAAGGTTGGGCGCCTTGTCCTTCGTGTAGTAGTAAAGGGGCAGCCCGCTCTGGTCCTCGAGGATCTTGCCGTACTTCGCAACCGTCGCGGCCTTGACTGCGACCATCGTCGAGGCGGCGTTGCCGTTGCGAGCGAGCGCACCAGCGATCGGCGCCTGCGCGAGCGTCGCAAAACAGAGCGACATTGTGGCAGCTCCCGCAATGAGAATTGGAATGCCCCTCCGGAGGGACCGGCTCCGTCCGGTCAGCCCCCGAAGGCCTCGCCGGGGAGCGGGCTCCATCGTTTCCATATCGTGCCTCCTGAATTGGCTGTCGCCGGGGTCACCCGTTACGACAGGTTTCTTTTGGCTACGAACTGGCGGGCCACTGGGATCCGGGCCCGTGCGATTTTCCCCTCCTGCTGGTACCTTCGGCACCTTTGGAGCCTTTTTACCAGCGCAGCCGTATAGCGTATGTGGCCGGTCAACCCGTGAGCGAGGCGGCTGTTTCAGACGATGCCCTACTGGCGGGCATGGCAGTCGGGGACGAGGGCGCGGGCGTGACCTTCGTGCGCCGTTACCAGCGGCGCGTTTACGGCCTCGCCCTCAACATGGTCGGGGACCAGGCCCTCGCGCAGGACATTTCGCAAGAGGCCTTTTTGCGAGCTTGGTTGCACGCTGCTGTCTTCGACCGCCGGCGCGGCTCGGTCACGACGTGGCTCCTCACGATCACCCGCAACCTCGCGATCGATTCGCTGCGCCTCCGTCGGGCGGCGGCCACCGACCCGTCAGACCATCTCTGGCTCAACCTGGCCGACGTCGCCCGGCTCCCCGACGAACAAGCAGGCGCTTCCGACGTCAGGTCCAAGCTGGCTGAGGCTCTTGCGGCCTTGCCGGCCGACCAGAGGCGTGTCCTCGTGCTGGCGGCCGTCTACGGCTACACGGCCGAAGAAGTGAGCCGGCGGGAGTCGCTCCCGCTCGGGACGGTGAAGAGCCGGGTACGGCGAGGGCTCCAGAAACTCCGGGCGGCAGCGCAGCTCCAGCAGCTGTCGGTGGACGGAGGAGACGGGCCGACGATCAACGAGAGCGGGGAGACGATGCACGACAGCGGCCACAGTGGCGACAGTGGCGAGCTCGGAGGGACGGTGCTGCCATGAGCGACCACCCATCGACCGGGCCTTCGGTCCAGGGCGGGGGCGAGTTGCCGCCCGCTTGCGCTGCGGTGGACGAGGACCTGGCAGAGCTCGCCCTCGGGACCCTGTCGGGCAGGCAGCGGATGCTCGCCCTCGCCCATCTGGAGGGTTGCCAGCGATGCTCGACCCTTGTCGAGGAACTTTCGGGAGTTGCCGACCAGTTGCTCCAGCTTGCACCGGCAGCGGAACCCCCGGTCGGCTTCGAGGCCAGGGTTTTCGAGCGCCTTGGGCTCATGAGGCAACGCGGCCCGCACACCTCGAGGCGTAGCCAGGTGCGGGCGACGTGGCGCACGTCGTCATTGCTGGCGGCGGCCGCCGTGGCGGTGGTCCTGGCTTTCGGCCTCGGCGCTCTCGTCGGCCACTCACAAGGTACGGGGGCGGACCACTACAACCAGGCGGCTCCCATCGAGCTGTCGTCATTGGTGAGCCACGGCCACGACATGGGCAGCGTCTACGTCTATGCCGGCAACCCGACGTGGCTGTTCATGGTGATCGACGGTTCGCATTGGCAGGGGACGCTCCGCTGCGAGGTCACGGTCGACGATGGGCCGCCCCAGGTACTCGGCCAGTTTTGGCTGTCGGACGGCAAGGGCGCCTGGGCCGAGAGCATCAGCCAGCCGGCGGGCCGGTTGCGCCAGGCGCGCGTGTTGAGCGCTTCAGGTCAGGTGCTTGCGACTGCCAACCTCGACGTGAGCTGACCCCCAGCTGCCGGGCGCGCTGAGCTCATCAGCCATCCCCGCTCACGAGGGCCGACCGGAGCCAAACGGCTCGGGCGAGGCCTTCCCCGCCCCGGGCTGCACACTATGTGCCCGTTATGCGCCCGGGTAACCTGGTGCCCGTGGACAGCCAGGGGCTCAGGCGCGCCTTTGTGGACTTCTTCGTGGCGCGGGGGCACGTCGAGGTGCCTTCTTCGGGGCTCGTGCCCCATCACCCGCGAGCGCCACTGTTTACCAATGCCGGTATGAACCAGTTCATCTCCTACTTCCTCGGCGAGGAGATCCCGCCGTTCAAACGCGCTACCACCGTGCAGAAGTGCGTCAGGGTCCGCGGCAAGCACGACGACATCGAGCAGGTCGGGCGGAGCCTCAAGCACCTGAGCTTTTTCGAGATGCTCGGCAATTTCAGCTTCGGCGACTATTTCAAGCGGGAAGCGATCATCTTTGCCTGGGAACTCCTGACCGAAGTGCTCGGCCTCGAAGGAGAGCGGCTTTGGGTCACGGTTTACAACGACGACGACGAGTCGGCGGACATCTGGGCCGACGAGATCGGCGTGCCGAGGGAGCGTATCCAGCGCACCGGCGAGGACAATTTCTGGGAAATGGGCGACACCGGCCCTTGCGGGCCCTGCTCGGAGCTCCACTACGACCGGGGGCCGCAATGGGGCGCCGGCGGGGGCCCGGTCGGGGGCAGCGACACCCGCTACGTAGAGCTCTGGAACCTGGTTTTCCAAAGCTACGACAGGCAAGTTTCGGGTGAGCTCGTCCCGCTCCCCAAGCCCGGCGTGGACACCGGTGCCGGCTTCGAACGGATGCTGGTCGTGCTCCAAGACGTCAGGTCGGTATGGGAAACCGACGTCCTTTCCCGTTTGGTCGGCAGCGCCGAAAACCTTACCGGACGCCGCTACGGAGACGATGCCGAGGCGGACGTGGCGCTAAGGGTGCTCGCCGACCACGCGCGGACGATGTCGTTCATGATCTCCGACGGCGTCTTCCCCTCAAACGAAGACCGCGGTTACGTGCTCCGCCGCATAATCAGGCGGGCCGTGCTGAGGGCTTACTTCCTCGGCACGACGCGCCTCGTTTGCCCGGGCATGGTCGCGGCGGTCGCCGAAGTAATGGGTGAGGCCTACCCCGAGCTCGCAAGGGACGCCGACTTTGTCGCCGGCGTCGCCGGAAGGGAAGAGGAGCGCTTCCGTGCCAACCTGCGTTCGGGGATGTCCCTTCTCGAGGAGGAGCTCGCCGCCGGCGAGGTCATAAGCGGCGAAACTGCCTTCAGGCTTCACGACACCCACGGGTTCCCTATCGACTTGACGCGCGAAGTCGTTGCCGGCCGGGGCGGGCGGGTAGATGACGACGGTTTCGCCGCGGCGATGCACCGCCAGCGCGAACAGTCGCGCGAAGCCACCCGAGGCAAGGAGGGGAGCGCTCACGCCGATCTGGCGGATTACCGGGAGATCGTGGAGCAGTTCGGGCCGACGAGGTTCGTCGGCTACGACACCCTCGAAGTAGCCGACGCCCGCGTGCTCGCAGTACTGGCGGGGGACATTGCCGGCCAGGTGGAAATTTTCCTTGACCGCACCCCCTTTTATTCCGAGGCGGGCGGGCAGGTCGGCGACACCGGCACCATTTCCACTGCGACCGGGCGGGCACGGGTGGCCGACACCACTGCCGCGCTACCTGGCCTGCACCGCCATGTCGCGGTTGTCGAGGAGGGTACCATTTCGCCCGGCCAGGAAGCCGTTGCCACCGTCGACGGCGAGCGGCGAGAGGCCATCAGGCGCAACCACACAGGGACCCATCTCCTCCACTGGGCCCTGCGGGAAGTGCTCGGACCGCATGTCAAGCAGCATGGGTCGCTCGTCGCCCCCGACCGCCTTCGGTTCGACTTCAGCCACTACGCCCAGGTGACCCGTGCCGAGCTGGACAAGGTGGAGGACCTCGTCAACGCCCAGATCCTCGCCGACATGGGCGTCTTCACCGAAGAAATGCCCCGGGCCAGGGCCGAGGAGCTGGGCGCGATCGCCTTTTTCGGTGAAAAGTACGGGGAACACGTGCGGGTGGTCCACGCCGGCGAGAGATCGGTCGAGCTTTGCGGTGGCACGCACGTCCAGCGGCTCGGCATGATCGGCCCGCTCGAAGTGGTATCGGAAAGCTCGATCGGGTCCAACCTGCGACGGGTGGAGGCGCTAACCGGTACGGCGACCCTCGAGCGGCTGCGTTCCAACGAGGCTCGCTTGGCGCACGCGGCCAGCCTGCTCAAGGCTTCTCCCGACGAGCTCGGGACGGCGATCGAGCGGCGCCTCGGCGAACTGCGCGACCTCCAGGACGAGCTCAAGGCCACCCGTCAGGGCGCCCTCGCCGGTGAGGCTGCCAGCCTCGCGGCTGAGGCCATCGCCGGTGCCGTGGTCGCCCGCAGGGACGGCCTCGCGCCCGACAGCCTTCGTGAACTGGCCTCGGCCATCCTCGCACGACCGGGGGTGCAGGCGGTCGTCCTCGGCGGGAGCCCGGGGGAGGGCAAGGTGACCCTGGTGGCGACCGTCGCCAAGGCGTTCGCAGTACCGGCCCCCGACCTGGTCGCCGACGCCGCCCGTATCGTGGGCGGGGGCGGGGGAGGGCGCAACCCCGAGCTGGCAATGGCCGGCGGTCGCGACGTGAGCCGTTTGGACGAGGCGCTCGCTTCGGCCCGGGCGCGCCTCGACGGGGCTGTTTAGCGATGGTGCCCGGGGACAATGTAGCCACGGCCGCTGACCGCGGCGGCGCGCGGCCGGGGCGGGCGCTTGGTTTGGACCTCGGCAGCAGGAGGATAGGGGTGGCGATATCCGACGAAGAACGGCGGGTGGCGAGCGCTTTGTCGACACTGTCGAGGGGAGGTTCGCATGCCGAGGACCACATCGGCCTCGCCGGGGTCGTCGCCGGCAGCGGCGCGAACCTGGTTGTAGTGGGCTTTCCTCTATCGCTGAGCGGAGGCCGCGGCCCGGCAGCAACCGCCGTGCTTGCCGAGGTCGAGGAGTTGCGCCTCGCCCTCGACGTGCCGGTCGAGCTCTGCGACGAGCGCTTTACGACAGTTGTAGCCCGCCAGGCCCTGGCCGCGGGCGGGCGCCGCCCGGCGGCACGCCGGGCCGTCCTGGACAAGACCGCCGCCGCAGCGATACTCCAGACCTGGTTGGACCGCCGGCGCTCCGACCACCAGCGCTCCGACCACCAGGCATCGTCTTCGATGCCGCCAGAGGGGCCGCCGGGGTCTTCGTCGCCGCCACAGTCGACGGCGGACGGCCACTCGCCCCCGTACCCCGGACAAGGCTTGGGCCAAGGGGGCGCACGTCCCTCACGCCGTGCTCACTGAGCCCGGCAAGCCACCACTCGTCCTCGGCCCCGAGGCCGGGGCAGGGGGCTCAGTCGCACCGGGAGTTCCCGATGGGGCGGGGGGCACCGCCGGCACCGGTGCTGACACTGGCAACGTCGAGCCTGCTGGCAACGTCGAGCCTGCTGGCAACGTCGAGCAGGCAGGCGACCTAGAGTACGCAGGCGGTACTAGCGGTGGCGGTCAACATGTCCGGCCAGCCAGGCGACGCC
>DATJMJ010000107.1:0-5159 GCA_035508795.1 Acidimicrobiales bacterium
ACGCCGACCGTTTGCCCAGTTGTCACCGGTTTGGCGAGGGCCAAGTGCTCCTTCCTTGCCCCGTCACGTCCCGCTGAGGCGGGCGTGGAAGAGGTTATCAGGGGCAGGTCACCGGGAGCGTGCTTCTCCCCGCACTACGTGAGCTTCCATAGCCGGCACCCAAGGGTCGCCCCCGGGTGGTCGCCAGCGCCGGCACGCAGGGCCCGGGCCCGCCGGCGCAGGCCCCCGCCGCCCGGTGGGAACGGGTGTACCGGCGTTGAAGGTCAGCGCAGGTGCCCGAAGGCCGCGGTCGGGTAGGCGCAGGTGCATGTGCACCGGGCCCCCGGGGCGCATGAGTGGCGCGAGCCGGGCCGCGGGGCCGGACGTCGGTACATGTGGCTGCGCGGGCTCAGGGTCGGCCAGCGGAGCGTAAGGGTCGCCAGCGGGAGAAGGGTCGGCGGCGGGAGAAGGGTCGGCGGCGGGAGAAGGCCGTAGCCGGGACGCTCGCTACGCGGACGTTGGCGGAGCTCAGTGGGCCGCAGCTATCGGCTTCCAGATGTAGACGATAACTGGGGGGGTGCCGCCGGCTTTGCCCTTCAAATGGACCACGAGCTTCTCGAAAAGCCAGCCGACGTTCGTGTGCACCGGCTGTTCGAGGGTGAAAGTGGCTGTTGTCTTTCCCCACTTGTTGCTCGCCGCACAATAAGGCGTGCATATATGCCAGGTATAGGTGCCGGTCGCATATGCCTGGGCCGCTCCCCAGCTGTGCCACACAAGGTCCTCGCCGATAGACCCCGCGTCGGCGCAGGACAAGGTGAGGCTCTTGGGGCGCCTCTCCTCGGGCTTGAAACCGCAGTCCTCCACGGCCGGCTGCGTCCTGGTGCCGACCACTGCGCTGATCGCATGGACCGCGCCCGGGACTTGCGAGTATGCCCTGGTGAGGGCAACCCCGGCGAACGCCACGGGGATGGGGAAGACTATGGCGGCGACGGCGGAGACGGCCGTGACGGCGGCGGCTGTAACGGCGGCGGCGGTGACGGCGGCGGCTGTGACGGGGATGGCACCAACGGCCAGGGCGATCTTGCGGAGAACGTGCGGTCTCATCATGTCCTCACGCTATCCATGGCCGTGCAGGGAGATCTTGGCACGGTCTTACCATCGAGCGAGCGCCTGGGCGGGCACGAGCTCGAGGCCACTCGAGGTCAGAGGTCGAGGACCAGCTCTTGGTGGCCACCGACGGGTACGAAACCGAGGCGGGCGTTGGCCGCGAAGATGGGGTCGTTGCCCTCCAAGTTCCAGGTGTGCAGCCTCCGCCACCCCGCAGCACCAAGCCGGCGGGCGTGCTCGGCCATGAGCGCCGTCGCCAGGCCCTTGCCGCGTTGTGCAGGCAACACGCCGGTGAAATAAATGACGAGCTTCCAACTCGCATCGCCGCGGACAAAAGCCATCGTCATGCCTACAGTCCTGTCGCCCTGCCTGGCCAGCAACACTTGCCAGGGTGCCCCGAAGTTTTCCATCACCCAGTCAAGCGAGGGAGGTTGGCGGCCCTCGGCTTCCTCGGGCATGTCCTTGAACAACACGGCGAAGTCTTCGTAAAACCGCCCCCATTCGTCATCACCGCCGGCGTCGAGCAGCCTCAACTCGGCACCTTGCGCCGAGGCCTTATCGATGGCGCCGGCGATAACGCTGTCGTCGAGGGCTCTCAGGTCAAGGCGGCTCTCTACCCGGGCGCGACCTTTGGCCAAGCCGTGTGCAGCGGCGATGGAAAGGCTCCGCTCGTCGTTGAGGTCCGCCACAACCCTCAGCCCACGAAGGTTCGCGGCTCGGGCCGCGCCAACCGCCGCCCGCCAGAGGGCCATCCCTGTCCCCTCGCCCCGGGCCGAGGGAACGACCCAAACGTTGGCAGCTCCACGCCCGCCAGCCGTGAGGGGCCGAGCGATGCAATGGGCGTAGCCGACGGTGCGGCCATCGATTTCGGCGATGAACTGCTCGCTGCCCTGTTCGGCCGAAGCCGAGACGAGCCCCCTTACGTAGTCGGCCCCCTCCCAGGCCGTTGTCCCAGACATCAGGGCGTCGAGGTCGTCATCGGGGAGCACCCGGCGGAGCAGCGCGCTCACCCGGTTCCTTGGCCCGAGACGTCACTGGCTTGACGGTCCTGCATTGTCCCGACGCCAGCCGGTACCTCCATCCGCGCCGTACTGGCGCTGCGAGAGCTGTCATGAGTGCTTGGGCGGGCGGGACTGCGAGGGACCGTGGGAGCAGGAGCGGCCGTTACGGTTGCGGCCTCGGGTTTCATGTGCCCGCTATCGCCACGACGGGCAGGTCGGCAGTCAGCCCCGGAGGGGTAGGCGCCCCTTTGGCGTCCCCGAAGGCGTAGACGGAGCCATTGCTGCCGGCCATGTAATAACCGCCGTCGTCAGTGGTGAGCGCAATCCCGACAATGTCGTCGACCTTTACGTTTTCGCTCGGCAAAGAACCTTCGAACGTCACGCCCGTACCGAAGACGAACGCCCCTCCGTCAGCACCGACCAGCACGTACCCGCCTCCGCTCGACGCGGGCAGGATCGCGCGGACATCCGAAACGTGCTTTTTCATGGAGGGCAAGCTTCCCCGGAAGCGGCTCAGCCCAAAAGCGAACACGCCCCCGTCCGAGCCGACGAGAAGGTAACCGGTGCCATCAGGCGACGAGACCATGCCAACTATGTCGTGGGTGTGTATGTGCAAAGCGGGAAGGGAACCGTGATAGGAGGCATCGCCGAAGGCGAACAAACCACCGTCGCGTCCCACGAGCCAATAGCCGCGGCCGTCATAGGTGGGTGCGATCGCAACTATGTCCGATGCGACGACGTGCCTGCTCGGGAGGTCACCGCTGTTGGCGGCGTCGCCGAAGGACGCCACCACCCCTTTTGAGGTGACGAGCCAGTAACCCTTGCCGGTGGGGGTGGCGGCTATCCCCACGACAGGGCCGCTCGCGGCCGAGATAGTCACACCACCGAGCTGCGCCGCCCCTTCCAAGCCGTAAACATGGCCGTCAGCCGTGGCCAACCAGTAGCCGGCGGCAGGGAAATCGACGACCTCCCCAGCCAAGGACGAAGTCGAGGGGTCGAAGCCATTGTCCCCGGAGTAAAACGCCTCGAGGGCATGCTGCCCCCCGCTCCAGTACGTCACCGAGCACGTCGCCTGCCCTTTGGCGTCCAGGGGCACAGCGGCGCAGCCTCCTACAGAGGCGCCGTTGTCCGTGAAGTCGACAGCACCTCCGATGGGCGGCGGCGCGACGGTGACCTCGTAGGTAACGGTTTGGCCGATCGAAGCGGGGTTGGGTGCGGACGACAAGGACGTTGAAGTCGGCGTAGCGAGCTCCGGTGCGACGTTGAGGGCCCAGCTGCCGTTGACCGAGATGTCGAAGAGCCCTTGGTCCTCGCCATCGTTGTAGAAGTAGCCGGCGGCGACGCATTGGCCGGGCGTCGCGGTGGCTGTCGTGCCGGACGCGGCACTGAGCCCTGCGCTGGAAGCGGCGCTCGAGGCGGCGCACGACATTGCGCCCAGGACGTTGGCCGTGCTGCTGGCGCTCTCGACAGGCTGGACCGTGCCGACGCCATTGGAGATGTTGTCGACCAGGAGCTGGTCTGCGCCCCCGCTGTAGTAATAACCCCCGGCGGCGCACGGCCCTGACGTGGAGCACGATATCGCCTGGAGGACATTTGGGCCGCTCCCCTGGTCGGCGCTCACGCCGAGCGCCCAGCCTTTGGCGGAGAGGTAGACGACGAGCGCCTGGTCGATGCTCCCATTGTTGTAAAAGCCCGCAGCAGTGCACGAAGTTTGCGATGTACACGACACCGAGTTGAGCGTGTTGGTATAGACGGTGTCGTTGGGGCTCACCTCGATCTGCCATGCGCCGTTTACGATTTGTTCGACGAGGTCCCGGTCGCGGAGCCCATTGCTGAAGTACCCGACAGCGACGCACGAGGTTTGCGACGTGCACGATACCGAGTTGAGCGCGTCGCCGAATGTGGTTTCGTCGGGGCTCGAGGTAACCTTCCAAGCCGAACCGTTGAAAGTCTCGACCAAGGTCTTCGCCTTGCCTGTGGTCGCGTAATACCCCACTGCGACGCACGCTGTAACCGCTGTGCAGGACACACTGTTGAGCACATTGGTGCTCGTTGAAGCGTTGGGGCTCGGCACGATGGCCCAGGTGGTGCCCGACATCACCAGGACCAGGGTCTGGTCGATGCCGCGGTGGTCGTAATAGCCGACGGCGACGCAGGAACTATTTGAGACGCAAGAGACCGACGTGAGGACGTTGTCGTTGCCACCTGCGTCAGGGCTGGGCGATACAGCCCATGACCCAGACGACAGGACCTCCACAAGAGTCTTGTAGGTACCGGCATTATCGTTGTTGTAGTAGCCAACCGATACACAGGTCGCCGCTGACGGGCAGGAGACAGCGTTGAGCTCGTTGGCCATGAGCCCGGTCGAGGGAGCTGCGTGAGCCGCCGGTGATCGGCTGCCGGCAGCGCTTGCGCTCGGGCGCGCGCCGGCCACCGGCTCTCGCAGGGGGCCTGCCTTCGCAGCCGTCTGTGTAGCCGGGATAGACCGAGAAGCCGATGTGCCTGGTGCAGGCCGTGCAGGCCGTACGGACGGTGCGGACGGTGCGGACGGTGCAGGCGGCCGAACCGCACGGGAGGCAGCAGTGGCCTCGGGTGCGGGCGAGGTACCGGAGACCGAAGCGGCCGAGACGGAGGCAGCCGACATCGAGGCAGCCGGCACTGATGCAGCCGGCATTGATAAGGCCACAGTCATCACCGGCAAAACAGCCGCCATCAGCAACGTTTTTGAAGGCCTGCACACCGCGCCGGCGCCTCCTTCGACCACAGAAATCCGACGCGATGCAGCTTAGGGGCCCGTTCATAGCGCCTTTGGGGACCCCTTCCTGTTGCGGGTGCTTGCTGCCTGCGCACCGCCTCCTGACAGTCCCCCTCCGGTACTCCGGCTCGTTGACGAGGTGGCGGGTACGCCGGGAACACCGGGAACACCGGGGGATGTCGCCGAGGTGAGGCGCCCCATCGAGCCCGTTAGGGGTAAGGGCCGGAGGCGGGGCCGGAGGCGGGGCCGGAGGCGGGGCCGGAGGCGGGGCCGGAGGCGGGGCCGGAGGCGGGGCCGGAGGCGGGGCCGGAGGCGGG
>DATJMJ010000108.1:0-23669 GCA_035508795.1 Acidimicrobiales bacterium
AACTGACTGAGTGCATTGTCAACGGCGGGTGTGGGAACTGGCGTGAGCGCTTGGCGTGGCCTGTGGGAGAGGCGGCCGGTCGTGGTGAACGGCCAGGTGGTCAATTGCTCGGACGTATGAGCAGCGAAGGGTGAGCCGGGAAAAGTCGTCACCTCGGCCCCTTACAGGCAAGAAGACCCACCAGGAGGAGACCGATGACCGGTTCTGCCGGACTACCCCAGCTGTTGACCATCGACCAGCTCGCAGAAAGGCTCCGAGTGACGCACCGCCATGTCCGCCGTCTGGTCGCCGAGAGGCGAGTGCCGTTCTTGAGGGTCGGCAGGTTCATCCGCTTCGACCCCGCCCAGATAGCACTGTGGCTGGACTCCAGCCGTGTGCCCGACCACCAAGCTGAGTAACCCCAAGCTGTCACCGCCCAGCGCTACCATTTCCATCGGCGTTCGCCGGCCCCGCCTTTTCGGGCTGGCCTCTTGTGTACCTACCCGGCCGGCGCGCGCCGTCCGCGCTCCTCGGGGCTGACGAAGGAGGCCACATGGGCTCAGTCCGCCGTGCACCCCGGACCAACCGCTGGGAGGCTCGTTACCGCGACCCGCTCGGCGGGCAGCGGACAAAGACCTTCGACACCAAGGCCGACGCCAGGGTGTTCCTCTCCGGCATGGAGACGAGCATGGCGCGGGGCACCTGGCGCGAGCCGGGCCGCTCCCGAGCTAAGTTCTCACGGGTCGCCGCCGAATGGCTGGCAAGCAACCCGACCAAGCGCGCGACCACCTATGCCCGCGACGCGACGGTCATCAGGACGCACCTGGGCCCGGTGCTGGGCGACATGCCGATCAACCACATCCAGCCACCCCAGGTCCAAGAGGTCATCGACAGGATGGTCGAGCGAGGTCTCGGGCCCAAGACAATACGGACTGATTACGGCGTGCTACGGGCGATCTTCAGCTGGGCGATGGCGACCGACATCATCGACCGGAGCCCTTGCCGCGGCATCCGGCTGCCAGAAATGTTGCGTCAACGCCGCTCGGTCGTCTCAGCGGAGGAAATAGAGCGACTGGTTGCGGCCATGCCGGCCGAGTACCGGGCTACTGTCCTGCTCGGCGGGCTCGGGCTACGCCAAGGCGAAGTCTTCGGGCTCCGTGTGGGGGCCGTCGACTTCCTGCGCCGCACGCTCACCGTGCGTGCCACGATGAACGAGGTCGAGGGCAACTTCGTCGAGGGCGCCGGCAAGACCCTCTCGTCGCGCCGTACCATCTCCGTCCCGACCAGGATCATCGACGAGCTGTCCGCCCACCTCGCGCGGACGGGCAGGACCGACCCCGAGGATCTCGTGTTCCAGGCACCGGGCGGCGGACCCGTGCGGGCAACCAACTTCCGCAACCGGGTGTACGACCCAGCCCTCCATCGGACAGGTCTCGAAGGCCTCAGCCTCCACGCCTTCGCCACTCGGCCGGCCACATGCTCCGGGAGCTCGGCGTACCTCTGGAGGTCATCCAGAAGCGCCTCGGCCACTCGTCCATACGCACGACAGCGGACATCTACGGGTCGCTACCCGAGAGGGTGGACCGGCCGGTCGCCGAGAAGCTCGACGAGATGTTCCGTTCAGCCATGGACGCGCAATCCGCTGGTACAACGCCCGGCTCTTGTGGTGCAGATGTGGTGCAGGTCGACGGCAAGGAGGAGGTGCTCTGACACTTACCCCGCCTGACCTGCGACTTCAGTGGAGGTGACCGGACTTGAACCGGCGACTTCTACGATGCGAACGTAGCGCTCTTCCGGGCTGAGCTACACCCCCGACGGCCCAAGCCTAGCGCTCGCCGCCCGGCCCACCACCGGGCGGCGGCGCCAGCCCTCTCCCCTAACGGATCCTCTTGCCCCCACGGGCGATGGAGTCGACCGTAATCGATATCAGGAGCACGAGGGCAACCACCATGTCCTCTACGGCCGCCCCGAGGCCCATCAGGTCGATCCCGTTGTACACGGCGGCTATCACGAGGCCACCGAGGACCCCGTGGAGGGCCTTGCCACGCCCGCCGTACAGGGTCGTACCACCGATGACGGCAGCGGCGACCGCGTAGAGCATGTAGCTCGGGTCGATGTCGGTTGCGATCGAGCCCAGCCACGACAGGTACATCATGCCTGCGAGACCGGCCATGAGCCCCGTCAACCCGAACGCCACCGTACGGATCAGCGGGACGTTGATACCGGCGCGCCGGGCGGCCTCTGCGTTGCCACCGATCGCATAGACGTAACGCCCGAAACGGGTCCTCGAGAGCAGCAGCGTGGCGGCGGCGAAAATACCGAGAAGTATCGGGATCGACCAGGGGACGCCGCTGTTGGGGACCTTGGGCGAGCCCCGGTTGACGTTGCAGATCGCAACGACGACCACACCCGCTGCGGCGACCGCGGCCCCCTTGAGGAGGGTGAGGCCCATCGGCGGGGTCACCAGCCCCGAGGCTCGGCGTCGGGAGTCCCTGAACACGTTGTACACCCCGAAAGCCACGACCAGGACGGCCATGACGAGCCAGCTCGCTGTCGGGCTGATGTTGCCTGCCACGAGGTCGGTGAGCACGTGGTTGGAGATGATGATCACGCCACCGACCGCGACGCTGAAACGGTCGAACATCCATAACATCACGCCCTCGAGCCCGAGGAAGGCCGCAAGGGTGACGATAAATGCCGGTAACCGCAAGCGCGTGATGAGAGTCCCGAGGACCAGGCCGATGAACGAGGTCGTGGCGACCCCGATCAAGATGGCCAGCCACCACGGCAGGCTGTAAGGCGGGGCCACAAGCGCCGCCATGAGGCCCGCACCGATGCCGGCGTTGTAGACGATCGACAGGTCGATCTCGCCAAGCAGGAGCACGAACACCTCGGCCATCGCGAAGATCGCGAAGACAACCAACTGGTTGAAGAGGTTGACGAGGTTGCCGGCAGATAGGTACTTGGGCTCTTTGACCTGGAAGAAGACGACGATCAGGACCAGTGCGATGACAACGGGCAGTACACCGCTGTCTCCGGAGCGGACCCGGCGCCACCAGGCCCCGACGTACTGGGTCAGGGTGTCGGCGACGACCTCGGGCGCGGCGACGACCGCGAGTTCTTCAGCGACCGGTTCCTCGAGCTCGGGCACGATCGTGGTGGCGACCGCCGCAGGCGCAGCGGGGAGATTGCCGTAGGGGACGTCGGTGCCGTCCGGGAGGGGAGCCCCGCCCGGGGAGGGTTGAGGTTGACCTATCGCCATGGCTGGGGCCCCCCTGGCCCGTTGCTAACTGGTTGTACTTCTGAGAACGGCCTTCCCCCCACAGTGCCCGTCGTCATCAGCTCTACGACGCTTTGGCGGTCGAAGCGGGCAGCCTCGCCCTGGGCGACCATCACTCCGAGGCGCAGGACGGCGATGTTGTCCGCCACTTCGAACACATCGTTGAGGTTGTGGGACACGATCACCACCCCGTAACCCTGATGGGCGAGCCGCCTCACGAGCTGGAGCACCATCGACGTCTGTGCCACCCCGAGGGCGGCGGTCGGCTCGTCGAGGATCATGAGCTGCGAGTTCCAAAGCACGGCCCGGGCTACGGCGACAGATTGGCGCTGGCCGCCGGAAAGGGAGGAGACGGGTTGGCGGATCGAGCGCACGGTTGTCACGTGGAGGTCCGCCAGGGTCCGCCGGGCGGCACGCTCCATCGGTGCCTCGTCGAGGGCGGCAAACCTGGTCGGTTCACGGCCGAGGAACATGTTTTGGACGATGTCCAGGTTGTCGCACAAGGCCAAGTCCTGGTACACAGTCGCGATGCCGAGGTCGGCCGAGTCCTTGGGCGTGTGTATCTGTACAGGCCGTCCCCGCCAGAGGAGCTGGCCGCCGTCGGGCGGGTGGATGCCGGAAATGATCTTGATGGTGACGCTTTTGCCTGCACCGTTGTCCCCGCAAAGGGCGGTCACCTCGCCAGCCCTCGCCACCAGGTCGACGCCGCTCAAAGCCCTTACAGGGCCAAAGTTTTTCTGGATCCCCCGCAGCTCCAGGAGGGGTTCTCCCCGCGGCAACAGGTTGGGGTTGCTCGCTTCTTGTTGAGAAGAAACCGTCATGCCTTTCTACGCTTTCCTTTCAGCCTACGCCGTCCCCACTGGAGCCGCTCATCCCGGCCAGTTACCGGTCAGACAAGGCTCCTCCCCCGCGGGCCGGCGGGCAACGAGACAAGCGCCTGGGCCGCGGATCCGGCCCAGGCGCTCGCTTTCACATGATCAGCAGCTAGATGGCGTTAGGGTTTGATACCCGCTGCCTTGCAGGCCGCTGCGGTGGAGTACGGCGCCGCGCAGAGCGTGGACGCCGGCACGAAGTTGTCGGCGATGACCGTCGAGTTCATGGTCTTCGCGGTCACCCATTCGGGCGTCAAGAGGACCGATGCCACTTGCTTGTGCTCGACCGAGTCGAGCGTCTTGCCGTTGAGCAGCGCCGCCGGCGGCGTCATCCCTGCACGGGCATAAACCGCAAGAGCAACGGCAGCTTGCGCCTCGAGGTAGATCGGCTTGTAGACCGTGCCGCACTGGTACCCGTTGAGGATGTTGCCGAGGCCGGTGAGAGTTGCGTCCTGGCCCGTTATCGGCAGGGTGTCGGGCTTGAGGCCCTTGGCCGTGATCAGCCAGTGGATGATCGGGGCACCGTTTTCGTCGTTGGGCATGAGGACGGCGTTGATGTTCGAATGCGAGGTGTAGATGCCCTCGAACTCGGTCAGAGCCGTGCTCGGCGTCCACGTGCCGGCGGGCACCTCGTTGGGCTGGAGCTTGCCAACCAGGGTGTACGTGCCCTTGGTGAAGTACGGCTGAAGGACTGCGTCGTACCCATCGGCGAACAGCGTTGCGTTGTTGTCGGTCGGGGCGCCGTGCATGACCAGCACGACAGGACTGCTCACCTTCCAGGAGGCGATGCAGCTCACGAGGCCCTTGCCGAGGAGCGTGCCTACGTAGACGTTGTTGAAGCTGTCGTAGTACTTACGCTGGCCACCGAGGGTCAGGCGGTCGTAGTCGATGGTGGCTACGCCGTGGGCGGCGTTATATGCCTCGATCTTGGCCCCGACGCCCGAGTCGAGCGGGTCCATGATGACGACCTTGTCGCCGGCGGTAACAGCCGCTTGGTCCATCGAAAACTCGGTGGCATCGCTGCCGTCGGCGTTTTCGACGTAGATGTCAGTCGGTGGGAGCCCGGCCTTTTGCATGGCTTCGTTCAGGAAGGGCGCGTCGAACTCGACGTAGCGGGTGGACGACACCGTGTCCGGCAGGATGGCGGTGATCCCTCCGCTGCCCTTGGCCACGATGGGCTTGAGCAGCGACATGGTCGTGAAGTTGCGGTTGAAGCTGGTAGCCGAAATACCCATCGCTTGGGCCGAGGCGGCAGGAGCCACCTGATAGCCACCGAGGGCCAACATGCCAGCCAGCGCGACAGTAGCGGTGCCCACTGTCCGTGCCTTGTGTGAAAGTTTCATACTTAGTTTCCCCTTTGTTTGCCTCAGGAAAATGGAGCGAAGTACCGATTTGTCCGCGCCGCCGGCCTTGGGCCGTCCCGGTACCTCTACACCGAGGGGGGCAGCCGCACGTCGTTCTTTGGCGTGCGCCGGCTAAGCCGGCCGGAGTTGGTTATCGGCTTTTTAGCTCCGGCGAACGCCGACGGTAGGCCCGGCATTGTGAACGCGCGCGTGAACGGAGCGGGCCGAACGTTAATAATCTGTGAAGAGTTGACGAGGATCAGCCGGGTACGAAGCGGTACCCGGCCCGAGGCTGGGTGATGATCACGGGCGGGCTGCCGTTGCTCTCGAGCTTCGCCCGCAAGCGGCGCACGTAGACCCTGACGTACTCGGTCTCGGTGGCATAACCCGGCCCCCAGACCCTTCTCAGCAGCTGGGCGTGGGTCAGGAGCTTGCCGCGGTTGACGGCCAGCTCCCGCAGCAGGGCGAACTCGGTCGGGGTCAGGTGGACGATCTCCCCGCCCTTGGTGACAACGCGCATCTCCAGGTCGACGACCAGGTCGCCCACCTCGATGCGCAACGACGAGACCTCGACCGGCTCGGCCGGGCGGGTGCGCCTGAGGGTGGCCGTGATCCGGGCGAGGAGCTCCTCGATCCCAAAGGGCTTGGTCATGTAATCGTCGGCACCGAAGTTGAGCGCGGTCACTTTGTCGTGCTGGCCTCCGCGGGCCGACACGACGATGATCCCGACGCCCGAGCGCTCGCGCATCTGCCGGCAGAGCTCGAACCCGTCGACGTCGGGGAGCATTAGGTCGAGCAGGACGATGTCGGGGGACTCGGTCTCGAGCAGTTCGAGCGCACGTGAGCCGCCCGTAGAGACGCAGGTGTCGTAGCCCCGCACCGCCAAGTTGCTCCGGATGAGGTCGACGATATTGGGGTCGTCCTCAACGAGCAGGGCCTTTGTGCGCCGGTCGACGATTGTCACCCGACCGGCTCCCCGGAGCCTTCAACCGGCAGGACGACCAGGAACGACGTCCCTTCGGGCACGTCCTCGATCGTCATCTCACCGCCGTGGGCGGTCACGATCCCCCGGGCGATGGAGACGCCCAGGCCGGCACCTTGAGCGCTTATGGCCCCGCGGGCCTGAGCGTCGAGCAACTGAGGCCTCATTTCCGCCGGTATACCTTGGCCGTTGTCTGCCACCCGGACCCCCACCTTGTCTTCGCCCAGGAGGAACACCTTCACCTTCACCTCGACATCGGGGCCGTTGTGGCGCAGGGCGTTGTCTAAGAGGTTGACGAACACCTGCTCCAGACGGTCGTGGTCGGCCCACACGGGCCCGAGGGCGGGAGGGCAGTCGACGTCGATGGCCAACGCTCGGTCCGGGGGCAGGCAGGAGACGGCGCCCGCGATCACGAGCGGCAGGTCGCACCAGTCCTGCTGGAGCCGCAAGAGCCCCGACTCGATGGCCGAGAAGTCGAGCAGGTCGCCCACGAGCCTGCCCATCCGCGCCGACTCGCTTGCGATCCGGTCCAAGAAGCGCAGTTTGGACTCTTCGTCCCAGGTGACGTCCGGCGCCAGCAGGCTCGTCGCGTACCCGCGGATGGCCGTGAGCGGCGTGCGCAGCTCGTGGCTCAGGCGGGAGAGGAAGTCCCGCTGGAGCTGGTGCGACCGCCTGAGCGCCGCCGCTTGCTGGTGGGCCTGCTCCGCCTCGTCCCGCTCCAGGGCAAGGCGGACCGAGCGGGCGGCGTCTTCGAGGAGGGCGACGGCGTCGTCGTGGCCGCCTGTTGCGCCCCATCGGGCGACCAGAGCCGCCACGGCCCCGGGCGCCTCGAAGGTCACCGCAATGGCCTGGGCGCCGCTCGAAGCCGCAAGGACGTGCACGTTCGCCGACGCGACTGCCCCTACGAACGCCTTGGCGGCGTCGGTCCCGTCGCGCCTCGGCGGCTCGCGGTGAGCCTGGTTGTCGGCATCGACGAAAGCGACGCAGCGCATCGCGGCGCCGGCGTCCCCCTTCAGCCACAACTCGACCTCCATCGCCCGCAGGCCCCGCTGCAGCGACCGCAGGGCGTCGAGCAGCCCCGTCGAGACCGGCTCGGGCCCCGCGAGCACCTCGAGCACTTCCCGTATCGTCTCGAGCACCCTGTTGCGGGCCGTGACCTCGCCGAAGAGCCTGTCGCGGTCGATGGCGCCGGCGGCGTACCCGGCGTAGAGGGACACGAGGTCCATCTGGTCCCTCTGAGGCCGCCCGACCTTGGGCGAGCACCCTGTCAGCACGCCGATCAGGCCGGTCGGGCTTATCAGGGGCACCGCCCACGAGCTCCTGATCCCGGCCCGGCGCGCCAGCCCCGAATAGCCCGTCCAGGCGGCGCTTTGGAGGACGTCCTCGTCGATGGTCACACGCCTCGAGCCGGCAACCGCACCTGGCGGGCCGCCGCCCGCGCCGACCGGCAGCGAGGACCAGGCGGCGAGGAGCTCGGCCGGGAGCCCGGAAGCGGCTACGAGGCGCAACGAACGGTCCTCGAGCAGGTGGATACAGAGCTGGCCGGTGCTCAGGGCCGAGCCGAGCGCCGAGATAATGAGAGGCAGGCTCGAGTTTGGCTTGGCGGAAGCCAGCTGGTCCACGAGGTACTGGAGGCGGGAGAGCTGGTGCCTCGCGGTCGCGTTGGGAGGGTGGCCCGACATGATGGCCACTACTTCTTCGGGGTTGGTCTCGGGGGGTGCCAGGTCGGCGGCGATCCGGCCCCGGTGCAGGACTAAGACGCGGTCGGCGAGGCGGAACACCTGCTCGACGTCGTGCGAGATGAGCAGCACGGTCGTGCCGCTGCGCTTCAGCCTGCCTATCAGCTCCTCCACCTGGCGGGTCTCGGGCACGCCGAGGGACGCCGTCGGTTCGTCGAGCACGAGCAGCCGCGGGGTGTTCCTCATGGCCTTGGCGACGGCGATCAGCTGGCGCTGCCCGCTCGACAGCGTCCCAACCGCACGAGAGCTGCTCACCTTGATCCCGTAGGAGGCAAGGAGGGCGTTAGTCGCTTGATTGGCCTTGGACTCCGACACGAACATGCGCCCTCGCTCCCGCCCGAGGAACACGTTGGCCGAAACGTCCAGGTTGTCGCAAAGAGCTGCGTCCTGCCACACGACCGAGACACCGGCACCGGTCGCTACAGCAGTCGAACGAACCGGGGAGCCGGCAATGAGGACTTGCCCGGTGGCCGGTACGAGGTCGCCCACAACGCAGCGTACGACGGTCGACTTACCGGCGCCGTTTTCCCCCATCAAGGCGACGAGCTGGCCTGCCAGGATGTCGAACGCGACGCCCTGGAGCACGGGGGTGTCGCCGTACCAGACCGACACGTCCTTCACGCTGAGCAGGGGCTGGCCGTCGATGACGTGTGACGAAAACAGCTCGGCCCGGGTCGCGACCATCGCTACCAGTCTGCTCCCTCTTGGTGGCCGGTCGCGCCGCGGCCCTCGGCCCGCGGGCTAGGGCTTCAGTTGGCGAGAGCCAGGCTCGCGTAGCTGTCGAAGTCGCCGTAAAGGTCGCGCCGGCCCTCAGCGCGCTCAGCCCGGTCCGCCCGGTCGGCTCGGGCCGCCCACCCGGCTGGCCCGCGAGCATGCCTCGCAGCATGAGCCGGGACATATTCCCTCGCGACAAGCGGGCCGGTTACTTCACCGAGACCACTCGAGACGTGAGCCGGCCGGCGTTCGGGGGCTGCCTGCGCGGGTGCCGCTGTGCGCTCTGCCTGCGGGGCGGGATCCCCGGTTGCAGCAGGGGGGGCTGCAGCGGGGAGGAGCGGGGCCGTCGCGGCCACCGGGGCGGCAATGGGGTGGGGCGCAAGCCTTGCCTCAGCCCGCGTCCGGTTGCCCGGCTTGGCACGCGCCGAGGTCACCAGTAGGCAGAGGTAGCCCACGAGAGCGACGTCGGTGACTGCCTGCAACGCGACCGCTGGTGCCGAAGCCGTGGCTGCGGCAGCCAATGCCGTCAGCGCTACCAGGGACAACAAGACGATTAGCACGTCCCTTCGCCGGCGCCGTGTCGCCGCCCGCTTGTAGTCCATGGCGGCTAGTGCAAGGGGCTCCGGGAGGGAGGCCTTCGCCGAGGTCGTCGGGAGCGGCCCCGCCGGAGCATTGGCGGACGGCCCCGCCGGAGCGCCGAACACCCCCACCGCAGCCCCGTAGAGCCCCGCCGGGGAGACAGGCAGAGCCGCGGGAGCGCCATGAGGCGGCCTGCCGGCAGTGGCGAGCGACCCGGCAGACGGGCCGGCGCCCCCGGCAAAAGGCCCCGCGAGATTGGGATTTGAGTAGGGCGCGGAGGCAGCGTGCTGCAAAACGCGCAGTTCGTACTTGAAAAGCCCAATAGTGTCAGCAGTTGTCGGCCGGCGCGACCAGAACCAGTAAATAAGGACTACGACCCAGAGGCTCGCGACCAAAAACTCAGCACCCATATCGCAACTCCTCGGACACCCGCTTCTCCTTTAACGCAAGGTAGCCGGGAATTGCACAAGAATGGTGGATCCCAGGCCGAGGGCACGAGCGCCCGCTTATGCGCTACGCCAAAAAGGGGTAATCAGACCTGGAATTCCGATGAACCGCCGATGAGGCCGTCTATCTCATCTTCGATGGGCAATGCACGATTTGCCTCCATCGAAACAGGCCCATTGAGCGGGGCGCTCACCAAACCCTCCGCCTCTCTCCGCCAGTTGCCGCTCCGCCCACCGGTCTTTTCCCAGAGCGCGAGATCCCCGATAACCATGCCCCGATCGAAGGACTTGCACATGTCGTAAATGGTCAAGGCGGCCACCGAGCAGGCCGTGAGAGCTTCCATCTCGACACCCGTCCGGTCGACCGTCTCGACCTGAGTCTCAACCTCGACGTGGTCATCCCCGATCGTGAAATTGATCGTGACCGCACCGACAAGCAACGGGTGGCACAACGGTATGAGCTGAGCAGCCTGCTTGGCGGCTTGGATCCCGGCCACACGCGACACGGCCAGGACGTCGCCCTTGGTAATGGCGTTGCTTGCAACCTTCGCCGTCGTCTCGGGCTGCATGAACACCTTGCAGCGCGCCACCGCCCGGCGGTGCGTCGCCTCCTTGGGCGTGACGTCCACCATCCGCGCCCGGCCGAGCGGGTCCACGTGGGTCAGACCGCGTTCGGGCACGGCGGACAGTCTACGCGAGCAGGGGGGATGTGCCACATAACCGCTCGGCCGCCGGCGCCGGCTACACGAGCACGCTGGGCTTTAACGGAGTTGCTCAGTTGTCCGGGCGCTCCCTGCCCGGCGCCGGCCCAGCAAGGACAGCACCCAGCAGGGGGGTGGGACGAGCGGCAGAGGAGCACCCGGCTAAGCCCCGCCCGCCCGCGGTCACCCGCCGATCTGGCTCATGCTGCGCGCAGGCCGGACAAAGGTGACCTTGCCTATCTGGTGGCCGGCCCACTTGGCGGCTACCTCCGCCTCGATCGCCTCCACCAGTTGCTCGTCGGTGCCGCCAGAGCGCAGCAAGGCCCGCAGGTCGCGCTCGCGGACGGCGAAGAGGCAGCTCCGCAACGCTCCCTCGGCGGTAATGCGGACCCTGTCACAACTCTCGCAAAACGGCCGGGTGACGCTCGCGATGACGCCCAGTTCGCCCTGGCCGTCGGCGTAGCGGTAGTGCTCGGCCGGCTCCGCGCCGCTCCGGGCAACCGGCTCGAGAGGGAAGACGGCGTTGACCCTCGCCAGGATCTCGCCCGCCGGGACCACCCTGTCGGCTGCCCACTCCCCCGCGCCGTCGAGGGGCATGAACTCGATGAAGCGCAGTGTCACGCCACGCTCACGGCTGTACCGGGCCAGGTCGACAACCTCGTCGTCGTTTACGCCGCGCATGAGCACGGCGTTCACCTTCACCGGCCAAAGACCGGCCTCGCACGCAGCGTCCACCCCCTTTAGGACCGAGGCCAACATGTCCCTGCCGGTGATCGCCGCAAAGCGGTCGCGCTGCAGGGAGTCGCACGAGATCGTCACCCTGTGTAGCCCAGCCTTCTTCAAGGGCAGCGCCAGGCGCTCCAAGGTGGCGCCGTTGGTGGTCATCGAAAGCTCCACCGGGTACCGGGCAAGTTTCGCCACGAGATCCGGCAATGCCGCCCTTACCGTCGGCTCGCCGCCGGTCAGGCGGATGGAGGTGATGCCGAACTCGCCCACAAAGATCCCGGCCAAGCGCTCGATTTCTTCGAAGGTCAGGACCTCGTCGCGCGGCAACCAGTGCATGTCCTCTTTCGGCATGCAGTACTGGCAGCGAAAATTGCAGCGGTCGGTGATCGACAGGCGGAGGTCGACGACTTGCCGGCCAAAGCGGTCCACGAGAGGCCGGGTCATCCTGCGCCAGCCACCCCGTACCTCGTTTCAGTCATCCCTGGAGAGGCGCTCGGTGAGGAACTTGCGGAAAGACGGCCCGAGATCGTCGCGCTCCAGTGCGAGCTCGACCGTCGCGATCAGGTAATCGAGCTTGTTACCAACGTCGAACCTGCCGTCCCGGAACGTCCAGCCGTAAACAGGTTCTTGCTCTGCCAGCTTTTTAATCGCGTCGGTCAACTGGATCTCGCCCCCCCGCCCGGGCGGGGTGTCGGCCAGTACGTCGAATATGGCGGGCCCGAAAACATAGCGGCCCATTACCGCCAGGTTGGACGGCGCCTCCTCGGGGGACGGCTTCTCGACAAGATCCTCGACTCTCACGACGTTTTCTTCGAGGGGTTTCACGTCTGCGCACCCGTAGGAGGAGATGTCCTTTTTTGGTACCTCTTTGAGGGCGATGACGCTGTGGCCGTAATGCTCGAACGCTTTCAGCATGCCCGGGAGCACCCCCGAGCCGGGGTGCATGATGTCGTCGCCCAGCAAAACGGCGAAGGGGGCGTCCCCGACGTGTTCGGCAGCAACCATCACCGCGTGCCCGAGGCCGCGCGGCTCTCCTTGGCGGACGTAATGGATGTCGGCCATCTCGGCGATGCGGCGGACCTCGGCGAGGTCAGCGGTCTTGCCACCCTGCTCGAGGTAGTACTCGAGCTCGAAGGACCGGTCGAAATGGTCCTCGAGGCTCCTCTTGCCCCGCCCGGTGATCACCAGGATGTCGGTGATGCCGACCGAGACCGCTTCCTCGACGACGTACTGGATGGCGGGCTTGTCCACGAGCGGGAGCATCTCTTTTGGCTGGGCTTTGGTCGCGGGCAGGAACCTCGTGCCAAGCCCTGCAGCCGGGATGACCGCTTTGCGAACCTGCTGTGCCATCGAGCCCTCCTTTGGGGCGCCTGCTCAATGGGCGCCTGCTCCCCGGCACCGGTGAGCTCCAAGGGTCGCGCCGCCCACTCCTGTTTACCATTGCGCTGGCGATTGATGAACTGAAGAGCTGCTGAAATTGCGCCTCCGGGAGCTGGGCGCCAAGTCGGTACGTCGAGCCGGCGGCTGACGGTACAATTAGCAATGCAGCCTGCCGACTGCTAACTGCTACCGAGCTCCTGCGGGACCGCTGACGAAAGGGCCTCCTCAGCCAAATGCCAACCTACGAGTACGCATGCAAGGCTTGCGGCCAGCACGTCGAAGTCGTCCAGTCGTTCAAGGACAGTGCGCTCACCGAGTGCCCGGTGTGCGGCGGGCCGCTGCGCAAGGTCTTCGGCAACATCGGCATAACGTTCAAGGGCAGCGGTTTCTACAGGACCGACAGCCGGTCGGCGAGCACCTCGAGCAGCTCGGGCAAGAGCGGCGACAAGAGCGGGGAGACTAAGTCGTCCGAGGCGAGCACCGGCTCGAGCTCTTCCAAGACGCCAGAGCCATCCTCCACCGGAGGCGGTGGGAGCAAGGAGGGTGGCGGCAAGGACGGTGCCGGCAAGACCGGGACGTCGAGCAAGGGCACGAGCAGCGCGAGCACGTCGGCCGCTTCTGCCTGAGCGGACGCCCTTACCTGAGCAGACGCCCTTGACAGCTTTCGCTCAGGCGGCTTGAGGCTCGGGCCGGTCCCGGGCTCAGGCGCCGCTCATCGACATTTCGGAGATGGCGAGCGTCAAGCCCGCAGCCGAAGAGGGCAGCCACTCGAGGTCGGAGCCCACGCAGGCAACGCCCTGCAGCATGCGCTGGATGCTCGAGGCGATCGTGACCTCGCGCACGGGCGCCGACAGCACGCCCCCGCTGAAAAGGAGGCCCTCTGCGCCGACGGAGAAGTCGCCGCTCACAGGGTTGACCCCCGAATGCATGCCGCTCACGCTCTGCACCAGCAACCCGTCCCCGATCCTCCCGAGCACCTCCTCGGCGCTCAGCTCGCCCGGTACGAGGTAGACGGCTCTGGCACCAACCCCTGGCGCGGACTTGAAGCCGGCCCGGACCGCGCTGGCCGTCGACGAAGTCCCGGCTCTCCTGGCCGAAGTCCCGTCGTACAGGAAGCAGGCTAGGACACCTTCGTCGATCATCGTGTTGCGCCGGCAGGCGAGACCCTCGTCGTCGAAGGACGAGGCGCCCCAGGCAACTTCGTTGGTGGGGTCGTCGACAAGTGTCACCGCTCGCGAGGCGACGGCTTCGCCGAGGCGGTCTGCGAAGAGGGAAGTGCCCTTCAGCACGCGCTCGCCGCTCAGGAGCGAACTGACGAGGCCGAGCAGCTGCGCGCTCACCCGGGGTTCGAAAACCACGGGCAGGTGGGCCGACTTCGGTTGGGTAGCCCCGAGCAGCCGGACCGCCCGGTCCACTGCCTCGCCGGCGGCCTTGCTCGCCACGAGGTCGGACGGTGCGCGACCAACGGTGTAGGCATGGCCCAGTTTGTTTTGGTCCCCCTCCCCCGCCACGGCGGTCACCGAGAGGTAGCACGAGGTGGACTTGTCGGAGGCGGTTACACCGAGCGAACTGGCGAGCGCCATTTCGGAGGAGGCGTCGGACCAACGGGCGGACTCGACGTTGGTGATACGGGGGTCGGCCGACTTGACCTCGCGCTCGAGGTCGAGAGCCAGCGCCACTTTGCGTTCAACCGGGAACGAAGCCAGCTCGTCGCGCCAAAGGTCGTGCAGGGTGGGGCTCGCCCCGTCGGGGGCCGGGAGGCCGACCCACCCTTCGGGGGTCGCATACGAAGCGTTGTCGCGCGCCTCGGCCAGCGCCTCGGCGAGCGCACCCTCCTCGAGCAAGCCGACGTAGGCGAAGCCCTGGCGCCCATCGGCGACCACTCTTATGCCTGCCCCGGCGACGGTCGCAGAAGAGAGCGACTCGACCTCACCGTCGTACACGTGGACGTCAGTCTCGGTGCCCCTCGAAACGTAGACCTCGACGGCCTCGCCCGGGCGCGACCAGCCGGCAACTCTTTCCGCCAACTCGAGCAAATCGGGCAATTCGCTCAACGCGCCGTCCCCCCGATCGTGAGGGCGCGCACCCGCAGTGTCGGCTGGCCCATCCCGACGGGCACCCCCTGGCCGAACTTGCCGCACGTCCCCGGCCACCCCATCGAGAAGTCGTTGGCGACGGCGTCGATGTCACGGAGTACCTGCGGGCCGTTGCCGATCAGGTTCGCGTCGCGGATGGGGTGCGTGAGCCGGCCGTCTTCGATCAGGTACGCCTCGGTCATACCGAAGACGAAGTCGCCGGTCGCCGTGTCCACCTGCCCGCCGCCGAGCTGGGCGATGTAGACCCCCCGAGGGGTCTGCCGGACGATCTCGTCGGCGTCCTCGGTCCCGTTGGCTACGAAGGTGTTGGTCATGCGGACCATCGGCAGGTGCTGGTAGCTCTGGCGGCGGCCGTTGGTCGAGGCTGGACGGCCTTCTTTTCGCGCCCGGAGCCAATCCCACATGTAGTCGGTGAGGAAGCCGTCCTCGATCAGCACGTTGCGCTTGGTCGGGTGGCCCTCGTCGTCGATGGCAGCCGCCCCCCACTCGTGCGGCATCGTGCCGTCGTCGACGAGGGTGACGAGCGGGCTAGCCACCTGCTTGCCAACCTTGCCGGTGAAGACGGATACCGCCTTGGCAATGAAGTCGGCCTCGAGGCCGTGGCCACAGGCCTCGTGGAAAAGGACAGCGCCGCTGCCGCTCTTGATGACCACAGGCATGGTCCCCGAGGGAGCCGGTTTCGCCGCCAGCTTGAGCAATGCCCGGCGGGCAGCCTTTTGGGAAAGGTCCTCCACGTCCCAGCGGTCGAAAGCCTCGAACCCGATGGTTGCCCCGGTCGACTCGGCCCCCGTCTGCATCCCCGTGTCGCCGCTCGCTACCACCGAGACCCGGAAGCGCACCCTCACCTGGTCGTCTCCCGCCATCAAACCGTCCGAATTGGCGACCAGCACCTTGCGGCGGTTTTCGCCGTAGGTGGCGCTGACCTGGCGGACCGCCCCCCCGGCAGAGCGCGCAGTCGCGTCCGCACGGCGCAGCAGGCCCACCTTGTCCTGCTTGGCCACCGCGCCGGGCAGGACCTCGACGGGCGAAGGCGTAGCTGCCTGCTGCCTGGTCACCGCGACCTCGCGCACCCCCCCTCCACCGCTGCGAGCGGCCCCGGAGGCGGCTTCGGCCGCTGCAAGCAGGCCGCGTTCGGAAAGGTCGGCCGTGTGGGCAAAGCCCGTGGTGTTGCCCACGACAACCCTTACACCGGCACCGGCCTCGCGCCCTGAGCTGAGGTCTTCGATGCGGCCGTCCTCGAGACCGATCATGGTGCCCTTGCGGTCCTCGGCGAAGATCTCAGCGAAGTCGCCTCCCGTCGCGAGCGCCTGAGCAAGGGCCTTGTTCACGACAGCCTCGCTCAAGTGGTCGAGGAGGCCGGCACCGTCCGTCGTAGTCATGCTCGCTCAAGCTAGTCCCGCCTTGCCCGATCGCCGGCCCTGTCGGCGGCCTTTGCCCGCCCGGTCCGGCCCGGTCGCCGGCCCGACCACCGCCCCGGTCGCCGCTCTGCCCGGACGGGGCGGTTGCGCTGTCGGCGGGCGCGGACCGCAAAGCGGCGGGAGCGGTAGGTTTGAGGGATGCTCCTCGAGACTGTCAACGGCCCGAGCGACCTCAGGCGGCTCGACAGCGAGCAACTGGTGACCCTGGCGGCCGAAGTGCGGGAGTTCATCGTCAATGCGGTTTCGAGCGCGAACAGCGGCCATCTGGGTAGCAACCTCGGCGTCGTCGAGCTGACCATCGCTTTACACCGTGTCTTCAGTTCTCCGCGCGATTACCTCATTTGGGACACAGGCCACCAGGCTTACGTCCACAAGCTGTTCACCGGGCGGAGGGAGATGTTCAGCTACCTTCGGCAGGCCGACGGCCTGTCGGGCTACCCGTCGCGAGCCGAATCGGTGCACGACTGGGTCGAAAACAGCCATGCCTCGACAGCCCTGTGCTACGCCCACGGCATCTCCGCCGCCGTGAAGGCGAGCGCCAACCCAAACCGCCACGTCGTCGCGATCGTCGGCGACGGCGCCCTGACTGGCGGCCTGGCGTACGAGGGGCTCAACAACCTCGGCCACAGCGGCTCTCGCGTGATCGTGATACTCAACGACAACGGCCGAAGCTATGCGCCGACGGTTTCGCGCCTGTCCGAAACACTCAGCCGTGTACGCCTCCACCCAGGCGTTAGCTCGGCTCGCCGGCGGATGGAGCACGTGCTCCGGGATCTGCCCAGGGTCGGCAACCTTGCCTACTCGAGCCTCCAGGGCTTCTATTCGGCAATACGCGAGATCATCGAGCCGCCGGTATTTTTCGAGACGCTCGGCGTCCGCTACGTGGGCCCGCTCGACGGGCACGACATCGCCGGCATGGAGCAGGCCTTCCGGCAGGCCGCCGCATTCGACGGCCCGATCGTGGTGCACGTGATCACCCAAAAGGGCAGAGGGTACAAGCCCGCCGAGGACGACGACGAAAAGTGCCTGCACGACGCAGGATCTTTTGACCCTGCTGTCGGCCCGACCCAATCTTCGCGCGCCATCAAGGACTACACGTTGGCCTTCAGCGACGCCATGCTCGACCTCGGCGACGCCCACAAGGAGATCGTCGCGATCACGGCGGCCATGCCCGGCCCTACGGGGCTGCTCCCATTTCAACAACGGTGGCCAGGGCGTTTCTTCGATGTCGGCATTGCCGAGCAGGCCGCGGTCACCTCCGCCGCCGGTATGGCGATAGGTGGACTGAGGCCTGTTGTGGCCGTCTATTCGACATTTTTCAGCCGGGCCTTCGACCAGGCCAACCTCGACGTCGGCCTGCACGGGTTACCGGTCGTCTTCGCGCTCGACCGCTCGGGCATCACCGGTGACGACGGCCCGAGCCACCACGGCATCCTCGACATGGCTTTGAGCCTCAAGATCCCCGGGATGACCGTCTTCGCCCCTTCTTCGGCCGAGGAGCTCAAGGTCATGCTCGCGACAGCGGTCCAACTTTCCGGGCCGTCGGTCGTGCGCTACCCCAAGACGGTTGCCCGCCATGTCCCCCTAGACCAGGTCGGCTCGGGACTTTCTGCGCGCTTGCTCCGCAGGGGCGATGGTTCGGTGTGCATCCTCGCCGTCGGCAAGCTCCTCGAGGCTGCCGAAGAAGCCGCCGTCCTGCTCGCAGCTGAGGGTGTCGAGCCCACCGTTTGGGACGTGAGAGTCGTCAGGCCTCTCGACCCCGCAATGGTCACCGACGCCGGGAGCCACAGTTTCGTGGTAACGGTCGAGGACGGGATCCGCAACGGCGGGGCGGGCAATTTCATTGCCGACGCTGTCGCCGACCTTCACCCGAGCCGCCAGAGCCCACCGGTCCTCAGCCTGGGCATCCCGACTACCTTCATCCCGCACGGCAAACCCGACCGGATCCTCGGCCAGCTCGGCCTGGACGGCCCGGGGATAGCCGCTTCGATCTTCAAAGCGATCGAGCACTCGGACTTTTTAGGGAGCAGGGGCGCAGGTTTCGCACTCGAGCTCGAAGGTGGCATGGGCGATGCCGAAGTCTCTGACGAGCCTGCCCCGGACGCTGCCGGCAACGTCCTGAGCACCTTCCAGGGTGGGGTGCCCGGCCATGACGAGGTGAGCTGACAGCAGGGTCACCTCGCTCGACAGTGCCCAGACGTGCAGGTCGTGGACGTCTTCCACCCCCGGAGTAGCCAGGACCACAGCCGCGAGGCGCTCGGTGTCGGTCCCGGGCGGGGTGCCTTCGAGCAGCACGTCGGCAACTTGGCGCCCCAAGCGGACCGCCTGCAAGGCGACCATCAGGGCAATGGCCAGCGAGACGGCGGGGTCCAGCCAGCGCAACCCTTCGTCGAGGAGCAAGGCGACGCCCGCGACGAGCACGCCCGCCGAGGCGGCCGCGTCTGCGCCCAGGTGGAGCGCGACGGCACGTGTGTTGAGCTCGCCATGACGTTCGGACAGGGCCAGCGCAGCGAAAGCGTTCAGGACGAGCGCGGTGCCGGCTACGGCGACCATAACGCTGCCCCGCGCCGCCACCGGGTGAGCCAGCCTCACGACCGCGCCCACCGCGACGAGCACCGATACAACAAGGACGGCGCCGGCGTTGACCTCTGCCGCCAGCACGCCGCTGCGGTGGTAGCCGAAGGATTTGGAGGCGTCGGGCGGGCGCCGGGCGATGCGGACGGCGGCGAGGGCGATCACGGCTGCTGCTATGTCGGCCGCGTTGTGCCCGGCGTCGGCCAGCAGGGCGACCGAGTGGGCCAACCAGCCACCGGCCAGCTCGAGCACCGTGACGGCGGCGTTGACCCCGACCGCCAAGCCGAGGCGGCGCGACCGGCGGCGGGCGAGGGCGGGAGCCCTATCGGGCAGGTTGAGCCGGTGACCGTGAGCTGCGGGCGCAACGGGGTTGGCGCCGGCCCCGCCCGCCACGTCGGCCGCCGTGCCCGTCATCGCTCTGGCGGCGGACCGCCACCCCGGCCGGCGGTCGTGCCGGCTGGCCTGGGCGGGTTCGCTCTCCTCGCCATCTTCACCAGCGTACCTTGACGTCGCTCGTGCGCTCATAACGCTACTTGTGCAATGAAAGGGAACGAAATAACATGGGGACTGGCTTCCCCCAAATCCGGCAAGCGACGCCGTCACTTGCTGTCAACCCCGCGCACCAACGGCTCATCCGGGGAGGCCCCATGTACTCACTGATCTGCTCCGCACCCGACGTGCTCTTCGTCCGGCCCTGGCCCGACGAGGTCCTCGACCACTTGGGCTTCGACCCGAGGTCGGCTTACGTAGAGGACTACTGGCTCGGGATCCTCGGCCCGTCGACAGTCTTTTTCCTGAGGCGCTTGGCAGCCGGCTTCGACTACAGCCCCGACGGGTTCGGGCTCGACCTCGCCGAGACTGCTCGTTCGATAGGCCTCGGGGACAAGAGCGGCCGCCACTCGCCCTTCGTTCGGGCGATCAACCGCACGGTCCAGTTCGGGCTCTCCTACCTTTCCGGCGACGACGAGCTCTCGGTCCGCCGGCGGGTGCCGCCGCTCAACCACCAGCAGGTCAACCGGCTTTCACCTGCGTTGCGCGACCGGCACAACTGCTGGCAAGCCGAGCAGCTGCGTTTGCCCGCCGGTGATCAGCAGCAGCGCCGAGCGCGGAGGCTGGTGCTTTCGATGCTCGAACTGGACGAGGACTATGGCGCTGCCGAGCGCCAGCTGTTGCGTTGGCGGTACCCGGCGGGAGTGGCCCGGGACGCCCTGGCGTGGGCCGGGGCGCAACTGCGTAGCGGGCTGCCGGCGTCCTATTGCGGCGCCGAGGGGGACGGGCTGGCCGAGTTGGGAGAGGCCGAGATGGCCGGCGCCGCCGCCCCGTGACCGTCCTCGGCCCCGACGTCCCCCGCCGGTGTGCCCCTGTCCCCGGCCCCGGCCCTGGCGGCAGCACCGATTTCAAATGCCCGCCACATAGCTGCGTACTTTCCTCCCCGCTCGACAAGGGCCTCGTGCGTCCCCGCCTCGACGACCCGCCCGTGGTCGAGGACGACGATCCGGTCGGCCGATTGGGCAGTCTGAAGGCGGTGCGCGATCAGGACGGTCGTGCGCCCCCGCGACACCCGTTGCATCGCCGCCGCCACCCTTGCCTCGGTTGCCAGGTCGAGGTTGGAGGTTGCCTCGTCGAGGAGGAGCACGGCCGGTTCGACCAGTTGGGCGCGAGCGAGCGCGACAAGCTGGCGCTGCCCTGCCGACAGCGATCGCCCTCGCTCGGAAAGCTGGTGCAGGTACCCGCCGGGTAACGCTGCTACGAACTCGTGGGCACCGACAGCTCTCGAGGCGGCCTCGACCTCCGCGTCGGGTGCACCGGGCCGCCCGTAGGCGATGTTGTCGCGGACGGTGCCGGAAAACAGGAAGGCTTCTTGCGGCACATACCCGAGCTCACGGCGAAACGACCGCAGCTCCAACGAGCGCAAGTCGTGCCCGTCGAAGCGCACGCTGCCTTCGTCAGGGTCGTAAAAGCGAGCCAGGAGCTTCATTACCGTCGACTTGCCGGCACCGGTCTCGCCGACGAGGGCGACTGTCTCGCCGGGGGCGATCGCCAGATCGACCCCTCTCAGTGCCTCGGGAGCCTTGGGGCTGTCCGGCGCGGGCGGGTACCTGAACCGGATGTCGTCGAGCGAGATCGCACCGCGCAGGCGGCCGGGTACCACTGCGTCGGAGGCCTGCGGTGTACGGGTGGTCAACTGCATCAGCTCGGAGATCCGCCTGACCGATACACGGGTCTGTTGCCAAGAGTCGAAGACCTGTGACAACTGCTGGATGGGCGAGAAGAACAGGTCGATGTAAAGGATGAAGGCGATCAATGCTCCCGAGGCAAGCTCACCCCGGGCGACGAGCCCGGCGCCCACACCGAGGATGATCACGTCCGCAATATTGGAAAGGAACTGCACGAACGGGAAATAGACCGCGACGAGGCGTTGCGCCGCGACCCGGGACTCGAGGTAGTCGTTACCCAACCGGTGGAAGCGAGCGACCGTCAAGCCCTCGTGCACGAAGGCCTGCGATTCTCTAACGCCTGCAAGACTTTCTTGAAAGTCGGCGTTGACTATCCCGATCCGCTCTCGCGACAAGTCGTAGAGGTGGGCGGCCTTGCGCCTGAACAGCACGGTCGCACCAGAGAGCGGGACGACAACGCTCAAGGTGCACGCCCCGAGCTCCGGGTTGATAACTATCAGGGCGATGCCAACGCCCACGAAGGTCACCATTGCCACAAGGGCCGAAAGCAGGCCATTTTCTATCAGCGATTCGAACTGGTCGACGTCGGTTGTCATCCGCGTCATGATGCGGCCGCCCATCTCGCGCTCGTAGTAGTCGAGGGAAAGCCGTTGCAGTTGCGCCCAAATGCGGATCCGCAGCGACAGCATCACCCTTTGGGCAGCGCGGCCGGTCACGAACGTTTCGGCGACCTCGTCCACCATGTCGGCCAAGGTGACGAAGAGATAGACGGCAGAGGCCGTCAGCAGCACGGCGAGCGAACCGCGCGAAACTCCGCTGTCCAAGCCTTCTTTCACGAGCACCGGCCCGGCGAGCGAGGCGAGCCCGTCCACGACCACGAGCGCCAAGCCGGCAAGGAGCGGCTTGCGGAACTCCCCCAGAAGGCTGCGGAGACTGAAGCCCGGATCCTCGCGAGCCTCTTTTGCCATGTCTATCTCCGGGAAATCCCGCACGGGCGGCAACGCGTCCACGCGGGCAAGAAGGTCCGGCGTGGGCGCCAGGTTGAGACGCCACGACCCGCCACCTCCGCCGCCGAGCCCCGGGCCGATGCTGGGTGGGCCGATCGTGCGGGTGGCGCCGGGCGAGCGCCCACCTACCGGCCGTCCTGGGCCCCCCGAGGTCCCTGCGGCCGCCGCGACCTCGGCCCCCGTCAGGCCGGCGGCACCGTTGCCGCGCTCGACGACCCATGCCGAGGCGGTGACCCCGTTGGGCCCGGCGCCCGAAGTCATCGAGGCCAGGGCCTCGATCCTGTCCCCTACCCGGGCCGCAAGATCGGCTTCGAGACCGGTGAGCAGGGAGCGGTAGCGGTCGCTGCGGGCCACGAGCTCGTCGTGCGCCCCCTGTTCGACGACCCGGCCGTCCTCGACGATCACAACCCGGTCGGCAAAGTTGAGGGTCGAGCGTCTGTGCGCCACCATCAGCACGGTGCGGTCGGCCATAGTCTCGCCTAAGGAGCGGTAGACCGCCTCTTCTATGTTGGCGTCGACTGCGCTCGTGGCGTCGTCGAGGACGAGTATGCGTGGGTTGTACAAGATGGCCCGCGCCAGCGCGACCCGCTGGCGCTGGCCGCCCGACAGGGTAAGGCCTCGCTCCCCGACGACCGTGGAGTAGCCGTCAGGCAGCTCTTCGATGAACTCGTGCGCCTGCGCGGCCCGTGCCGCCGCCTCGACCTCCTCGTCGGTCGCCCCGGCCCGCCCATAGGCGATGTTGGCCCTCACGGTGTCTGAGAAAAGGAAGCTCTCCTCGAACACGACCCCAACCTGGCGGCGCAACGAAGCGAGCGCCACGTCGCGTACGTCGTGGCCGTCGACAAGCACCGAACCTGTGGAGGGGTCGTAAAAGCGCGGCACGAGCAGGGCGGCGGTGGACTTGCCGCTGCCGCTCGGCCCGATAAGGGCCACTTTTTCTCCCGGGGCAACGTCGAGGTCGAAGCCGCGCAGCACAGGGCTCCCGTCGGGATAGGAAAAATCGACCTGGCGGAACTCGACCCGGCCGCTCAACTCTGCGAGCTCGAGCGCACCGGGCTTGTCGGCTATCGCCGGCTGCATATCGAGCAACTGGAATATCCGCTCGACCCCGGCGCGCGCTTGCTGGCCGATCGTGAGGACACCGGCAAGTTGGCGGGCGGGCGCCAGCATCTGGGCGATATACGTGGAAAAAGCGAGGAAGGTGCCGAGCGTGATGTCGTGGCGCAGCGCCAGCCAGCCCCCGAGGGCGAGGATGGCAACCTGGCCTATTGCGGGTATCGCCTCGAGGAGCGGTTGGTAACGCGACTGCATCCGCACGGCGCGCATTTGCGACCCGTAGAGCGCCTTCGAAGCGCCGGCGAGGCGCTCGAGCTCGAACTCCTCCTGGCCAAAGGCCTTGACGACGCGGACGCCGTTGATGTCCTCGTCCACGATCTGGGCAACATCGCCCTCACGCTGCTGGCCGTCCCAGGTGGCCGGGAAGATCCGCCAGCGCATCCGGTAAGAAACCAATAGCAGGGCGGGTGCGACCACGATGCTCACGACGGCGAGAAGGGGCGAGAGGTAGAGCATCATCGCGAGCGACACCACCATCAACAAGATGTTGGCGCTCATGATGGGGAAGAAACTGAGGAGCCCCTGCACGAGGGTCGAGTC
>DATJMJ010000109.1:0-3434 GCA_035508795.1 Acidimicrobiales bacterium
GCACGAGTTGTCCGGCGCCGGTCGCTCCTGGTGGTCATCTCCGACTTCATCAGCGAACCCGGGTGGCAACGCCCCCTACTGCGCCTGACCGAACGGCACGAGGTCGTCGCCATCAGGCTCGTAGACCCGCGCGAGCACGACCTGCCCGATGCCGGGCTCGTGTACGTGGAGGACGCTGAAACAGGCGAGCAATTGCTTATCGATTCGAGCGACCCCGAGCTACGGCGCCGTCTCGGCGAGCTGGCCCGCGAGCAGGACGAGGCAGTCCGCCACGGCGTGGCGCGCTCGCGGGCGTTGCTGCACGTGGTGTCGAGCGACGACGACCTCGTCAGCGCTTTCGTGCGGATCGCCGAGGGGCGCCGGAGACGGCGGCGGTGACATTTGCCTCGCCCGACCGGCTTTTCGGCCTATTGCTCGTGCCGGTCCTGCTCATGGCTTACGCGAGGTCCCAAAAGGGGCGAAGGCAGCGAAGAGCTGACCTCGAGGCAGAGGGCTTCGTTGCCACGGGCGGCGGGGCAAAGCGGCCCGGCTGGCGGCAGAAGGTCCCCCTGGTGCTGTCAGTCATCGCCCTCGTGTTGCTCGTGGTCGCCATTGCCCGACCGATGGCAACCATCAAGACGCCGCGCGAGGAGGCGACGGTAGTCCTCGTGATAGACGTGTCCAACAGCATGGCAGCTACCGACGCCAAGCCGTCCCGCCTCGGCCTGGCTCAGATGGCGGCTAAGGACTTTGCCCGCCGGCAGCCGGCGGGTGTGCAGATCGGCGTCGTCGCGTTCGGGTCGGGGGCGGTGATCGTGCAGACGCCCACCTTCTCGCGTCCCGCCGTGCTACAGGCCATCGACCGCCTTACCCTGGGCGGCGGCACCTCATTGGCCGCCGGGATACTGACGGGTCTCGACGCTATTTCCGGCAAGACACTCGTTGTCAACAAAGCCGAACTGGCAGAGGACAATTCCGGTGAAGTCAATTTCGGTTACTACGGCGGGGCAACGATCGTGCTGTTCTCGGACGGCGAGGACACGAGCCAGACCGACCCGGTGACGATGGCCCGGCTGGCGTCGTCCGCAGGCGTGCGAGTCCAGACCGTCGGCGTCGGCACGACTTCCGGCACGACCATAAAGGCCGACGGGTTTTCTGTTGCTACCGCCATGGACCCCCAGACGCTCATGGCCGTAGCAAAGGTCGCCAACGGGACTTATCACCAAATCGACGACCCCGCCGGTCTGGCGGACATCTCCAAGACGATCAACCTGCACTTCACGGTAGTGACCCAGCACACAGAGGTGACAGCCATTTTCGTCGCGGTTGCCATCGGTCTCCTCCTCGTCAGCGCCATCAGCTCGGTCCTGTCGTTCGGGCGGGTGCTTTGAGGTGAGCTTTACGTGGCCGGCGGCGCTTGCGCTCGCCCTTTGTGCCCCACTGCTGCTCGGCGTCTACCTCCTCGCCGAACGGCGGCGCCGGCGGCAGGCCTTTACTTATTCGAGCCTCGCACTGCTGCGCCGGGCGCTCCCCCGCCGCTCCCGTTGGCGCCGCCACATCCCCGTCGCCCTGCTACTGGCGAGCTTGGCAGTCCTTGCCGTGGCGGCGGCCCGGCCCCAGCTGACATCTGAGGTCCCGGCGTCAAAAACGACGATCATCCTCGCACTCGACACGTCGGGCTCGATGTGCCTGAGCGACATGCCCCCCGACCGCCTGGCGGTGGCGCAGAATGCCGCCCGGGAGTTCGTAAAAGCACAGCCGGGCGGCACGGAGATGGGGCTGGTCGTTTTCGCAGGCTACGCGGAGCTCGCTGTGCCGCCGACGACGGACCGGGGGGCGCTCCTGAGCGCCATCAACAACCTCACGACAAGCCCGGGGACGGCAATCGGCGCCGCGATCCTGAAATCGCTCGACGCCATCGCCGAAGTAGACCCACAGGTGCAGCCGGTAGGTAACGTCTCGAGCGCAGCGGTCGAGCCGTCTTCTGCAGGGACGCCGGCCACCGGTACCGCGACCGGCACGGGCAACGGGGTAGGCGCGGCAGCAAACGTCGCCAAAAAGGGTTATGTACCGGACATTATCGTGCTGATGACCGATGGCGAAAACAACCGTGGTATAACGCCGCTCCAGGCCGCCCCCTACGCCGTCGCCAGGCGGGTACGGGTGTACACGATCGGGATCGGCACTACGCATGTCGCTGCGTTCAAATGCACGCCGCAACAACAGGGAGGTTTCGGTCCGAGCGGCGGTTTCGGTCCCGGCGGAGGCTTCGGCGGTGGCGGCTTCGGCGGCGGCGCTTATGGAGGAGGGCCGAACGGAGGCGGTTTTGGTGGCCCGTTCGGGGGACGCCAGGCGCTGGTGGCCGACCTCGCGCCGCTCGAGCAGGTCTCGCGCCTCACGGGGGCGGCGAGCTTTTCGGCCAAGAACGCGGCCGAGCTCACCAAGGTGTTCGCCAACCTGCCCAAGCACGTCGCAAGGCAAAAAGAACGCCATGAGGTCTCGGCAGATTTTGCCGCCATCGGCGCACTGCTCGCCATCTCCGCCGCCGGGGCCTCGCTCCGCTGGGGCCCCCGCCCGTAGGCACGTAAAACTCCGAGCCGGCTCGTGAAGGTCCTGTCTTTGACAGACCGGGACCGTTGAGCGCGGTTTAGCTTTGGCGCCTGGGCTCGGCAGGCGAGGCGATGCCCACCAGAGCGTTGTACGTGATGAGCGCGATCGCCAGGTGCATGACCATGAGGACGGCGACCGCCTTGGCCGGTTGCCCTTTGGCCAATATGTAGAGGTCGGGCAGCCACAGCGCGAGGGTCACCAGGACCGCAGCCCGGAAGAAAGCCGGCCGGGCAAGAGAGGTGACCCGCGTCATTACGGGCCAAGCCGCGCATGCGATGAGGACCCCGATGACCGTGAGGCGGGCATAGTCGTGGAATTGGAAATGAACGTAGCCCTTTGTGGAAGGAAAGACGCTCGTGCCCAGCTTTGCGAGGAGCGCATCGGCGAGGAGGGAGCCCGCCAGTGACACGATGGTCGCGACAGCGGTCCTCGTCCAGCCCGGCTGTTCGCGCCTCGGAGTGAAGTCGACTTTGGTAAGCGCCACTAACCAGGGATAGACCAACCACTTGGGGACGAGCGCCGATCGTCCCGTCGCGTGGCTGCCGCGGGTCGGCGGCCCCTGCCCACCACTCTCGGGTATGCGCATGCCGGGCACGGTACGGGCCTTTCCTTACAGCCACATGAACGACTGCTACGCAGACGTGCCGATGCGCCGCCAAGTCATTTCATGTGCGCTCTTCCCCGAGCGGTCATCTAACTGCCATCTACCGCCGGCGCCCCGGACGACTAGGACAGCTAGGGGCTCCTTCGAGTGACCACGACTAGGTAGCGGCACGGGTCGTCACCGGGGTTGACGTACTCGCAATCTGCCGGCTCACCAAGCTGGAGGCAGTCGCCCTCGCTAA
>DATJMJ010000110.1:0-14041 GCA_035508795.1 Acidimicrobiales bacterium
CGCGACTGGGAGTTTGCCAGGGCGTACGACCTGCCGATCGTGCGCACCGTGGAGCCGCCGCACGGTTGGGAGGGCGAGGCGTACACGGGCGACGGCCCGGCAATCAACAGCGAGTGGCTGGACGGCTTGGGAGTGACAGCCGCCAAGCACAAGGCCATCGAGTGGCTGGAGCAAAACGGGGTGGGCCGGCGCGCCGTGCAGTACAGGTTGCGCGACTGGCTCGTCTCGCGCCAGCGCTACTGGGGTTGCCCGATCCCCATCGTGTACTGCCCGGTCGACGGGATCGTGCCCGTGCCCGACGAGCAGCTCCCGGTGCTCTTACCCGACGACGTCGAGTTCCTGCCCACCGGCGAGTCGCCGCTGCGTTCCCACGAGGGTTTCCTCCACACGACCTGCCCCCGCTGCGGCCGGCCGGCCGAACGCGAGACCGACACGATGGACACGTTCGTCGATTCCTCCTGGTATTTCCTTCGCTTTTGTGACCCCTGGACCGAGACCGTACCCGTCGACTGCCCCGCCGCCGAGCACTGGATGCCTGTCGACCAGTACATCGGCGGCATCGAGCACGCCATCTTGCACCTGCTCTATGCCCGCTTTTACACGCGCGCCCTGGGGGACCTGGGGCTCGGCCCGCCCGAGCTGCGCGAACCGTTCAAGAACCTCTTCACGCAGGGCATGATCCGCATGGACGGCACGAAGATGTCCAAATCGAAGGGTAACCTGATCGCGCCCGAGATGTTCTTCGACTCGGTCGGCGCCGACGCGCTGCGAATTTTCCACCTCTTCGTAGGGCCGCCGGCGGACGACTTCGACTGGACCGAGCAGACGGCTGACGTCATCGAAGGCTGCCGCCACTTCCTCGACCGTGTCTGGCGGTTGGCGACCGGGGAAGCCGAAGGCTCGGCCGGCATCGACCGGCCTGGCCCCGAGGAAACCGAAGAGGACAAAGAGGTGGTGCGCGCCACACACCGCCTGGTCAGCCGGGTCACCCGCGACCTCGAACGCTGGTCTTACAACACTGCTGTCGCACAGCTGCGCGAGCACACCAACGTCCTGTACCGCTACGCCCAGTCCCCTTCGGGCGCCCGAAGGCAGACCCTCCAGGAGTCGGTCGACACCCTGATCTTGCTGCTCGCCCCGATGGCGCCCCATGTCACCGCAGAGCTCTGGGAGAGGCGCCACGGCCATGGCGAGCGCGCTCATGCCCAACCCTGGCCGGTCGCCGACCCCGCTCAGCTGGCCGAGGAGACGACGACCCTGGTCATACAGGTCAACGGCAAGCTGAGGGACAAAGCTGAGGTGCCTGCCGACGCCTCGCAGGAGCAGGTCATCGCCGCTGCCCTCGCCTCCCCCAAGGTTGCGGCCCAGTTGGCAGGCCAGGCGCCCACCCGCGTGGTGGCGCGGCCGCCCAACCTGGTCAACGTCGTCGTCTAGGCCCGGGCCTCCCCGGACAGCCGGGGAGCACGGCCTTACCGCCCGCCGCCGCCCTCGCCCCGGAGGAACTTCTCCAGCTCGGCGGCGAGCTCGTCGCCCGTCGGAAGGTTGGTGAACTCGGTCGCCGAAAGCCCCATCTCGGCGTCGTACTGCGTCTCGAGCTGGCGGACCATGGTGAGGTGGTCCTCGCTCGCCTCGATGAGGCCCTGGATCTGCTCGCGGGCCTTGTCCCCTGCCTGGTGAAGCGCCTCGGTGCCGATCTGGATCGAGGTGAGCTTGCCGAGCTCGTCCAGCAGGGCTGCTGACGCCTCGGGGTAAGGGGTGCCCGATGCGTAATGGGGGACCCGGGCCCAAACGCCGATCGAGGGGATCCCGGCGTCGCCGAAGGCCACCTCGAGGACGGCCTGGGCACCGGCCGGCACGTCCATCGTCGCCGGGAGGTAGCCGACGCGGCCGGCAAGCTCGACGGTGTCCGCAGTAGCGGCAAGCCTGACAGGGCGAGTATGGGGCACGGGGGCGGGGAAGGCGCCGAGCCCGATCACCATTTCGGTGCCGAGGCGCAGCGCCAGGGCAACGACTTCCGCGCTCCAGTCGCGCCAGTGGAAGTCCGGCTCGGGCCCCGCGAGTACGAGCAGGCTCCGCCCACCGGTGTCCGTCGCTGAGAAAAGGCGCAGCTCCGGCCAGGTGAGCGGCCCGTGGACACCGTTGGAGACACGCAGTAGCGGCCGCCGGGAGCGCTGGTCCAGGAGCGTGTCGGCGTCGAAGGTGGCAACAACCTCGTGCGGAACCGACTCGAGTAGGGCGTTGACGGCTGTCGCAGCAGCGAAGCCGGCATCGACCCAGCCCTCGAGCCCGAGGACGAGCGCAGGGTGTTCGAGCTCAGGCCAGTTCTTGATCGATGCGAAGGTCATCGCCCCTCCGAGCGCGTGCCAGGGTCTTGGCGCAACAGCCAAGGCCAGGGTAGGTAAGGAGCAGTGGTTCGTTGCCCGGGAATGTCACGCTCGTCCCGGACGCTATACCTACGGGCCACTTGGAGTGGGCCATTGGTGATGCCGCGGAGGGCAGATGACTGTAGCGATAGATGTAACGGATGCGACTTTCGAGGCCGACGTGCTCGAGCGCTCCATGGAGGTACCGGTAGTCGTGGACCTTTGGGCCGCCTGGTGCGGGCCCTGTAGGACGTTAGGCCCGGTGCTCGACAAGGTCGTCGCCGAGCGCAACGGCGAGGTCGTGCTCGCCAAGGTCGACGTCGACTCCAACCCGCGGGCGGCAGCCAGCTTCCAGGTGCAGTCGATCCCGGCTGTGTACGCGCTCCGCAACAAGCGTGTGGTGAGCGGGTTCATCGGTGCCCAGCCCGAAAGCGCCATCCGTTCGTGGCTGGACGAAGTCGCACCGGCGCCGAGCGAAGTGGACATGCTCGTGACCGCCGGCGACGAGGCATCGCTCCGCAAGGCACTGGAGCTCGAGCCCGGCAACGAAAAGGTCATCGCGTCCCTCGCAGGCCTCCTCGTCGAGCGGGGGGACGGCGCGAGCAAGAAAGAGGCGCTCCAACTGCTCGCCCGGGTACCCGAGACGCCCGACGTGCGCTACCTCCTTGCCCTCGCGCGGGTGGGCGAGGAGGCATCGGGCGGTGACGAATTCGTCACAGAGAAGCTGGACGAGCTCCTCGACCGGGTCAAGGCCGACCCGGCGGCGCGCCAGGAATACCTCGACCTCCTCGAGGTGATGGGGCCAGACGACCCGCGGGTCCCTGAATACCGCAAGGCGCTCACCAGCCGCCTCTTCTGACGCCGCCCCTACCCGCCCCTACCGCCCCTACCGCCCCTACCGCCCCTACCGCTCCTACCGCTCCTACCGCCCTACCGCCCCGGACGGTCGCGCTGCGCTCCAGGAGGCGTTGTCCAACTGTCCAAGCGGTGAAATACTTAGCGCGTGTCGTACGCAAGCCTCGGAGCTGAGTTCCCTCGCCTGGCCGCGCGCCTGGCGCATATGCCGGAGGACGAAGTCGCCGACGGTGTGACCCGCCTCGTCGACGGTGCCCTCCAACGCAACGGCGTGGCGGTCCCCGACCGGTCCCCGGCGGCTGTCGAAAAGCTCTTGTGGGCTTTCGACGACGCGGTCTGGAAAGCCCAGGAGGATCTCGAAAAAGGGGCCGCTACACAGTCGGCCTACAACCAGGCTTTTCGCCGGGCGCGCGCCATGAGCGGGCTTTCCGAGCTCCTCCAGGGCCGCTACGCCCGTGCCGCCTACGAGGCCACCCAGGCGCTCTACGAGAACGAGGACGTCGCTTTGGAGTACCTGGGAGCCGACAACACGAGCAGCGACGGGCCGGCGGGGCAGGCATAAGCCAAGCCAGGCAAGGGGGCCATGGACCGCGAGCCGGTGGCCCGGCGCCGGCGACCGCCAGTTCCCGGCCCCGCCACTAGCCTCTGAGCCGCATGGCCCTCACCGCCCGCCTAGCCACGAGCTTGCTCATCGGCGGCAGGCGGTACGACATAAGCACGAGGGCGCTCGTGATGGCGGTCCTCAACCGGACCCCCGATTCTTTTTTCGACAAGGGGGCTACGTGGTCGTGGGACGCCTTCTGGCCGAGAGCCGAACAGGTTGTCGCCGAGGGCGCCGACATCTTGGACGTAGGAGCGGTGAAGGCAGGTCCGGGCCCCGAGGTCGGCGAGCAGGAAGAGATGGAGCGGCTCCTCCCGGCCGTCGAAGGCCTCGTGGCACGTTTCGGCGTGCCGGTTTCGGTGGACACCTGGCGGGCGTCGGTCGCCGGGGAGGCTTACCGGTTGGGTGCGGTGATCGGCAACGACATCAGCGGTTTCGCCGACCCCCGTTACCTCGAGGTGGCGGCTGCCGCCGGGGCTGCCGTCGTGGCCACCCACATCCGGCTCGCACCACGGGTGCCGGACCCGCAGCCCGTCTACGGCAACCTGGTCGGCGAGGTCTGCGACTTCCTGGCCGACCGGGCGTCTCGAGCGGTTGCGGCGGGCATCCCGGCCGAGAGCGTCATGGTCGACGCCGGGCTCGACCTCGGCAAGTTGCCCGCCATGTCGCTCGAACTGTTACGCGCTTCGGGCACCATCGCGGCGCTCGGCTACCCGGTGTTCCTTTCGGTGTCGAACAAGGGCTTCTTCGGCGAGGTGCTCGGGCTCGAGGTCAACGAGCGCCGGGAGGCGACGGCCGCGGCACATGCGCTCGGGACCAGCCTCGGCTGCCGGGTCCTGCGAGCGCACGACGTCAAGGGCACTTGCCGGGTCCGGGACATGATCGCAGCAGTCCTGGAGGCCGATTGAGCAGCAGCGGCAGCAGCTCGGAAAAGACAGGCGCAGGCGAGGTATTCGCGTGGCTCGTGACCGGCGACGACCCTTCTCTCGTCACCGAGGCAGTCGGCGGCCTCGTCGGCGAGCTCGTGGGACCGCGGGAACGCTCGTTGGTCCTAGAGGACTTCTCCGGAGAAGAGCTCGAGCTCGCAGGCGTGGCAGATGCCTGCCGGACGCCGCCGTTCCTGGCCGACAGGCGGGTCGTCGTGGTGAGGGATGCCGGCCGTTTTTCGGCCGAACAGCTCCAGCCCCTTATCTCTTACCTCGAAAGCCCGATGGAGACGACGAGGTTGGTCCTGGCAGCGGGAGGGGGACAGTTGCCTGCCCGCCTGGTGGCCGCCTTCAAGGGCTCCCCCGTGGCCAAGCTCGTCCCCACCGACGTCAGCAGCCGCGAGGCGCACGGGTGGGTGACCGAGCGCCTTGCTCATGCCCGTGTCAAGTTGTCACCGCCGGCCGCGGCGCTCGTCGAAGGCCACCTCGGCGAAGACCTCAACCGGCTGGGGTCCCTCCTCGCCGTGCTCGAGACTGCCTACGGGCCCGGGGCGCGTGTCGGGACAGAGGAACTGGAGCCGTACCTGGGCCAGCCCGGCGCCGTCCCGCCATGGGACCTGACCGACGCCATAGACCGGGGGGAGACAGACAAGGCCCTCGGGGTGCTTCACCGCCTCCTCGACGCCGGCGGGCGCCATCCGCTCGTCGTGCTCGCCATCCTCCAGCGCCATTTCGGCAACATCTTGCGGGCGCAGTCCCCCACGATGACCTCAGAAGCTCAAGCGGCAGAGGCGCTCGGCATCCCCAAAGGGCGCAGCACCTTCCCGGCACGCAAAGCTCTCGACGCCGCCCGGAGGCTCGGGCCGGGCGGGAGCGGGGACGCCGTCGTCGCGCTGGCGGAGGCCGAGCTTGCGCTCAAGGGGAAGCTCGAATGGAAGCCCGAACTCGTCCTCGAAGTCCTCGTCGCCCGGCTCTGCCGGCTATCACGAGCGGCGCGAAGCCCGGCGACGACGGCTGGTCGCGCAGGCGCCAGGTAGGTCCTCCGCTGCGTGCGCCGCCCGGGGCGTTACAGTGCCCTGGGCGCCCAAGGGCGCCGGGATGCGCGGGGCGAAGCAAAGCACAGGAGGGAGAAAGTCGGTGCCGGAGAGCGAAAACCGGATCTGGGGCGAGGATTGGCACGAGGTCCGCAAGTTGTGGGTGCTCGACCCCGAAGTCGCCCATTGCAACCATGGTTCTTTCGGTGCCGTCCCCGGGCCGGTCCTCGATGCCCAAAACGATTTTCGCCGGCGGATGGCCGAAAACCCGATGCGCTGGTTTAGCCGGGAACAGCCGGGCCTGGTTGTCCAAGCCCGCGCCGACGTCGCCAGGTTCATAGGTGCCGAGCCGAACGAGGTTGCCCTGGTGAAAAATATCAGCTCGGGAATTTCGGCTGTGGCGGCGTCACTTTCGCTCGAAGCCGGGGACCAGGTGGTCACGAGCGACCACATCTACGGCGCCGTGTCGTATGCCCTCGACCGGTTGTGCGCCCGCACGGGCGCCACGCGCGTGGTCGCCGAGGTGCCTTTTGACGCCACCGACGACGAGGTGACCGAGCTCTTCGCCAGCCGGTTCAGCGAGCGCACGCGCCTCGTGGTCGTGGACCAGATCACCTCGCCGACAGCCCGGCGCTTCCCGATCTCAGCCATCGCCCGCCGCGCGCACGATTTCGGGGCGGCTGTTTTCATCGACGGTGCCCACGCGCCGGGCATGCTGCCGCTCGACGTCCCCAAGATCGGGGCCGATTTTTGGAGCGGCAACCTGCACAAGTGGGCCTGCACGCCTGCCGGTACGGGGGCACTTTGGGTCGCCGAGCCCTGGCGGCCGCAGATGAAGTCGCTCGTCGTCTACTGGGCCGAACCGGAAGGGTACCCGGAGTCCTTTGACCGCATCGGGACCGACGACCAATCCGCCTGGGTCGCCGCCCCACTTTCGCTCGACCTGCTCGGGTCGGTCGGCTGGGACCGGGTCCGGCGCCACAACGAGGAGCTCGTCGTGTGGGCACAAAAGACGGTGGCCGAGATCCTCGGCACCCCGCCTGAAAAATTGCGCCACGACCCCGGGGTCAGCATGGCTGTCGTCCATCTCCCGGCCGGGAAGGTGACCACCCGGGAGGAAGCTCAGGCGGTCCAGGAGCACATGGTCACCCGGGGGGTCGAGATGGCGATCGGCTGCTGGGGCGGCCAGGGCGCGATACGTCTTTCCGCTCACGCCTACAACTGCCCCGCCGATTACGAGCGCCTCGCGCTCGGGGTGCGGGACTACCTGGCCTCCTAGCCGAGCCGCCTAGGAGCCCCGCGAGGCGCCGGCGCCGCTCTCAGCGAAGGGCGGAGCTTCGTAACTGGCGCCATAAGGAGCGTCCGGCCGCGCGAACTCGCCCATGAGCGCCCGGCGCAGCGGCGTCGTCCTCTCGAGGAAATCCGGTGAGTTCCCGAAGCGGTCGGCGCTGCGGACCCAGGGCGGGCTGTAGATGTAGTGGGCCGTATAGCGGTCCCTGTCGCCATTGTGCGTATAGGTACGGTGCCAAACGGCGTTATGGAAGACGAGGACCGAGCCCGCGGGCGCGCAGATCACGTGGCCGATGGGGACCTCACCACGCTCCTGGCGCACCTCCTCGGGGAGGGGCACCTGGGCGCGATGGCTGCCCGGGATGAGCTCCATGTTGCCCGTGCCTGGCTCGCTCTGGTCCGTCAGCAAGAAGGAGGCTCGCAGCTGGATGAGAGGCACCGGGTAGCCAAGCTGTTTGTAGTCGTACGCGCTCGACCCGTCCTGGTGCCAGCCGCCGACGCCCGAACGGGCAGGCTGCATCGTGTTCCAGCAGGCCTGGAGGACGAAGCGGTCGCCATAGAGCCCCCGCACCTTGGGCAGGACGGCAGGGTGGTCTATCAGGCGCTCGAGGGCGGGCTCGAGCTCGTAGCCCCTGCCGAGTTGCCCGAAGGAACGATCGCGCCCAGCATGCATGCGCTCGCACGCGGCGTAGCACTCGGCCGCCTCCTCCTCGCTCAGGACGGCGGGGATGACGAAATAGCCCCAGGACTCGAAAATGAACCGGTCGAGCGCCGTGAGCTCGCCCGGGCTTACTTCGGTGGTCAACATGCGCGAAATGTTACCCACAGGCCGGCCGTCCTCGGGGCACGAGCCCACAATTTGCCTAAGGCGATGCCCAATTGTGGGTGCGCACCGAAGATCCAAGCACCATCAGCGTTTTCGTGCCGGTGACCTTCCCGCTGCTGCGAAGGCGGTCGATCACCGTCTTCAGGTTCGCGACGTCGCTGACGCGGATCCACGCCAATGCGTCGGGGTCGCCCGCCACGGTGAATATCGCGTGCACCTCGGGTACGTCATGAGCGATCTCCTCGATGTCGTCGACTCGCGTGCTGCCTGCGAAACGCAGTTCGGTGAACGCCTCGACCGATTGGCCGAGGTACCCCTGGTCCACGATCGCGGTGTAGCCCCGGATCACACCTGATGCCTCGAGCCGGTCCACCCGGCGCTTCACGGCGGGCGCTGAGAGGCCGACCTGGCGCCCGATGTCGCCGAAGCTGCGGCGGGCATTGTCGGCGAGGAGGCCAACTATACGGCGGTCCACGTCGTCCAGCCGGTCGACAGAGCGAGCCACTGCAATAAATTACCGCTCAAAACGATCCGTTACAGAGATTTGTTGCGTCATTGGCACTCGTGAAGCGAACTTAGCGTGCAGCAGGATCGCCTTGGCTATCGTCGCCGCAATGCGTGCCAGCGCCGAAGCCGCCAGAGCAGGGACGGCTCGGGGAGTTGGCGCGGCCCGAGACCCCGGCGGCAGCGGAGGCGATCGGGACGCCGGAGATGGTGAAAGCGCCGGCCCCGACGTGGCGGCGCTCGAGGCAGTCCAGCGCCGGGTGCTCTGGCTGGCGATAAGCATGATCCACCACGCCAACCGGGTCCGGGGCAGCCGTTCAGGTCTGAAGGTGGGTGGTCACCAGGCGTCGTCGGCATCGATGGTCGGCATAATGACTGCTCTTTACTTCGGGCACCTGCGGGCGGGGGACCGCGTTTCGGTCAAGCCTCACGCCTCGCCTGTGCTCCACGCGGTCAATTACCTGCTCGGGCGCCTCGACGAGCGCTACCTCACAGAACTTCGTGCCTACGGGGGCCTCCAGAGCTACCCGAGCAGGACGAAGGACCCCGACCCGGTCGACTTTTCGACCGGCTCGGTCGGCATCGGCGCGACGGCTTCGATCTGGAGCGCAGTGGCCCAGCGCTACGTCGCCACCCATTTCGGCACCCCCGGGGGCAATCGCCACATCGCCCTCGTCGGAGACGCAGAACTCGACGAAGGGTCTGTCTGGGAGGCGCTGATGGACCCGATGGTCCACCACCTCGGCGAAGTCCTGTGGATAGTCGACCTCAACCGCCAATCGCTCGACAGGGTCGTGCCAGGCATTGCGGCCAACCGCATCAAGGACATGTTCGCCGCCGCCGGGTGGAACACGGTCTCGCTCAAGTACGGGTCGCTGCTGCGGGAGCTTTTCGCCCGGCCCGGCGGCGAGCTGCTCGAAGAGCGCATCGACGCCATGTCCAACGAGGAGTACCAGTACCTCCTGCGCCTGCCCGCCGGCGAACTGCGCGCCACGCTCCCCGGCGAGGGCCGGGACCGCCACGCGCTCGCTCGCCTCCTGGCCGACCTCGACGACGCCGCGATCGGGCGTGCCCTGCGAAACCTTGCCGGCCACGACCTCGGCGACCTGCTCGACGCCTTCCGCGTCGCCGGCACTGTGGCCGACCGGCCGACGGTCGTGCTCGCCTACACGATAAAGGCTTGGCGCTTGCCCACCGAGGGGCACCCCGGCAACCACTCGGCCCTGCTCTCCGACCAGCAATGGCGCCAGCTCGCAAAGGACCTGGGAGCAGACCCCGACCGGCCCTGGGCGCGCTTCGGGGCCGGGACCGCAGAAGAAGTCGCCTGCGCCCGGGCCGCGAAACGCCTGGCAGCCGACGAGGCCGCGCTCCAAGCCGTCCCGAGCGTGCCGGCCTCGCTCGGCATCGCCCGCAAGGGGAGCGAGTCGACCCAGCAGGCGCTCGGGCGGTTCCTCCTCGAGCTGGCGCGCCAGGCCCCCGAGGTCGCCGCCCGCGTGGTCACGGTCAGCCCAGACGTGGCATCGTCGACCAACCTGGGGGGCTGGATCAACAAGGTCGGCACCTGGGACATGGACGAGCGGCCCGACTGGTTCGCCGACGACCGCTCCACCCTTGTCCACTGGTGGCAATCGCCAACCGGCCAGCACATCGAGCTCGGCATCGCAGAGGTCAACATGGTCGGGCTGCTCTCCGAGCTGGGCCTCACCTGGGCGCGCGACGGCCAACCGCTGCTCCCGGTAGGCACCCTCTACGACCCCTTCGTCGCCCGCTGCCTCGAGCCATGGTCCTTCGGGATCTATTCGGGCGGCCAGTCCATCCTGGTCGGGACACCCTCGGGCGTGACCCTGGCACCTGAGGGCGGTGCCCACCAATCCGTCATCACCCCATCGGTGGGCCTCGAGCAGCCGCGCTGCACCGCCTGGGAACCTGCCTTCGCACAGGACCTCGAGTGGGCGCTCCTGCACGCGCTCGGCGACCTCGGCCGCCCGGAGGGGTCCTCGGCTTACTTCAGGCTGAGCACCCGCCCGGTCGACCAGGCCCTGGCGGCCGTGCCCGCCGACGACGCCGGACGCGAGGAGCGTAGGCGGCATGTCCTGGCGGGCGGTTACGCCGTCCGCAGGTCCGAGGGCAAGCCGGCGGTGGCCCTGGTCGGGATGGGAGCTGTCATGCCCGAGGTCCTGGCGGCAGAGGCATCCCTCCGAGACGACGGGGTGGCGTGCGACGTCATATGCCTAACATCGGCCGACCTCGTTTTCAGGGCGCTCCAGGGCCGGAGCGCGCTGTCGGAGTGGCCTTCCGCCATCCTGGAGGTGCTCTTCCCCCTGGGCCGCGCGGCGCCCATTGTCTGCGTTGCGGACGGGCACCCGCACACACTTTCCTTTCTCGGTGCAGTCAATTCGACGCCTATCGCGTGCCTGGGGGTGACCGATTTCGGGCAGGTGGGGGAAGTGGAGGATCTTTACCGCGTATTCGGGATAGATGAGGCGACTATCGTCGGCGCGGCGTGGGACCTGGTCGAACAAAGCGCGGCCCGGCCAAGGGCCGTACAAGACGCCAGCTCCGGGGGCTGATTGCCCCGGGTGGCCGAAGGTGCGACAATCAGACACAACCATAGGAAGGGGTAGGAAAAAATATGGCTGAACAGCTAGATCCGGGCAGCGAGAATAACGGCACAACAAAGCCCGAGGCGCCGTACTGGAACCGCCGCCAGTTTTTGATGGCAGGTGGCGCCGGCGCCTTGGGGCTGTTCCTCGCCCGCCAGGGAAGGTCCGTCATCGGGGAGGACAGGCTCCGCGAACTAACCAGGGCCAGGGCCGAGGTCGCCCGTAAAGCACTCGGTCTCCCCGCCGGCTCGGCTCCCGCGTCGGACCAGTTTTTTGTAGCTTACGAAAGCTCGGTCGGAGCGACCTTCAAGGCGCTCGACTTCTACGAGACCGTTTACTCACGGGCGCCGCTCGCTGACAACTTCGAGACGTCCCTCGTGCGGATCAACCCCAATTACCAGATCGTCCCCGGCACCGCGACGCACTGGGCGCAAACCTCTCCCACAACGTGGGAGTTCTACATCATGCCCGGGATCATGTGGAGCGACGGCAACGAGCTCACCGCGAACGACTACGTGGAGACCTTCAGGTACTCGGCCGACCCCAAGCACGCCTGGGACTTTTCTTGGTACTGGTCAGGCGTCATCGCAAACTACACCGAGGCGGTCGCGGGCAAGGCCCCCGTCAACTCGATCGGCGTGAGCGTCGGCAGTACCAAGTACACCTTCAAGGTTACGACGGAAGGCCCGGTCGCCTTCATCCCCAACGCGATGCTCTATTCGATGCCGCTGTCTGCGGCGGGGTTGGCCAAGTACGGCAACGGCCTTTACAACATCAACCCGGCAACCTGCATCTCGTGCGGCCCGTACATCCTGAAGACCTTCAACCCGACTACCGAGGTCGTCGAAGTCGCCAACCCGAAGTACACGGCCCCCTACAAGCCGTACATCCAAAACCAGATCGCCAAGATCTACGCCGGCGCCGACTTCCTGCCCCTCCTGGACACGGGCCAGGTCGACTACAACGCAACCGAGGCGCTGAGCAAGACCGACCTCGAGATCGCTGCCAAGACGCCCGGCCTTTCCAAGTGGAAGCCTGACATCAACCCGCAGGACTTCCGCATCTACTACGTGTTCTTCAAAACCAAGGCCAAGCCCTTCAACAACATGAAGGTACGCCAAGCGTTCGCGCATGCCGTCGACCGCAATTCCATCATCAGTGCCATCCTCCCCGGCCTGGCCATACCGGCTTACGGGTACCTGATGGTCGGGTACCCGTTTGCCGTAAGCCAGCCGCTCGAGAAGTACACCAACTACGACCCCGACCTGGCTCAGTCCCTGCTGGCCCAGGCCGGCTACCCCAAGGGCAACAATTTCCCCTCGGTGACGTTCAGTTACCCGGCCTCGACCGGTGCGATCGACCCGCTGACGACCGGCTCGGTCGTCCAGGCTCTCGCCGCAGGCTGGAACGAGACGCTCTTCGGCGGCAACAGCACCCTCCTGCTCGAGGAGCTCGACACCTCGACCTTCTACAGCAAGATGGAGGCACAGCCCGAGACCGAGATCGAGATGGGTTTCGTCTCTTACGGGATGGACTACTTCGACGCCTCCAACATGCTGAGCGTTTACAAAGCCGGTGGGCGCCACGACTGGGACAATGCCGAGTACGACAACCTGCTCGCCCAGGGCGCGGCCCAGTTCAACAAGGCCAAGCGCCAGGAGATCTACACCGAAGCCCAGGTCCTCCAGACCATGCAGGCACCGGCGGTGTTCATTTTCCACGGCCTGGACGCCTACCTGATACCGCCTTACGTACAAGGGCCCGCGCTGGCCAAGAACTACCTCGGCTACGACGGCCTCCAGTGGCCCGGGTTCTTCCCCTTCAGCACGTACCAGGAGGGGATCTTCATCGGCGACAACGTCGGCAAGTACCCCAGGGCAAGCGAGAGCCTCTAGGGGCACTGCCCAACGCTCACCCGTGGCGAGCGCAACTTTCCTCGGCCAAGCCCGGCCCCTAAGGGGGCCGGGCCGGCGGAGGCTCAGGCGCGGGGAACTCACGGTGTACCCGGCCGACCGGGGGGCCGGCCGGGGGGGCTCTGAGAGCGACCACGGCCGCGAGGGCCGCGAGGGCCGCGACGGCCGCAAGGCCAGATCGGGGGGAACGCCATGATCGGCTATCTCGGCAAGCGCGTCCTGGCGCTGCTGTTTACGTTGCTGCTTGCGACGATCGCCATTTTCGCGATGATGCATTCGGTCCCCGGCGGGCCCTTCGCCTTCACCCAGGGGGACATGACGCCTGCGGCGATGCACAACATCATGGTGAAGTACGGCCTTGCGGAGCCGATCTGGCGCCAGTACCTCGACTGGATCTGGCAATTGTTGCACGGTTATCTCGGCATCCCCTTCGAGGAACCGACCATGACCGTAAACCACCTCATTGCTTCGGCATGGCCGATCACATTGATAGTGGGCGGCTTGACGATAGCCCTTTCCTACAGCCTCGGCCTGGTCCTCGGGTGCATAGCAGCCGTCAAGCACAACACCTGGGTCGACTCGCTCATCACCGCTGTTGTCTCGACGATCGGTGTCGCACTGCCCAATTACGTCATCGGTTTTCTGCTGATCGAGGTTTTCGCCATCAAGCTCGGGTGGCTGCCGGTCGGCGGGTGGGGTTCGGTAAAGGACGTCATCATGCCGGTCGTCGCCTTCTCGCTCTACCCCATGGCGCTGATGGAGCGCTACACGCGTGCCAGCACGCTCGAAGTCACTTATGCCGACTACGTCCGCATGGGACGGGCGAGAGGCCTTTCCGAACGGCGCATCCTGTGGAAGTACATCCTGCGGACCTCGCTCATCCCGCTCATCACGATCATGGGCCCGTGGATCCCGAACATCCTCACGGGGTCGATCTTCATCGAAGGGGTATTTGCCCTACCCGGCCTCGGGAGCTATTTCACGACCGCCAGCCAGCGCCGTGACTACCCGCTGATCATGGCGCTGGTACTGATAGTTGCGGCGCTCTGGGGGGTCTGTTTCATCCTCTCAGATGTCGCCTACGTGATCGTCGACCCGCGGGTACGCATCGAGGGAGCTTCGCAAT
>DATJMJ010000111.1:0-3915 GCA_035508795.1 Acidimicrobiales bacterium
AGCGCGAGCTCGCGAAGCTCGTGGTCGAACTGGAGCAGGGACAACTTGCCGCAGGGCACCCCGGCAGCGTATCCGAGCTGCTCGACCGCTGGCTCGACGACATCGCTCCCCTCCGCTCCGGGTACACGATGCGAGAGCACCGCCGCTCTGTCGACCACGACATCCGCCCAGCCATCGGCGCCCTCCGGGTCGACAAGCTGACGGCCAGGCACCTCGACCACCTCTACGCCGCCCTGCTTGCCAGAGGCCTGTCGCCGGCATCTGTCCGGCGACGCCACAGCGTGGTCCACGCGGCTCTCGAGCGGGCCGTCAAGTGGGGGGTCATCGCGTCCAACCCTGCCGATAAGGCCTCGCCACCGGGGCCCACACCTTCGACCGTCTCCACACCGTCCGTGGACGTCGTGCAGCAGCTCATTATTGCGGCGGAGGGCGATGGCAACGTCGTGCTCGCCACTGCCATCGCACTGGCAGCAGTCACGGGCGCCCGGCGTGGGGAGCTGTGCGCTCTCCGGTGGAGCGACGTGGACTGGCCAAAGCGGGCCTTGCGCATCAGGCACTCGTTGACGGTGCTCGGGCGGGTCGCCACTGTCGGCCCCACCAAGACGCACCAGCGCCGGGACGTGAGCATCGACGAGGCTTTGGGCGCCCTGCTGGCAAAGCGCCGCGAGCACCAAGAACGCTTCGCCGAGCAGGTCGGCTCGGCCCTAGTGGCAGACGCTTACATACTCTCGCGTAATGCCGACGGGTCGGAGCCGTGCCTGCCTAACGGGCTGTCGCTCGCATACAAGCGGCTGGCGCGATCGCTCGGGTTCACGGGCCATTTCCACGAGCTTCGCCATTTTTCCGCCACTGAGCTGATCGGTCGGGGCGTGGACGTGCGCACGGTTGCTGGCCGCCTCGGCCACGCCGACCCGTCTGTGACACTGCGTGTCTACTCTCATGCACTCGAGCGGCGCGACCGGCAAGCGGCCGAGTTGTTGGGCGGCGTCGTCCTGGGCGCCAGGCACCCTCAGCAGGTTGGGGTGGCAAGCGGCACCCTGGAGTCAACAAGGTCGTGAACCCTAGCGCGCTACCGAGCACCGGTGAAGCCTGTTGCGAGCTCCGGCTCGCCGTCGGGTCTAGGCGCTTCAGCGGTACCAAGATCGGCGGCTGCCCGGCGAGCCGGGTCACGATGTGTGCTGCCCGCTCCAAGAAGCTACCGGGTTGTGCCGGTTGGCGTCGCGTTCGCCCGCACAGGCATTTTTCGGCGCCTGGCCGCCGTCTGGGCATCCCGGTCCCCGGCTTCCGTTTGATGGGCCTTCTGTCCGGTTGCCCGGCCGTGTGCCTTTGGCCGATATCGCGCTGCACAGTCGTTTCGCGGGCAAGCTGCTTGAGACCTCCCCGACCCTGTAGGCATCTTTCGCAGCACGGCGCCGACCCGGTAGACGCCGCTTCCGGCACGCTCGCGCCCGCCAGCCGGGAAGGTTCGTCCGGTCTCGTTGACGGCGTCGTGGCGCCGCGACGCCCCCCGGACCCTGTACCGGTCTCGGAGGTATGAGGCGTCACTCTGTGCCAATTCGGGAAGCGCAAACGACGACCCCCTATGTCCGGAGAGAGGTGAGCCGAGAGGGCGCGACCCTCGCAGGTACCGGTTCGTCCCGGCGCTCTCAGCCTTGCTCCACACGGCGAAAACAAAAAGTTCGGCGTCACCACGAGGAGACCGCAGAGCGAAAGCCTGTCTTCTTAGAGACGGCCGCCTCGAAACGCAATCCGTGTGCCAACTTCGGCGGCGACCCGCCGAGGGACGGTTTCCTGCACGCATCGCGCTTGACCAACGCCGTCCCGGTTAAAGGGGATGTTGCGGATTCCCACACACTTCCACCGGTGGTGGAGCGACACCGGACTGAGCCAGATTTGGAGCTTCATGACCCCGTGACCGAGTTGCAAAAAGACTCTAACGCGAGCCTTGTGTGCGGTTGAGCCGTGCTACGTCTCGTTTGCGCCAGCAGTCTGTCCGAAGCCTCGTCGCTATAGCGTGACCGGGTGGGGCAGCTTCTTCTCCCGCCTGTCGACTTCTCTTTGTACGGCCTCGGCCCGGCGTGACGCGGGAGGGCTAGGCGCACTGGCGTCATTTAGCGACGAGACCACCAAGGCCGCCGTTCTCGTTGGCCTGGGGTGGAGCATTGACCTCTTGCCCATCCTCGCCGTCATCCTCCCTCTATCGGGGAGAGCGGCGCTGCGCCCAGCCGCGCCAGGCTGCGAGCAGCGCCCCTCCCGGTCGCGGTCGGTGCTAGAGCCCGAGTCGGCTGGCACAGCACCGGGCCGCCCCCACCTTCTCCCTAGCCTGTCGCCCTCCTGTATTTTGCGGGTGCTGATGTCATGAAGGAGCGCTGCGGCGCCCTTGCGTGAGCGGCAATCGCGCCGCGCACGCCGACAAGGAGGCCCGACCGTGGGTGCTCAAGCTAAAGCGACTGGCCCCTCCTCTCGCCGCGAGGGCCCGAGCAGGACAACACTCGGGGTTCGCACACCATCACCGTCACGGCGAAAGAAGGAGCCCATGGGTACTCAACGACAGTACGTCGGTACCGACCTGCACCGGAAGCGCAGCGTTGTCGTCCGACGAGATAACGAAGGAAAGACACTGGGAACCGCCCGCATCGACAACAGCGCCATGGCCTTGGGCGACGTGCTTGCCAGGGCTGGCAAAGCCCCAGAGGTGGTGCTCGAGGCGTGCAACGGGTGGTACTGGGCGGTCGATGTCCTCCAAGACTGCGGGGCCAAAGTCCATTCGGCTCACCCCTCGGCAACAACTGGGGCCACCGACGCGTGAAGGACGACGAGCGCGACGCGACCGACCTCATCGACCTTTTGCGCATGGGACGCCTCGCCGAAGCCTGGGTGGCGCCACCGGCACTTCGGGAGCTCCGAGAGCTCGTCCGCTGGCGCGCAAAGCTCGTGGACCTCCGCTCGTCCCTAAAAAGCCAAGCCCGCTCCGTCCTCGCTAAAGAAGGTGTGCCCGTCCCGATGAGCGACCTGTTCGGCGTCGCCGGCAAGCGGTTCCTCGCCGAGGTGCCTCTCGCCCCCGCTTAGCGCGAACACCTAGGGGCACTAGTGGGCTTGGTCGCAGCGCTCGACGGACAAATCGCGAGGCTCGACGACCAACTCGAGCACCAACTAAAACACGACCGTGGCTATAGAGCTATCCAAGCCATCCCTGTGCCGGGCCGGTGCTCGGCGCAGTGTTCGTAGCCGAGATCGGCGATGTCTCCCGCTTTGGGTCGCCACGCCACCTCTGCTCATGGGCGGGCATGACGCCCCGCCACCGTGAGCCCGGTGCCACCGTGCACCGCGGCCATATCACCAAACAGGGCTCACGCCTTGTGCGCTGGGCCGCCGTCGAAGCTGGCGTCCGTCAGTACGGCGCGACGCCCGTCGGGGCCCAGCGCCGCCGGGTCGCTGAGCGGCGGGGCAGGCAAATCGGCCACGTAGCCGCCGCCCGAAAGCTCCTCATCGTCGTCTACTACGGCCTGAGGGACGGAGAGGTCCGTTGCCTTGCCAGGCAAGGGTGAGCATTTGACCGGCGCAGCTTGGCGCGAGCTCGTTGTAACACATGGCCTCCGCTCCGCGCGGCACGGCCGTGGTGCTGGTCCAGCCCGCCAAGCTGCGGTCCGAAGGGCTCCATGCCGCCCGCCGCGGCGAAGAGATGACTGGCACCGACCGGCTGCCTTGCCAACACAATGGCCCTGGAGATCGACCGCACGCGTCCCTAGCCTGACGCCCTCTCTACATCTGACGGCACCTACGGCCTGGGCGTCAAGGGCCTGGCCTCTCGCGCCAGGGTGTCGCGCAACCTCCGCTCCACCCCAGCTCAAAAGCGCCCTCTCAATCAGGCCGCACCACTTGACTTCACGCGCTCCTTCAGAGATGTGTTACAGG
>DATJMJ010000112.1:0-11367 GCA_035508795.1 Acidimicrobiales bacterium
AAGGAAATGAAGGACGCGTCTTGGCCGGTGCTGCGCTCGTACCGAGGCCGCCAGCGTCGGGCGATATCTCTTCCATTAGGTGGCATGGCGACCGGGTCTGTCGGTTTCGGTGGCCGAGGCCAGTTCCGGGACTGGGAGCTCGAGAACCACCCGGCCAAAGGCTCGACCGCCGGCGGCACGTTCTTAGCCTGCCGAGCCTCCGGGCCCGGGGTAGGGCCAAAGGCGTTTATCCTCGAGGGTGAGCTGTTCCCTGAAGAAGTTGAAGGTGCCCTTGGATCCGGCGCCCCCGTTGCCGGGCTCCCGAGGTTCGAGCATTGCTTGTTCGAGACGGCGTACCCCTACGGCCGGGTAACACTGAGCGACGACGAGGCGCCGGTGGGAGCCGTCGTCGAAGCCTGGAGTGCCTTCGTGCCGGGCGACGAGGAGGCCAGCGGTTTGCCAGTGGCAATGGTACGGGTGACGCTCCAGTCGAAATGTGCCGTGCCCCTGGAGACCACCGTCATGTTTTCGGTCGAGGACGTGGTAGGGCACCGGCTGCGCTCGGCAGGTGTGAGCGCGGGAGCGAGCATCGCCCAAGTCGAGTGCAAACAAGGACGCGGCTTGTCAGGAGTGCTACTGGGCGACGCAGGGATGGGTCAGGACGACGAGGAGTGGGGCACGATAGCAGCCGGCGTTCTGGGCGAGCACTCCTTCTCAGGGGTCGCGTGGTCGATGGGGAAGTGGAACCAAGGGCTCTCGACAATGTGGGAAGGCTTCATCTTGGACGGGTCCCCGTCCCAAGGCACCTATGACCCCGCCCCCGGGGAGCCGGAGTGCACCTGCGTGGGAGCTCGCAGGCAGTTGCCGCCTCTCGGCCAGGTCACGGTCACCTTCCTGCTCGGTTGGCACTTCCCCAATCGGCACGCATGGATGTTCAAGGGCCCAGGTCCCCGGGGCGGGGTGACTACTGATTTGGTGGGCAATTATTACTGCCGGGACCTTTCAGACGCTTGGGCAGCGTTAGAGTCGTTCGCGCCCCGCGCCGGCGAGCTGGAGGCAAAGACTCGTGCTTTTCTGGAGGAGTTTTGTGCCAGCAACCTCAGCCCGGTCGTCAAGGAGGCGGCCTTGTTTAACCTGAGCACGCTTGGGACCCAGACTTTCTTCCGGACCGCCGATGGCTATCCCTTCGGTTGGGAGGGCTGCCTGGACGACGCTGGATCCTGTCCGGGCTCGTGCACCCACGTGTGGAACTACGAGTACGCCACCCCCTTTCTTTTCCCGGCGTTGGCCCGCAAGATGCGCGAACTCGAGTTTTTGTACGCCACGTCGGAGGAGGGGGCGATGAGCTTCCGTATCCTGCTTCCGCTGGCCAAAGCTAGGGACTGGGCGTTCGCAGCGGCCGATGGACAGTACGGCTGCATCGTCAAACTGCTGCGGGAGTGGCGCCACTCTGGTGACCACGAGTTCCTTCGCCACTTGTGGCCGATGGCCAAAAAGGCTGTCGAGTTCTCGTGGTTACCGGGAAGCTGGGACGCCGACGGGGACGGGGTGGCCGAAGGAAGCTTGCACAACACGATGGACGTCGAGTATTTCGGCCCAACGGGGATCATCCAGATCTGGTACCTGGCCGCCCTCGCCGCTGCGTCGGAGATGGCTTCTGCCGTGGACGACCACGCGTTCGCGCAAAAGTGCCGCCAGCTGCTTCAAAAAGGGGCGACCTGGACCGACGAGCACCTGTTCAATGGCTCGTATTACGCCCAGGAGATCCGGCCACCGACGAATTTCGACCAATTACGCCCTGAAGTCCGCCTCCCGGTCATGGGCGCTCAGGACCGCGAGCACCCCGAGTTCCAGGTCGGGGACGGTTGCCTTATTGACCAGCTCGTCGGCCATGTTGCCGCCCGGTTTGCGGGATTAGGAGCTTTCCTGAGCCAAAGTCACGTTGAAGCCGCTCTCGCCAGCATCCACCGCCTTAACCACGTCGGGCGGCTCGGCTCGTTCACAAACTACATGCGCACCTTCGGGACGTTGGACGACGAGGGCCACGTCATGTTGGCTTATCCCGAGGGCCTGCCGGCGCACCCCATGCCCTACTGGAGCGAAGTGATGACCGGTTTCGAGTACACGTACGCACTCGCCCTGGTCCAGGCAGGTCTAAGGTCCTACGGCGAAGACGTTGTGGGCATGGTCCGTCGCCGTTATGACGGAGAGCGCAGGAGCCCTTATGACGAGGCCGAGTGCGGGCACCATTACGCCCGGGCGATGGCGAGTTGGGGCTTGGTGCACGCCATCCCCGGGATCGACTACGACGGTCGCTCGGCGACGATGTCCTTGACCGGTGACGGCCCCGACGGCCGCTGGTTCTGGGCCGTAGACGGCGCGTGGGGATCGCTGTACCGGAGTTCGCGGGGAGCCGGTGGAGTTGAAGTGCTCATTGAAGTTCGCTCGGGTAACCTTCGGTTGCAACATCTGGTCGTCGGTGGGGACGAGTGGCCCCTCGACAGGACAGGCGCGTTAGGAGCAGGCACGTCGGCCCGGGCAAGTAGGGGCCACGCTTAGCGTCGGTCTCATCGGCCCAGAGCGTGTGTAACGACCCCGCCTCCCTCCTCGACCTCGGCTGACCCGAGGATCGTACGGCCACTACGGGCGTTTGGTGGACCACGCCGTTTTCCACTCGCGCGAAGTCAGCGCCGGGCTCCGATAATCTCTCAGCCGTCGAACACCGACCAGCAAATATCGTTCCGCAACCGCTGGTCATCACGCACGAGCTCACGGATCGCCTCCGGGAGTTGGTCGCGCTGCCACTGGCACTCGAGCTCGATCGCCTCGCGTGGTCGCTGGTCCTCAGGTTGGACGGTCTCGAAAAGGTAAAGGACGTGCTCAGCGCACGAAGCCGCCCACAGGGCAAGGAGATGGTGGTCCTGATCTGTGAGCGCGCCACCGCGGCGGACCGTCACAAAACGAGGGTCGCGGTCTTTCGGGAGGATCACAAACCGCAGTACTAGCCCCGGAGCACCTCGAGGTCCAGCTGGGCAACGCGGTCGGGGTCCACCAGGAAGTCGCACTCGATGATCCGCCCGTTGTTGATCGTGAGCGCGCCGACGGCGAACGCCTTGCCATCGCGCTCCGAAACCAGGCCCGCTGCGCCGTTGACCAACGCCCGGCGCATCCCGAGGCCCGCCCGCCCCCAGAAAGTTGCCTGGCGGGCGACCGCCGCTGCGCCCCGGACGAAATGCGACAGCCCGCTCACCCCACCGTCCGCCCTCAGTACGACATCGGGGTCGAGGACTGCCACGAGCGCCTCGAAATCGCCGGCTCGCGCTGCCGCCAGGAACGCGTCGACCACCCTCCACTGAGCATCGAGGTCGGGGTCGGGGACCGGCGAACCCTGCACCCGGCGACGGGCGCGGCTGGCGAGCTGCCGGGCCGCCTCAGGGGAACGCTCCACGATCGGCGCGATCTCGTCGAAGGGCACCCCGAACATGTCGTGGAGCACAAATGCCAGCCGCTCCGCCGGGCTGAGCGACTCCAGGACCACCAGAAGTGCCATCCCCACCGAGTTGGCCAACAAAGCCTCGTGCTCGGGGTCCGTGCCCTCCGGAGGGTCGACCACCGGGTCGGGGATGTGGACGTGGTCCAGGGGTTCTTGGCGGCGCGCGGTGCGCGAGCGCAACATGTTGAGCGCCAGGCGAGCGACGACCGTGGTGAGCCACGCGCCGAGGTTGTCGACCTCGCTCGTGTCGGCCCGGCTCACCCTGAGCCAGGCGTCCTGGACGGCGTCCTCCGCCTCTGCGAACGAGCCCAGCATCCTGTAGGCCACGGCCCGCAGCCGGGGCCGCTGTTCCTCGAAACGCTCCGCAAGCCAGTTCTGATCGGCCATGTCACATCCCTCTGTCGCCATGTGTCTTACCCCTAGACCCGCCAAACCCCGGCAGTGTGACGAGCGCACCGGTCACCCGCCGAAGCAGATGGAAATGGAGATGACGATGACGACGAACGTGAACCCACAATCCTTCGCCAAACCGGTCCCGACAGCCAAAACATTGCCCATCCAGGGGCTCGCTAACAAGGTGGTCCGCGCATTGCTGCGCGCCCCGCTCCTTAGCCGGGCGATCGGCAAGCGACTGGTGACCGTCTACGTCGTCGGCCGCAAGTCGGGCCGTCGCTATGCGGTCCCCGTGGCGTACACGCGGGTCGACGAAAGCCTGCTTGTGGGCTCGCAGTTCGCCTGGGCCCGCAACCTCCGCAGCGGGGAACCCGTCGATATCCGCCTCGCAGGCAAACGGCGGACGGCTGACGTACAGGTCCTGACAGACGAGGCCGGAGTCGTCGACCAGCTGGGGATCATGGCCAGGGACAACCACCAGTTCGCGAAGTTCAACCGCATCACGCTCGACCGAGGAGGCAACCCCGACGCCGGCGACCTTCATCGCGCCTGGGCCGGGGGTGCCCGTACCGCTCTGCTGACGCCACGCTGACCTCAGGCGGGGATCTTGACCGGTTGAAAGGGCGGCCGCCGCGCCACAAAGTTGTCCGTGGTGCTTGCGCGCTTTACCCGTTCGGGCATTGCCCTATCCATTTGCCTCGGGCTCCTCGCTGGGGCTGAGGGCAGCCGGTCCGAGGCCTCGGCCTCGGCAGTGACGTCGGCCCAGTCGCTTGCGGCCGCCTACGTCGCCAACCGCTCTGCAGCCTCGAGGGAGGCTTCCCATATGCTTTCCGTCCTGCGGCTTCCGCCTGGCGCAGGGCCTATCCAGGGGGTGAGCAAGACCTCGCCGGTCGCAGGTGACCCGTACGGGACGAGGGGCACCCAGCTCGTAAAGACAAGGTTCTGGTCGGTGCCCTCAGGTCACGGAGACCCGCTGAGCTGGGTCAAGGCGCACCCGCCGGCAGGCCTCGCCCTGTCGGGCTGGGGCTCGGGTAGCGGCCCGGCAGGCGCCACTACGACGCTCATGTTCGACGCCCCGGCGACTGACGTCTGGGTACAGGCCGAGCTCGACATCACGGAGGGCGCCCTTGGGCCTTCGGGCGATGTGCTGCGAGCGGACGCCGTGGTCGACTGGCTCGACCCTCGCCCGCTGCAGGACGACGCCCAGGGCCCGAGGTTGCGCGTCCAAGAAAGCGGGCCGTGCCCGGCGAGCGACGGCCGGTCCGTCGGCGTTGCCAACCCCGGCGCGGGCCTCGCGGGCCGGTTGCTGCCGGCGGGCGATCCCGAGGCCGGCCTCGTTTGCACGTACGACGAAGAGGGAAACGGGCAGCTCACTCACAGTGTGCGCTTGGCTGCTACCGCAGCACACCGGTGGGCGGCGGCCATCGGCGAGGTGCCGCTCAGCCACACCGACGGTCTTGTGTACGCCTGCCCGGTCAGCTTCACCACGGCGGTTGTCGCCTTCGCCTACCTCGGGCGGCCCGACATAGATATCTGGGTGCAGCCGGGCGGCTGCCCGGTGGTCAGCAATGGCTACGTCCTGGCTGACAGGCTCGGTTCGAGCGACCTGGCTCAATTGCTGAGCCCCTATACCGCCCGGCCAGGCGGCGGAGCCAAAAGCCTTCCCGCGTGGCCGCCAGACCGCTCGACCGCCTAACCAGCTGACCGCCTGACCGCCTAACCGCCTAACCGCCTGACCGCAACGTCCTCGCTTTGGGCGGCTATAAGCCCCTATCCCATCGTCTCCCGGAGGGCAGCCAGCGCGCCGAGGTGGCGCTCCATCTTGGCGGGCTCAGCTGCGTCTCGCGAGCGGATGCGGGCCTCGAGCTGGTCGAGTCGCGCAAGCTCGCGTCCACGAAGGGCCCTGGCGTCGCTCGGTGGGAGGCTGCGCATTGCCCGGAGGAACGCGTCCTGGGCATCGGTTGCACGTTTCAGGCCGAGAGCGCTCGCCACCGCTGAGTAGCTCTGGCCCCGGTCTCTCAGCGCGACTACTTCTTCGTCCAGGCTTCGGCGGGGCTGGCGGGGCCCTGAGAAGCTGGGGCGGTCTTCCCTGTCAGGCTCTGACCTGCCTCGCCGGTTGTCCCTAGATCTACTTGTCATGTGTGCCTCTCGGTCAGCGTTGCCCTTTTTGCGGCATCCCGCCCCGGTACCGAACTGACCCGAGGTCGAGGTCGGGAGTCTAACCGGCAGCTCCTCCGCCCCGGCACAGCCCCCCAGCGCTTGCCTAGGGTCTCGGTGTGGTACCGTCCGTCGATGGTGCAGCCTTGAGCCCGGCCCCTGCCGGAGCAGCCCTTTCGCCGTGCGCTCCTACGGCCGACGACGCGACGAGCCAGCCGAGCGCAGCCCCGCTGCGAGAAGCGCTCGACGGTTGTGTGGAGCGCCTCCTCGAGCGGCACCTGTCGGTTGCCAAAGAGTGGTTCCCCCACGAGTTCGTCCCCTGGGAACGAGGGCGTAAGTACGTACCGGGCGAGCCGTTCCAACCCGAGGGCGACCCCCTGGCGCCCGGGGTATCTTCGGCGCTCTACATCAACCTCCTGACAGAGGACAACCTGCCCCATTATTTCCATGCCATCAGCCAGGTCTTCGGGGACGAGTCGGCCTGGGGGGAGTGGAGCCGGCGATGGGCCGCCGAAGAGCAGCGCCACGCGATAGTTCTGAGGGACTGGCTTTGCGTCACGCGCAAGATGGACATGGTGGCGCTCGAACGTGGGCGCATGCGCCAGGTCTCTTACGGTTTCCGCCCCGGCGGCCGGGCGGGCTCGGTCGGGGACGCCGTCGTCTACCTCACCCTGCAGGAGCTCGCCACCCGCATCGCCCATTGGAACACGGGCCGACTCCTCGAGGCCGACGGCTCTGCAATGCTCAAACGCGTCGCCGCCGACGAAAACCTGCACTACCTGTTTTACAGGGACCTCACCGCCGCAGCCCTCGAAGCAGACCCCTCGGGGACCGTCGAGGCCATCGACCGCCAGGTGAGGGCCTTCGCGATGCCCGGTAGCGAACTGGAAGGTTTCGGTGCGCACGCAGCAGCCATCGCCGCCGCGGGGATTTACGACTTCCGCGTGCATTACGAGCAGATCCTGGCTCCCGTTGTCGTCGGCCACTGGCGCCTCGACGCCGTGGAGGGGCTCGATGCCGAAGCCGAGCGGGCGCGCGACCGTCTCTTCAAATGGATGTCGCGCCTCGAGAGGGTGGCGGGCCGGATCGCTTCCCAGGCCGAAACCGCCTGTCCTCCCAGCCCGCCGACCGGCACATAGGGCTCGGGCACCCCGGGGGCGGCGTGCTTCCTCCCTCACGTGCCTACCTCCCCTGCCTTCCTCAAATGCCGCTCGCACCCTCCCCTCCGGTAGTCTGAGCACCCGTACCCTGGGCCTGCGCCCAGAGGTGGCTGGCGGACGGCGCTGGCCAGGCCCACGAGACCCCTATCGAGTCGGCCATCTCCCCCGATCCGGACCGACTGGAGCTTCGTGAACACCCATCCCATTGCTGGCGCGCCAGCCAGCTTCGACGACCTCGGCGTCCCCCGGGCGTTGACTTCCGCCCTCGCCCGCAAGGGCGTCACCGTGCCGTTCCCCATCCAGGCCGCCACCCTTCCCGACAGCCTCGCCGGGCGCGACGTGTGCGGCCGGGCCCCCACGGGAGGGGGCAAGACACTGGCTTTCGCTCTGGCCGTCCTGTCCCGCCTGAGCACTCGCGCGCAGGGCCGCAGGCGGCCGGCGGCGCTGGTCCTGGCTCCTACCCGGGAGCTCGCGGCCCAGATCGAGGCTGAGATCGCCCCGCTCGCCGCTGCGGTGGGCGCGCGGTCGGCATCCTTCTACGGCGGAGTCGGCTACGACAAGCAGCTCGGCGCGCTGCGACGGGGCGTCGACGTCGTGATCGCGTGCCCGGGGAGGCTTGCCGACCTTGTCGAGCGTGGCTCCGTCGACCTCTCCTCTGTGGACATGGTGGTCATCGACGAAGCGGACCGCATGGCTGACATGGGCTTTTTGCCCGCAGTCCGCCAGCTCGTCGACTTGACCGGTCGTTCGCGCCAGACCCTGCTTTTCTCGGCCACCCTGGAAGGGCCGGTCGAGGCGCTGGTGCGCGACTACCAGCACAACCCGGTGCGCCACGATGTCGAGGCTGCCGCCGCTCACCGGGGGGACGTGCAGCACCACTTTTGGCGGGTCGAGCCCCACGACCGCGTAGCGGTCACAGCCGACGCCATCGCTGCCCGCGGCCCGGCGATCGTGTTTTGCCGGACCAAGAGAGGAGCAGACCGCCTATCGGACCGCCTCGCCGCTTCGGGGCTACAGAGCCAGGTCATCCACGGCGATCGCAGCCAGGCACAGCGGGACCGGGCGCTGGCGGCGTTCCGCGCCGGGCGGCTCGACGTCCTCGTCGCCACCGACGTGGCGTCGCGCGGGATCCACGTGGACGCTGTCCCTCTTGTCGTTCATTTCGACCCTCCCGCCGACCCCACCGACTACGTCCATCGGGCCGGGCGCACAGGAAGGTCGGGCGAGGACGGGTTGGTCGTGTCCCTGGTCGGGCGCGAGCACATGGCAAGGACCCGGCTCATTCAGCAGAAGCTGGGCTTCCCGGGCGGCGTCTCGTCTCCGGACCTGCCTTCGCTCGCCACGGCAACGGCCGTCCGCAGGCCGGCCGCCCAACCCCTCTCAGAAGCGCAACCCCGCTCAGAGGCCCCGGTCCCCGGCGCCAGGGCCAAGGCCAAGGAGCCCAACTGGCGACGGAACCGGCCGCGTGCCAGGGGCACCGTGAAGGCCCCTTCGACCCCCAGGCGGGCCCACCGGGCAGGCCGGGCTCGCGCTATCTGAAGGCTTCTTTGGGCTATCGTCCCGGCGGTGGTAGTTCTCTGATGACGTCGGACATTCCCCGAGCAGACGCGGGAGGGGCGACCCGGGACGCCATCGAGTACCACTACGACATCGGCCGAGATTTCTACCGGCTTTGGCTGGACACCCGCATGGTGTACTCGTGCGCCCTGTGGACGGGTGAGCTCGACGACGACCTGGAAAGCGCCCAATTGGCCAAACTTGCCTGGCACGCGACAGCCGCCAAAGCTGACGGCGCTCTCCGTGTGCTCGACGTCGGCTGCGGCTGGGGCGCCATGCTGCGCTACCTCGTCGAAGAACGCGCGGTGGCCCACGCCACCGGGCTCACGCTGAGCGCCGACCAGGCCTCGGCAGTGCCGCCGTCCGAGCAGTGGGAAGCCCTGCTCGAGGACTGGCGGGACCACGAGCCGTCAGGGCCCTACGACGCCATTATTTCCATCGGGGCGTTCGAACATTTCGCCCGTGACGAACTGCCGAGGGCGGAGCGGCGCAGCATCTACAGGGCGTTTTTCGAGCGGTGCGCAGGCTGGCTCGCGGAAGGTGGACGGTTATCGCTCCAGACGATCGCGTACGAGGACTTCGACCGGGCCAAGTCGGCCGTTACGCCTTTTTTCACAAAAGAGGTCTTCCCCGAGTCCGGCCTTCCCCAACTGAGCGACATCATCGAGGCCGCCGAAGGATCTTTCCGCCTTGTCGGCTTCCGGAGCGACCCGACCCATTACGAGCAGACGCTCCTTCTCTGGCAAAAGCGGCTCGAGTCCCGACGACAAGAGGCCTGCGAGCTCGCCGGCCCCGAAACCTACCGCCATTACCTGCGCTACCTGCGCCTTTCGAGAGCCATGTTCCAACGGCACGTTTGCACGCTGTACCGCCTGGTATTGGAACGCCGGCCCGGATAACGATGTCGCGCGCGCGGCGCCGCGCGGACAGATCTCGTGAGAGTTATCCACAAGACGCCACTCTCACGAGATCCATGCGCGTTTTCGCGGTTAGAACTCACGAGAGTGCCATTTTGCGGAAAGCTCTCGTGAGCTCCGACAACATGGCGGACAGGTAGCGCCGGGTGGTGCGAGCCTCAGGCGGCAACCCCGACTACCCGGTACAGCTCCCACTCCCCCGGGACGCCCTTCAGCACCGCGCTCCCTTGGTCCTGCAGGGTTATGCCCGAACCGGCGATAATGTCTCTCACGGTTTGGGACACGAGGACCTGACCCGGGGCGGCATGCGAAGCCACGCGCGCCCCGACGTGCACGGCTATCCCGGCAATGTCACTTCCACGTTTCTCGCACTCCCCGGTGTGCAGGCCGGCACGGACCTCGATCCCGAGCCCTCGCACAGCCTTTACTATCTCCTCGGCGCAGCGGACTGCCCGTGCCGGGCCGTCGAAACGAGCGAGGAACCCGTCGCCGAGAGTGTTCACCTCGACCCCGCGGTAGCGGGCGAGAAGGAGGCGTACGGTCGCGTAGTACTTCTCGAGGAGCGCAAGCCAGGCGCGGTCGCCAAGTTCGACCGCTTTGTCGGTAGAGCCCACCACATCGGTGAAAAGGACCGTCGCGAGCACGCGGTTCGCCTCGGGCCCATCGGTCCCGCCCTCCCGGCTCCGGCGCAGGAACTCCTCGATGGTGGCAAAAGCTCGGGCATCGTCGGCTGTGCCGAAGGGGAGGTGCCCTTGACCGGGTAGCTCGAGGAAAAGTGCTCCCGGGATGAGCTCCCCAAAGGCGCGCGAGCCGTTTGTGATGTGGGGATGCTCCTTCTCCCAGCAGGCCACCAAGGTTGGGACGCTGATCGCCGGGAGCGCCGCCCGGACGTCCATTTCCCGGTTCATCTCGTTGAGGGCCCGCATCGACTTGTCGTCCGCGCCGCTGACGAGCATGTTGACAAGCGCCTGGCGCTCGCCCTGCGTACCAGAGGGCAGCATCCATTCGGCTTGGCCGGCCATCCGTTCGCGCTCTCCCCAGGGGTGTTCTTCCAACCATGCATCGACCTCGCCGAGCTCTTCGTCGGTGACGCCGCCGCGGTAGTCGCGGGCGAAACGCAAGCGAGGCAAGGAGCCCCACAGGACGAGGGCGGAACACCGCTCCGGATAGGTCGCCGCGTAGAGAGCGCACATCGTCCCTCCCTCGGAGGTGCCGATGAGCGCGGCACGGTCGGAGCCGGCTGCGTCCATTACGGCGCGGATATCGTCCATCCGCTGCTCCATGTCCGGGAGCCCGACCGAGCGGTCCGACAGCCCCGTCCCCCGTTTGTCGAAGACGATCACACGGCCAAGCTGGCCGAGACGACCGAGGAACTCCGCCCAGGGCCGGACCTGCCAGACGAGCTCAACGTGGGTGACATGGGACGGGGCGTACACGATGTCGTAAGGTCCCTCCCCGAACACCTGGAAGGCGACGCGGGCACCGCTGGCCTCGGTGTACTGGACCTCGGGTATCGCCACGGCTCGAGTTTAAGCGCGGGCCTCGGGGCGACGTCGAGCTCCGCCAACTAGACCTCCCCGCTGCGGGCTCCGGCGAGGTAGCGTACGCAAATTTACGCCGGAGGCACGTCGGTTTTTGCAAAGCCGTCCCCGACGTAGAGCAAGGGCTCGCCTGCCAGGGTGGCCACGGCATAGGACATGCAGTCGCCAAA
>DATJMJ010000113.1:0-22732 GCA_035508795.1 Acidimicrobiales bacterium
GGCGGCTCCAACCGTCGCGGTCGCCCGGAGCAGCGGCAGTTTCTGGCACGCGGCGTGGTACCGCTACAGGCGCAACCAGCTGGCGCTCGTCGCCGGTGCACTCGTGCTGCTGATACTCCTCGTCGGCCTCCTGGCGCCTTATATCGCGCCCTACAACGATGCGGGCGAGGACCTCACCTCGGTGCTCGCCGGTGCCAGCTGGCACCACTTGCTCGGGACCGACAATCTCGGCCGCGACACCTTGACCCGGGCGATCTGGGGCGACCGGACCTCGATGACGATCGCGCTCGGGGCGCCGCTCATCGGCCTCGCCATCGGGATGCCGATGGGGATAATCGCCGGCTGGTTCGGCGGCATCTTCGACTGGGTGACGCTGCGCCTCTTCGAGCTGTTCCAGATGGTCCCGACCATCCTGGCCGCCCTCTTGTTCGTGACCGTGTTCGGGGTCAGCGTCTGGAAACTGGCCCTCTTCATCGGGATCACGCTGTGGGTGGGTTTCGGCCGGTTGGCAAGAGCGCAGTACATTGCGCTGCGCGACCGGGACTTCGTACAGGCGGCGCGCGCTGCAGGTGTGCCCACCTGGCGGATAATCCTCGTCCACATCATGCCCAACGCCGTCGGGCCGATAATCGTCTACTTCGTACAGCAGGTCCCCTACGTCATCTTCACGGCGGCCGGCTTCAGCCTGCTCGGCTTCGGCGTGCAGGACCCGCTTGCCGACTGGGGCAAGATGATCAACGACAGCGTTTCCTACCTCCCGCTCGACCCGCTCCTGGTGCTCGTCCCGATCGGCTGCATCGGGCTCGCCTGCTTGAGTTTCAGCTTCATGGGTGACGGGCTGCGCGACGCGCTCGACCCCACCTCGAGGTAGGTCAATGGCAAGCGAAGTGCTCAAGACGGCGCCCGCCACATCGGCGCGGGCTCAAGCAGGCGCCGTCCCTGGCGCGCCGCTGCTCGAGATCCGCGACCTGCAGGTTTCCTTCCCGCTCGAACGCCGCACGATCTACGCGGTCCAGGGCTTCGGCATGCAGGTACGGGCGGGGGAACGGGTCGGCGTCGTCGGGGAAAGCGGCTCGGGAAAAAGCGTTACCGCCTCGGCCGTAATGCGGATGGTCATAATGCCCGGGAGGGTGACGGGTGGCCAGGTGCTCTTCGAAGGGCGCGACCTGTTGCGCATATCGCAAGCCGAGATGCGTTCGGTGCGGGGCGGGCAGATCGGCATGGTGCCTCAGAACCCGCTCACGTCGCTCAACCCGGTCACCACGATCGCTACCCATTTTGAGGAGGTGCTCAAGCTCCACGTCGGCCTAAGCAAGTCCAAGGCGCTCGAGCGGGCGGTGGAGCTGATGCGCTCGGTCGGGATCCCCGACCCCGACAAGCGGATCCACGAGTACCCGCACAGGCTGAGCGGAGGCCAGCGCCAGCGGGTAATCATCGCCCTGGCGGTTGCCTGCCAGCCGCGCTTATTGATAGCCGACGAGCCGACTACCGCACTCGACGTCACGATCCAGGCCCAGATCCTCGAACTGATCGACGACCTGGTCGAGCGCTCCAACCTGGGGTCGATCCTCATCACCCACAACCTCGGCATAGTCGCCGGCCATTGCGACCGGGTCGTGGTCATGTACGCCGGCCGGGTAATGGAAAGCGCTCCCGTCGTCGAGCTTTTCGACCGGCCGTCCCATCCCTACACTGTCGGGCTGCTGCGGTGCGTCCCGCGGCTCACAGCCAAAAGGTCCCGGATCTTCGAGGCTATACCGGGCCAACCGCCTCAGGTAACCCAGCTGCGGGAGGGCTGCCCGTTCGCACCGCGCTGTGAGCGCGCCGGCGAGCGCTGCCATACCGAGACGCCGCCGCTCGAACCGATAGGGCCCGGCCATTGGATCTCCTGCTGGGACCCAGTAAGGGCTCCAGTCACCGCCGGTGCCGGTGCCGGTGCCGGTGCCGGTGCCCTCGGCTTCCCCGGGCCCTCGGCCCCACCGGGCGATGCGGGGGCACTCGGAGCTCCCGCCGCTCCTGTCGCCCCCTTTGGCCCCGGTTCGCCAGGGATCCTCCCTTGAGCGCCTCTGCCCCCGCGGGGGCTCCCCTCCTCGAAGTCGACGAGCTAGTGGTCCATTACCACGTGCGCGGCCCGGGCAGGGTGTTCCGCTCGCGCGAGACCGTCCACGCCGTGGACGGGGTGAGCTTTTCACTGGAAAGCCGGCAAACTCTCGGCCTCGTCGGCGAAAGCGGGTGCGGTAAGTCGACCACGGGGCGGACGGTCCTCCTGCTGGACAAGCCGACATCGGGAGCGGTGCGTTACGAGGGGCACGACTTGTCCAAGATGGGCGAACGCGAGCTGACGGCGCTCAGGCGGCACATGCAGATCGTGTTCCAGGACCCGATCGGCGCGCTCAACCCGCGCCACACGGTGGCCCAATTGATCAGCGAACCTTTGAGGGTCCACAAGTTGATGCCGCGAAAGGAGCGAACCCAGAGGGTCGAGGAACTGCTCGACCTCGTGGGCCTGCCATCGGATGCGGTCTCGCGGTTCCCGCACGAATTTTCGGGCGGTCAATGCCAGCGCATCGGGATCGCGAGAGCGCTCGCCGTCCAGCCAAGCCTCGTCGTGCTGGACGAACCTGTCTCGGCGCTCGACGTTTCGGTCCAGGCTCAGATCCTCCAGTTGCTGACCGATCTTCAGGACAGGCTCAGCCTCTCTTACCTTTTCATTGCCCACGACCTCGCCGTCGTGGGGCAGATGAGCGACAGGGTGGCCGTGATGTACCTCGGCAAGATCGTCGAGATCGCCGACCGGGACTCGCTCTACGCCCGCCCGTTCCACCCGTACACTCAGGCACTTTTTTCCGCCATCCCCATCCCCGACCCGCGCCTCAGCAAGGAGCACAAGCGAGCCGTCGTGACCGGGGAGGTCCCGAGCAGCCTTGCACCGCCCTCGGGGTGCCGCTTCCGCACGCGTTGCCCGATGGCCCAGCCGCGCTGCAGTTCGGAAGAACCCTTACTGCGCCAGGTCGCCGACGGCCATCTCGTCGCATGTCATTTCGCCGAGGACGCCGTCCGCAAAGACCCATTTGGCGCCCCGGTGACCGTCGAGCCGCTCCCCGAAGAGCTCGCGTCCCAAACCCTAGCCGTAGCGGTCGGCTCTGTCGCTGCCACCCCCGCTGCTCCCCGGCCGGGCCTGGGCAACGCGCAGTGATCAAGATCGCCGAGGCGATATGGTCGCCTCAGCCCTCCCTAGTCTCGCGCCTGTGCCGCCAGGCGGGCGTGCGCTATGCGGTCGGCGGGCTACCCGTGGTCGGCACGACGGCCTCGCACCACGAACAACCGTGGGACTACGTGCCGCTCCTGCGCCTCCAGCAGGATTACCAAGCCGCAGGCTTCGAACTTGTCGTCATCGAGGCAAGACCGCCCCTCAACCTCGCCAAGAGAGGCCTGCCCGGGCGCGACGACGAGATCGCCAACGTTTGCCGCCTGCTCGACAACATGGGCAAGCTCGGGATAAGAGTTTGGTGCTACGAGTGGATGACCGATTTCAACTGGGTGCGCACCGCCACGGCGGTCCCGGGGCGGGGCGGCTCCCTCGTCAGCGAGTTCGACGCCTCCAAGTTGGAGGGGGCGCCGCCAACCGAGCTCGGGCCCATCAGCGAGGAACAGCTCTGGCAAAACCTGGAATATTTCCTCCGTAAAGTTGTCCCGGCGGCCGAACGCGCAGGCGTGATGCTCGCCATGCACCCCGACGACCCGCCGCTTTCCCCGATCCGGGGGGTCTCGCGGATAATGCGGAGCCTGGAAAACTACCAGCGGTTGGTCGACCTCGTCCCGAGCGAATGCAACGGGATCACACTGTGCCAGGGCAACTTCACCCTGATGACCGACGACTTGCCCGCTGCCATCCGCCATTTCGGGCGCCAGAAGAAGATTTTCTTCGTCCACTTCCGCGACGTGCAGGGCACTGCGGCAAAGTTCGTGGAGACGTGGCACGACGAGGGCAAGACCGACTTATTGGCGTGCATGCAGGCCTACAGGGAGGTGGGGTTCGACGGGCCGCTCCGCCCGGACCACGTGCCGACCGTCGAGGGCGACAGCAACGACAACCCGGGGTACTCGGCGTACGGGCGGCTCTACGCGCTCGGTTACATCCGGGCTCTGCGGGATTCTGTCTGGCGCCTGAGCGACGAAGGCCTGGGGCGCTGATGCGCGTGCAACCAAGTGCCGAGGAGGTGGCGGCCCTCACGCCGCTCAACCCGTTCGGCCGTTCCGCAGACGGGCGGCCTCGGGTCCCCGACGACCTGCTCGACCGTATCTCGGATGCGACGACCGAGCAGGCCTGGAAGGTGCTCGTCGATCGTGGTTACCCGTTGCAGTTCGAGGGCAACTGGCGGGAGACCCACCCGGGGAGCGTCGTAGTAGGCAGGGCGTACACGGCCCAGTTCCTCCCCTACCGGCCCGACCTGCACGACGCCGTCCAGTCAGCAGGCGTCGCCGAAGGCAGGGGCGCGAGCGGAGGGCAGAACTCGTGGGTGATCGAAGGGCTCGGGGAGCGTGACGTGATGGTGGTCGACATTTTCGGCAAGGTCAAGGACGGCACCGTGGTCGGCGACAACCTCGGCACGGCGGTCAAGGTCCGCACGGGGGCCGGCGCCGTCATAGACGGCGGCATCCGCGACTACCAGGGCCTGGTCCAACTGGAAGGGGTCAACTTCTTTTTCCGGGGCTCCCACCCGACCGCCATCGCCGAGGTCACCCTCGCAGGGATCAATATCCCTGTGCGCATCGGGGAAGTTACCGTCCTGCCGGGCGACGTCATCCTCGCCACCCCGACGGGCGTCATCGCCATCCCGCCCCACCTGGCCGAAGAAGTCGCCGATCGCGCCGGCGACACCAGGGCGCGCGACAAGTTCGGCAAGGCGCGGCTGGCGGAGGGAAGGTACACGAGCGGCGAGATCGATGTGGCGCAGTGGCGTGATGACATAGAGGCGGATTACCTCGGCTGGCGAGGGGCGATGGGCCATGGTCGCTGATACCGGACGCGATGCTGGTACCGGACGCGATGCTGGTACCGGACGCGATGTCGTCGTCGTTACGGGGGCGGCGAGCGGCATCGGCGAAGGCGTCGCGACCGGGCTCGCCAAAGACTGGCTGATCGTCGCGGCGGACGTCCCCTCGCGTATTGGCGAGCTGGAGGATCTCGCTTCGCGGCACGGCGTTGTCCCGGTCGGTGCCGATGTCTCGGACCCCGGCGACGTCGAGCGGCTTTTCGAGGTCGCGGCCGCTGCCGGGCCGTTCAGAGGCGCCGTCAACTGTGCAGGCATCGGTGGGGGCGGCTACCTGAGCGAGACGTCCACGGAGCTGTTCGACCGGTTGGTCGCGGTCCATTTCAAGGGCACTTTCCTTGTTATCAGGGCGGCGCACCGTCTTTTGCGTGCCCAGCAGCGGCCCGGGTCGATCGTCGCAGTCAGCTCGATCAACGGCACGATCGGTTACCCCGACCAAGCCGTCTATTCGGCGGCGAAGGCTGCGGTCAACTCGCTCGTGACTGCGGCGGCAGTTGAAGGCGGCCAGTTCGGGGTACGTGTCAATGCGCTCGCCCCCGGGTCGACCAGGACGGCCGGGATGAACCCTCGTGCCGGTGAACGCCCGAGCGAGCTCCAGAGGATCCCGATGCGCCGCGTCGGTTACCCGGCGGACATGGTCGGGCCGGTGCGGTTCCTCCTGTCCGACGAGTCCGCTTACGTGACGGGCTCGGTCCTCACGGTGGACGGAGGGCTGATGCACGTCAGAGGAGGCTTCACGTACGCCGCACGGGAGCCTTTGGACGGCGGCAACTGAGCGCTCACCACGACGAGATGGCGCCGTCCGTCTTGCGGCTGACCGGTAGGTAGGAGCGCACGTAGCCGAAGCGCTCGGCGGCGCGCTCGTCGATGTCGACACCAAGCCCGGGAGCATCGCCGGGGTGAAGGTAACCGTCTACGACCGACCAGTGGTGCGGGAAAACCTCGTAGGACTGCTCGGGATGCTCGGCGTACTCCTGGATCGCGACGTTGTTCGTCGCCAGCCCTAAGTGGGCGGCCGCCGCCATTGTTACGGGCGAAAGGTCGGCGGCGCCGTGACAGCCGAGCTTGACGTGGTAAACCTCGGCGAAAGCAGCCACTTTCCGGAGATGCGTGATGCCGCCCCCGTGGACGGCGCTCATCCGCAGGTAGTCGATCAGCTGCTCGCGCACCAGTTGCTCGCAGTCGTGGATGTTGTTGAACACCTCCCCGACCGCAAGTGGTGTGGTCGTGTGCTGGCGGACGACCCTGAAGGCAGCTTGCAGCTCGGCGGGCACGGCATCTTCGAGCCAGAAAAGGCGGAACTCCTCGAGATCCCTCCCGAGCCGCCCCGCCTCTATCGGGCTCAGCCGGTGGTGGGCATCGTGGAGAAGGTGGAGCTCCTCCCCCACTGCGGTGCGAACTGCCTCGAAGAGCTTCGGCACGAACCGCATGTAGCGGCTCGTGTCCCATCCGGTTTCGACGAAGGGCAACGACGAGTCCTCGGTGCCTCCTTGGCGGGGCACGCCGTACATCTCGTCGATGCCGGGCACGAGGCATTGTGCCCTGACGGCTTTGAAGCCCCGGCCTTGGAGTTGAGCCACCTGTTCGACGGTTTCCTCGATGGTGCGGGCGCTTGCATGGGTGTAGACGAGGGTGGCGGCCCGGCTGCGGCCCCCCAGTAGGTCCCAGACCGGCGCACCGAGGACTTTCCCCTTGATGTCCCAGAGAGCCATGTCGACTGCTGCGATCGAGGCCATCGTCACCGGCCCGCGCCGCCAGTAGGCCCCCTTGTAGAGCAGCTGCCATGTGTCTTCGATGTCGGCCGGGTCGCGCCCGATCAACATCGGGACGACGTGGTCACGCAAATAGGCGGCAACGGCGAGCTCCCGGCCGTTGAGCGTGCCGTCGCCGATGCCGTAAACACCGTCTGTCGTCTCGATCTTCAAGGTGACGAAATTGCGGCCCGGGGAGGTGACGATAACACGGGCGTTTTCGATCTTCGCCATGAGAGCAACTTGGCACAACGAGCCCTGCGCTGCAACAGCTCCATTGGGGCCCCCAGGTGCGCACGGTCACAGGGGTGGCCTTAGCGGGGCCGGCTGTGGGCGCATCCGCCGGAGCGGCGCGGTCTAGGGGAGGCGGGGCCGTCGGGCCGTGCGGCGGCCGCGACAGCCGCGACTGCTGCTGCGGGCTGCCGTCGGGCCGTGCGGCGACTGCGTGGCCGTGCGGCTGCTCCGGGCTGCCGTCGGGCCGTGCTGGTACTGCGGGGCCGTGCGGCTGCTGCGGGGCTGTGCTGCTACTGTGCGGCCGGCCGGGGGCTGCCCAGCCCGACGGCTGTGCTACTTGGCCTTTGTGGCGCTGGAGCTGCGGCTTGGGCTCGAGCTGCGTGGCCTGCGTGAGTGGCCAGCTGGCGCCGAGGTCCCTTGCTCGGGTGCGGCAGCGTCGGCCTCGTCTACGCCGGCCGTCTCGGCATCGCTCGCCTCGGGGGCGCCAAAGCGGGCTACGTGGCGCATCAGGGCGGACTTGCGGTTGGAGGCCTGGTTGCGGTGGATGATGCCGCGCGCTGCCGCCTTGTCGAGCCGCTTGACGGCTAGCCGCAGGTAGGACGCAGCGTCGTCCGCACCGGTCTCGGCGGTATAGACGGCTGACTTGATGCGCGTCTTCACCTCCGCCTTGGCCGCCTTGTTGCGCAGCCGCGACTTCTCGTTGGTACCTATCCGCTTGATCTGGCTCTTGATGTTCGCCACAGGGAGTAACACGTTAGCAGCTCAGCAAGCCGAACCAGCCGGGGCGGCGTAGCCGTTTGGGCCTGGGAGCGAGAGCGGGGGCGGGGGGCGCGGGGCGCGGCCAGGTGGGTGGGCCTAGGCGACGACCTCGGCCGCGGGCGGGTCCAGCTCCGTAGGCGGCCGTCGGCTAGCAGCTAGTCGCCCGGGGCCGGTCGGCTGGTGGCTGGTGGCTGGTGGCTGGTGGCTGGTGGCTGGTGATCATGGAACTCACGAGAGCAAACGGCGAGGCGGCGCTCTAACGAGGTTGAGACGCGATTTCGCGCTCAGATCTCACGAGAGCGCCCTTTCCCAAATAGCTCTCGTGAGCTTGAAGCGCGCGCCCAGCAACGAGCCCGGGGGGCGCCCGCAAGACCTCGGGCCAGGTGGAGTCGCTACGCCACGAGGAGCTGCCAAGCTCTGGGCAGACCTGCCCGGCGACGCCCGTGGCACGGGCCCTTCCCTTTCGTAGGCCAAACTGGGAGGTCAGGACATCATGAGCACCCTCCTCTCCAGCGCCACGACCTCTCCCGGCGGGCCGCCCCAACGCCAGGACAAGATCCGCAACCTGTCGATCGTCGCCCACATCGACCACGGCAAGTCAACCCTGTCGGACCGGGTCCTCGAGCTCACGGGCGCCGTAAGCCCGCGCGAGATGCGCGACCAGTACCTCGACTCGATGGACATCGAGAGGGAAAGGGGCATCACGATCAAGGCCCAGAACGTCAGGGTCTCGTGGAAGGGCTACACGGTCCACCTGATCGACACGCCCGGCCACGTCGACTTCGGTTACGAGGTGAGCCGCAGCCTGGCCGCCTGCGAGGGTGTCGTGCTCCTCGTGGACGCCGCCCAGGGGATCGAGGCGCAGACCCTCGCCCACGCCTACCAGGCCCTCGAGCACGACCTCGAGATCGTGGCGGTGCTCAACAAGATCGACCTGCCCGCAGCCGACCCCGAGCGCAGCGCCGCCGAGATCGAGTCGGTCCTCGGGATACCGAGGTCCGAGGTGCTCCGGATCTCGGCCAAGACGGGCGAGGGGGTCGCCGAGCTGCTCGACGCCATCTGCGCGCGCATCCCGCCCCCCAAGGGGGACGCAGCAGCTCCTCTCCAGGCGCTGATATTCGACTCTTACTACGACCAGTACCGAGGGGTGATCAGCGCCGTCCGGATCTTCAACGGCCACCTCGAGACGGGCACCCGGTTGCGCTTCATGCAGACCGGACGTGCCCACGAGGTCGAGGAGATCGGCGTCCGGCTGCCCGCGGTGACCGAGGTGAGCACTCTCGGCCCGGGCGAGGTCGGCTATCTGATCGCGGGGATCAAGGACGTGGGCGAAGCACGAAGCGGCGAGACCGTCACCGAGGCATCGCGGCCGGCAGAGAAGCCACTCGAGGGCTACCAGGAGCCAAAACCGATGGTCTTTTGCGGGCTTTATCCCGTGGACGGGGACGAGTTCGAGTCTCTCAGGGATTCGCTCGAAAAACTGCAACTCAGCGACGCCTCGGTCTCCTACCAGCCAGAGACGTCGGCTGCGCTCGGGTTTGGTTTTCGCTGCGGTTTCCTCGGCCTGCTCCACATGGACATAGTCCGCGAGCGGCTCGAGAGAGAGTTCGACCTCTCGCTCATCGCCACCGCACCGAGCGTCGAGTACCTCGCCCGCCTTACGGACCGCACCGAGGTCCGCTTGCACAGCCCGGCCGAGATGCCGCCGCCCCAGAAGGTGGAGGTGATCGAGGAGCCCTACATCCAGGCCACCGTGTTGCTCCCCTCGGAGTACACCGGAACGGTCATGGACCTCTGCCAGAGCAAGCGAGGCGAGATGGCGCGGATGGAGTACCTCTCCCCCGAACGGGTCGAGCTCGTCTACAGGATGCCGCTCGCCGAAGTGGTGATGGACTTTTTCGACGCCCTGAAGAGCCGGACCAAGGGCTACGCGAGCCTCGACTACGAGCCGGCGGGATTTGCCCCGGGGGAACTCGTAAAGATCGACATCCTCCTCAACGGGATCCCCGTGGATGCCTTCAGCGCCATAGTCCACCGCTCGGACATGATGGAGTACGGCCGCAGGATGACGGAGAAGCTGCGCCAGCTGATCCCCCGCCAGCTTTTTGACGTCCCCATCCAGGCTTCTGTCGGGGGCAAGGTGATCGCCCGCGAAACCGTAAAGGCAAAACGGAAAGACGTCCTCGCAAAGTGCTACGGGGGTGACATAACCCGCAAGCGCAAGCTCCTCGAAAAACAGAGGGAGGGCAAGAAGCGCATGAAGAACATCGGCCGCGTCGAGGTCCCTCAGGAAGCCTTCATCCAGGCTCTCCGCCTCGACAGCTGAGCGGGCAATCAGCCCGGTACGTACCGGAGGGGCCTCGCCCGGGCCCCGACGGCGGTGCGCCGATGATGGCCGGCCCGCTGCTCGTACCCACGAGATCGGCCCCGGGCGAGCGATAACTGATGCCCGGTTGTCATTTGGAGGCCTACTTCTTTTCTCGGTCGAGCGACCCGCGGAGCGCAGCGCAACGGAAACCGATGGTCGAGCTGCGGTCGAGCCCCGGCCAATAACTGATGAACTTGGCCCGCCAATCGGGGCTCTGCGGCCCGCTGTCTGCGTACCAGTCCGAGCCGGTTGCCAGATAGCTGCTGCCACCCTTCAGTACGCAGTACCTCGTGTGCCCGTCGGAGTGGAGGGGCTGCGTCCACTCCCACACGCGAGAAGCACCGTAACCCACTGCGCCGTCCTCCATCGCGACCTGCCACTCCTCGGGCGTCGGGAGGCGCTTGCCGGCCCATGTGCAATACGCCTCGGCGTCGCCGAGGTCGACAAAAACCACGGGTGAGCCGAGCTGTTGTTGTGAAGGCGAGAGCGGCGCGCCCCAGTGGCGCACGAAGTTGTCGGGGGAGGCGGGCACGTAGCCGGTCTCCTTCAGGAACACCAAGAACTCAGCATTTGTAACGGGGCGCTCTGCGACCTCGGCCGTGAGCGAACTTACCGGCACAAGCCGTTCTTCGGTTATCACCTCGTGCAGTTTGGGGAAAACGGCATTAGCCAAGGGTGCCGGGCCGTCCATGCCGCACTCGCGCAGGCGGTAGCGAACTGTCAGCGATCGCATGCCCGACGGGGTAGCCGTCGCCTGCGGGCCCGCAGCCGGCGAGAGCTCCCCAAATTGTTGTGGTGCAGCAGCCGGGACCGTGGTCACCTGCGCCGGGGTCTGCCGGGAAGGGCTGTCGGGGGAGGAGCGATGAGAGCCCGAGCCTTTGGCACGAGCGTCTTGGAGTTGGCGGAGCAAAGCCGCCAGCCGGGGGTGGGCGCTGCTCGAACTCGCGGCCGCAAAAGCGCCCACCTCCCGAGGGCCTAGCTCGCCCTCGAGCAGCATGCCCGCCGTGCCCGACAGCCTAAGTTGCCTGCCGCTGGTCAGGTCCCAAACGGCATCGGCAGGCCCGCCGTCCGCCTCCACCAGCGGCCCGCTCACCTCGTGGTCGCTCATGTTGGCAACGGCCCATAAACGCAGGCCGTTCGATTGCCAAACGCTGGCGAAGACGCCGTCCTGGTAGGTCGGGACGAGAGGTAGCCACTCCCCCTCCGAAACGAGCGCGCCGAGCGTGCGCTGGACTGGGCGCATCTGCCGCAGCAGCGAAGAGTCTTTTTCAGACCAGGGGTTTTCGGAGCCGAAAACATTTTCCCATACCACGACGCCTGCCCCGTTGAGCCACGCGAGATGAAGCTCGTTGCTGTGGTCGCGGTGCCAGCGCCGGACCAGTAACTGCATATGGCGGGGTTCGAACCAACGGTTCTTCAACAGGTAAGGCCCGTTTTCCTCTGGTGGCCATTGCGCCCAGGACATCAGGTGGTCGTCCATCTTGTCGAGCGGCACGAAGTCTTCGGTCATGAGGACGGTCTGCTGAGACTCGGCGTGCAGGGTGCTGATGAACTCGCTCGATGCGTGGCTCTCGGTGTCGAGGAATATCCCGTCGGCCCCGGCAGCCAAAAGGATCCGGACGAGGGCGGCGGCACGTCCTCCCGGTTCGGGCCGCAACCCCGGATCCCAGGGGTAGTACGCAAGGAACGCCCGGGTGCCCAGCTCGTGGCACTCGGTTACCAACGAACGCAGGCCGTCGAGGCCACCCGGCAGTTCACGGTAGAAATCAAACTGGTTGCGGTCGTCGAAGCCATAGCGCGGGTAAGCGTGCCAGAGCACCACTGAGTCGAGGCCGCCGAAGCGAGACCGCGCATCGTAGAGGAAGCCGGCAATGCTCAGCCGGTTCTTGCCGCCGGCGCGCAAGCTTTCGTCCCAGAGCATCACCATCCCGCAGGTGAAAGACGTGCTCGTCCAGGCCGTTGCCGGCTCGAGGTAGCGGGCTGGGTTGTAGCCAGTAGCTTCGTGGGCGTCCCGGCGCCACTTCTCGAGGCCCCGCAACCATTCGACATAAGTGCCCGTGCCAGCGGCGGCCGGCGGGTGTGCCAGCGATGAGAAATCGTCGAGCTCGAGCCCTGAAGTCATGGTGCCGCCGTCGCCGCGCTCAGCCGCGCTCCGTGCGGGCTGGCTGGCTGGCGAGGCGGCGAAGCTGAACGAGGCTGCGCTCGACTACGGCCGCTTCGTCGTAGCCGTAACGCGGGTGGAGATGGTCTATCTCCACCGCCAAGAGCCCGCCGTAGGACGCCTCACTGAGCAGTTGGACGATGCGCGCGATGTCGACGACCCCGTCCCCTACGGCCACGCTCGAAAAGAAAAACCAGTCGGCTGGAGAGGCGTCGGCCCGCAAGTCGAGGTCCTTTATGTGCGTCGAGTAGACGTGGCTCGACAGCTTCTCCATGGCCTTCACAGGGTCGTCGAGGAGCCGCACGAAGTTGCCCGTGTCGAAGTTGACCCCGAAGTGGTCCGAGCCGACCGCCTCGACCAACCACAGCATTTCGGCGGCGGTGTAATCACCGTGGTTTTCGGCGGCAAGCTTGACCCCGCGCCGCTCGGCCTCGGCTGACGCCTCGGCAAACCACGAAGCCAAGGTGTCGAGGCGCCCCTGGCGCGGTTCGTAACGGTAATCCTTGCTGCCGGGCCCGGGGACGACCCTCATTACCGCCGCGCCGATCATTTCGGCAAAAGGTATCTGGTCGACCATGTCCTGCCATGCTTCACGGTTGGAACCGTCCTCGAGCCCCTGCGGGTGCCCCCAGGCGTAAACCCTCTCCAGGTGCAGGTCGTCCAGTCGCCGGCGGAGGTCCTCGAACCACGCGGGCGCCATGGTCGGGAAGAAGCACGACTCGAGGGAAACGCCGTCAACCCCGGTCCTGACGGCGAAGTCCAAGAAGTCCTCCATCGTCATGTCCTGCGCCGGCTTGGGCTGCCCCTCGTACACTTCACCGAAAAAACGGTGGAAACAGTAGCTGTCGATCCCGACCTTCAGCGCCGTCATAACGGAACTTAGACCTCCAGCTCCTTGGCCTCGAGCACCCGGCCCGGCAACAAGGCCGGGAGGGCGTGGTACCAGGTGACCATCGAGGACATGTCGTCGTGCCTCTTGCGGTACCTGCGGTCCTCGTGCCAGCCGAGATCCTGGATGGTCACCCGGAGGCCGCTACCGAACGAGATCGGGTCGAGCACGTGCCAGCGGTACATTCCGAAGCGCTGCTGAGAGTTGTAAAGCCCATCGGGCCTGAGGACCTGGTTCAAACCGAGGAAAGGCGACGAGTAAGTCGTGTAGCCGTCGCCCGGGACGTCGAAGTTCCAAGCGCCACCGAAGTAATCTTCGGTCCCGGTGCCGCAAATGGTGGGGTTGCCCGTGTCGTCGTCGAGGTAAAACTTCATCTCACCTTCGCCCCACCAGCCGGGCGAATTGGCTCCGACAGCCAGGTAAGTCCCGCAGTACAAGCCGGGGCCCGAGGAGCAGGAAAGAAGTTGGTGCACGGACCCTTCGCCCACGGGGTTTTCCCGTTGCCAACGGGCATGGAAGTAGCCGGCACCGCCAGGCACCTCCTGCTCGGTGTAGTCGACCTGGTAGTAGACGGTCAGGTCGTCGTCGCCGATGTTTTCGATCGAGAGGCGGGCAGCGCTCTTGAAGGGCATCTGCCAGTAGGAGTTCATCCCGCCGTTGGGGGCGACGACGATCGGCAGCGACATCACAGGGGAAAATTTGGCCCACCCGTTGCAAAAGAAGTCGCCCAGAGGCACCTCGACTGCCGGCTCGGTGGACCCCTCCCAGTAGGCGCGCAGCACGGACCTGCGCCCGTGACCGCTCGTCGTCAGCCAAAAATGCCTGATGATGCCCGAGCCTTCGATCGTCGCGAGGTCCGCCGACGCCCCCCGGCCGACGACGATGCTCGGCGATATTTTCCAGCCTTGCCCGAGGTCCCTTGCCGCCTCTGCACCGGTGCCCGTCACGGCCCGGGCGCCCTCGCCAGGCCCGCCTGTGGGGTTCTCGGCCGTAATAGCCCTGCTGCGCACCGTCCTGGCGCTGCCCAGGTCCCAAAGCGCCGACAACATCGGCCCGCTCGCCCCTCTTCAGTTCGCCCGGGGGGACATACCCGCCCCCTCCAGCTCGTACGACCCGACCGTCAACGGCCCGGGCTTTGCGGGCGCGTAGTGCTCGCCCCCCACCACGACCTCTTCTACGTGTACCGACCCACCGTGCACGTCGAGCCGGGCCCCCTCGCCTGCAGCACCGCCGGCATAAACGGCCCCCCAGGCGGCGCCTGTTGACCAAAACCACCGTTTGCGGCCTTGGCCGGCGCTCCTGAAACGCATCACACCGTCCCTCCCGTCATAAACGAACCCGGTGAACGCAGCCAAGAGGCCCCAGCTCGACAGCGCCCGCGCGTAGTGGTGGCCACATTCGGTCTCGTCGAACGGGTTGCGCCTCCGTCCCGAAAACCTCTCCCGGCCCGCCATGACGACGTCTTCGGCGAGCGCTTCTTCGCCGGCCTGGGCGAGGCCGATCGCGTAGACGTACTCGAGCCCCGTCCACACCTCGCACCAGTAGGGCATCGGGCGCTCGGGCAGGCCCTTGGGGTAGGACTCGACGATGTGGCCCCGTTCCCCGTCGAGGGCGTACGTCCTCATGTAGTTGGCCCAGTTGCCAAAATCGGCCACGTAATTGTGACGGTGGATGCTGGAAAGGGCAGCGCGTACGTGGCTGTCGTCGAGCACCCCGGGCAGCCCCAAGAGCCTCGCATAGGTATCGCCGATTAGCTGGTCGGCAATACAGCCGTCGCCGATCTGGAACTCAGGGTTGCCCGGGTCGGCAGCTCCCATGGTGGGGTGCCTAAGTTTGGGGGCCACGGTTGAGAAATCGCCCGGGGGGATCACCCTCTGCTCGTAGTAGGAGCCGTTGAAAAGCTCTTGTTCTGTCAGGGCCGCGCCGCTCGCGAGCACTGTTTGGCAGGTTTTTGCGAACACATCATCTCCCACCGCACCAGCCATCTCCGCCCCCGCGCTGAGTGCGGCCAGGTACCAGGACTGCACCACGGGGTTCGGCCCGTAGTACTCGACGTCGGTCGTGTTGTGCTGCGCCCCTTCGGCGAGACCGTCGGAGTCGGCGTCCCAGCCACCTTCTACCCATGCAAACTCGATCGACCGCCGGCAGGCCGGCCACAGGCGTCTCAACCATGCGAGATCGCCCGACAAGCGCCATTCGCGGTACAGCTTGAGGACGCAGCCGAACTGGCCGTCGGCGGCAGTATGGCCCCACTCCTCGCCTCTTCTTGGTGGCAGCAATATGCGGAAGCTCATGGCGCCGTCCGCCGATGTGGCGTGGAGGTACTCGAGCTCTCGCATCCTTTTCGCCATGTCACCGAAGAGGTGCCCGGTCGCCAGGTCGTAGTTCCAGACGTGGGTGCACGACCCGAGACAGCTCCCGGCGTTGTCGAGGCAACCCTCCCAGCCGGCGGTCGTGCCGTCGGCGCTGCGGAAAACAGTTTGGCTCCGGAGCGTGCTCAGGTTGAAAAGAGCCGCCTCCTTCACGACCGCCGGGACGTCGCTCGACCAAAGCGTCTCGACGAAATCCTCGGTACTGCCCCGGAGCTGGCCCATGCGGGGCGCGAGCTTGGCGAGGACGTCCCACGCATCGTCGAACTCTGTGGCATAAAAGTTGCCGATCGTATCGGGCCCCGAAGCCCCCTCCGGGCCCCATCTGCCCCAAGTCCACGAGCGCCGGTTTGGGAAGTGCCAGCTCAATAAAAACGAGGCATGTGCGACCTCTCCGGGGGAGATGGTGTGCCTCACGCCGACAGTGCCGGCGACCGAGGAGCCGAACGTGGGGGCCGGCCCGTCCTCCCCCACGCCGAAGGTCCCTGCGCCCGGTAGGCCGGTCTTGTAAAAGCCCTGCCACATGTCGAACAAGCCTTGGTTCCACTTGCCGAGCCCCCACACCGGCCCCGTCCATGAGTTTGGCCCCTTCGCCGCCGCCGCCAGCGTGCCCCACTCCTCTGCAGCCGCGTCAAGTGCTTCGTCCGACAAGAGGTAGCCTTCGAGGCCGTCCGCGCTGCGCTTGCTGGCGCAAGGCCGGCTCGCCAAGCCCTCGCTGCGCAACAAGTGACCGGATAGGGCCTCGACAGACAGCATGACGCTGCAGTCGAGCGGCTCGTCCGCCAACGACTCGAGCGTCACGGCGATACTGGCGACGGGCAGGCTGCTCGAGGCCTCATCCGCCGGTACGAGCGGGTTGAATACTTCCACCACCGCCCTGAGAGGAAAATCGGGGTCGCTAAGCAGCACCCGGCCGAAGGGGTAGGCGGCCTCGAAAACGCATTGACGGAACCGGGGCAGCCCGGCCAGCGGGGACGGCGAACCCACCTCGCCCTGTGCCTCCCCGTCAAAAAGGGCCCCCTCCAGCACCCGGGCGTCCGGCTCGCCGCCCCCCGCCGGCACGACCCTGCAGCCGAGGAACGTCAGCTCGGACAACGACCCCTGGGCTGGCCGGTTTTCGAGCTCCCAGTCGCGGAACTGCCCTCGGCCGCCGAAACCCACGGTCCCTGTGCCGATCCCGCCGAGCGGGAGAGAAATTCGTGTGCGGTCTTCTCCCTCGTAGCGGTGGACGACCGGCCATCCCTGTCCCGCCATCAGGAAGACATTTCTAGGAGGTAGCCCCCAGGTAGCCCTCGGTCTGGAGGTGGAGGACCACCTGCTGGGCGGCAGCTTCGGCGCTGACGCCGCTCGTGTCGATACGGACCTCGGCCCGGTCAGGCACCTCGTACGGGTCGGAAACGCCCGTGAACTCCTTCACGATCCCCGCCCGGGCCTTGGCGTAAAGCCCTTTGCGGTCGCGCAGCTCGCAGACCTCGATCGGCGTGGACACATGCACGAGGATGAAACCTCCCAGCGGCTCGATCATGGAGCGGACTTCGCTCCTCACCGCCTCGTAGGGGGCGATCGGCGCGCAAATCGCGATCCCGCCGTTCTTGGTGATCTCCGATGCCACCCAGCCGATCCGGCGGATGTTGATATCCCTGTGCTCCTTGGAGAAACCGAGCTCGGACGAGAGATGTTTGCGGACGACGTCGCCGTCGAGGAGGGTCACGGGGCGCCCTCCTTCCTCGAGCAACTTGGTCAGAAGGATGCTTGCGATCGTCGACTTCCCGGCACCGGAGAGACCGGTGAAAAAGACCGTGAAACCCTGGCGCGAGCGGGGGGGGTAGCTGCGGCGCAACTCTGTGGCAACCTCTGGGAAGGTGAACCACGACGGGATCTCTCGGCCCTCGGCGAGCCGCCTTCGCAGCTCGGTGCCCGAGATGTCGAGCGTACGGACGCCCGCAGGCACCTCGTCCACCGGCATGTACTCGTCTCGTTCCTCCACGTAGACCATCTGCTGGAAAGGCACGATCCCGACACCGAGCTCACGCTCGTGCTCCTGGCAGAGCGCCTGGGCGTCGTAAGGGCCGTAGAAGGGTTGGCCGGCGGAGTCGTTGCCCGGCCCGGCGTGGTCGCGGCCGACTATGAAGTGGCTTGCCCCGAAGTTCTTGCGGATGATGGCGTGCCACACAGCCTCGCGGGGGCCGCCCATGCGCATTGCAAGCGGGAGCAGGGCAAGAGTGGCGGAAGCGTGCGGGTAACCCTTGAGGACCGCCTCGTAGCAGCGGACTCGCGTGTGGTGGTCGACGTCGCCCGGTTTGGTCATGCCGACCGAGGGGTGGATGAGCAGGTTGGCCTCGACTTGCTTGGCTGCGCGCAGGGTCAGCTCGACATGCGCCCGGTGCATCGGGTTGCGGGTCTGGAACGCGACGACGCGCGCCCAGCCAAGATCCTCGAAGCGGGCCCGCAACTGGCGCGGGCCCGGCCGGAGCGACTTGTAGTCGTAATGGACGGGCTGGGCGACCACATCGAGCGTGCCCGCCAGGTAGACGGGGTTGACCTTGTCGAGCAGGTACGCGACACCAGGGTGAGCCCGGTCCGTCGTGCCGAAGACGAGCTTCGCCTCCCGTTGGCGGTCCGGGCGGTAAAGCTCGGAGATATGGAGCGCGGCGAGCATGACCCCCTCGGGGTCCCTGAGCGCCAGGCTCGTGCCGGGACCTAGCTCGGCTGCCTTTTCCTCGGTGACGTCCAGGTTGACGGGCATGGGCCACAGCGCACCGTCCGCGAGTCGCATCCTCTGGCAGACCGACTCGTAATCGTCCTCCCCGAGGAACCCCCGCAGGGGCGAGAACCCGCCGTTGGCGAGCAGTTCGAGATCGCAGAGCTGGCGAGGCGTCAGGTCCCACGAAGGCCAGTTGCGCGACTGCTCCTTCAGTTTGTCCGCCCGTTCCTGCCCGACGGACAGATCGACGAGAGCTCCCCCATGAGGGCTGATGAGCTGGTCAGGCACTTGTTCCTCCAATATGTTGCGAGCTTGCTTCCTTCAATTGTCGACAAGAATAGTCATATTTGGGCGGGTCACCGCCACCAGAGCGCGACGACCTCAGCCGTTCGGCCGCTCCGCCAGCTTGCCACCGTACCGAGCGTGCTGGCCACTGAGCAAGGCCAGGTGAGAGGAACGGCCGGCCACCGGTCCGAGTGAACTGTTGGCACTCAGTAACCTTGAGTGCCAAGGATGTTGGACGACCGAAAAGCAGCGATCCTCCGGGCAGTAGTCGAATGCCATATACAGACGGCTCAGCCGGTGAGCTCGGCCTACGTCGCGCAACTGGGCGACCTGAGCGTTTCACCTGCCACTGTGCGCAACGAGATGGCCGTTCTCGAGCAGGAGGGGTACCTTTTCCAGCCCCATTCGAGCGCGGGGCGGGTCCCGACGGACAAGGGCTACAGGTTTTTTGTCGACTCGCTGGCGGGGCCGGCGCCTCTCGGGCCCGTCCAGGCGGAGCTGGTGCGGCTCTTTTTCGCCCGCAAGCACGGCGAGATCGAGCAGACCCTCGCCCAGACGAGCGGGCTGCTCTCCCAGCTCACCGACTATGCCGCCCTCGTGGTCGCGCCGAGCTCGCCCGAACCCGGCCGGGTGCGCTCGGTGCAGCTCGTCAAGCTGGGACCTCGCCACGTGCTGGCAGTCGCCGTCCTCGCTAGCGGCAGCGTCGAACGCCGTTCTCTCGAGCTTTCCTCCCCCGTGTCGGACGACCAGGTCGAGCGCGCTTCCGCTGCAGCTGCGGCCGCCCTCGTCGGGGCCCCGCTCGAGCGCGCCCCCCAAGCCGCTCCCACCGGCGACCCGATGACCGATGCGCTCGCCAGGGCGGCTGTGGAGGGCCTCCGCAGCGGCGAACAGGAGCCGGGCGGGGGGCACGTTTTCGTGGGAGGAGCTGCCCGGATGGCGTCCGCCTTCGATGCCGTCAGCACCATCCGCAACGTCCTGGCGATCCTCGAGGAGCAGTTCGTCCTCGTGAGCTTGCTGCGCGACGTCCTCGACCGCGGGCTGACGGTGGCGATCGGGACGGAGCACGGCGTCCTCCCGCTTGCCGATTGCGCCGTCGTCGTCGCCCCCTATGAAGTCGACGGGGAGCTGGCCGGTACCGTGGGTGTGTTGGGCCCTACCAGGATGCACTACGACCAGGCTTTGGCCGCTGTGGCGGTCGTGTCCAAGAGATTGAGCAAAGCTTTGAGCGAGGGCGAGCAAAGGCATAGCGACGCTGGTGGCAACCGCGCGGCCGGCGGCGGTGGCCGGGGCGTCGGCCATTCGCCGGTGCCGGCCTCAGCCTCAACCCCAGCCCCAGCCTCGGCCTCGGGTTCGGGCCCTGCCTCTAGTCCGGCTTCGGGCACCGCGCCGGCTTCGGGCACGGCGCCGGTTCTGGCTTCGGGCACGGCGCCGGTTCTGGCTTCGGGCACTGCGCCGGCTTCGGGCACTGCCCCGGCCTCGGGCACCGTGCCGGCTTCGGGCACCGCGCCGGTCCTGGCTTCGGGCACGGCGCAGGCACCGGCGGCCGCTCCTGAGCCGCAGGGCGTGGGGGCTGCAACGCAGCTGGGCACCGCAAAGGCCGAGAGCGCCTTAGGGAGCGCGAGCTAATGCCCGCCGAGGACTTCTACGCCATCCTCGGCGTGGCCCGGACGGCCAACGAGGACGAGATAAAGCGCGCCTACCTCAAGCTCGCCCGGGAACTGCACCCCGACAAGCACGCCGCCTCCCCCGAGCAGGCCGAAGCCAACGAAGAACGCTTCAAGACGGTCAACCGGGCCTACGAGACCCTCAAGGACCCCGAGCGCCGGCGGCAGTACGACATGTTCGGGCCCGAAGGGGCCCGCGCCGGCGACCCCTTTACTGGCTTCTCGGGTGCGGGTCTCGGCGATATATTCGACGCTTTTTTTGGCGGGGCGAGCCCTTTCGGCGGGCGCGTCACGACCCGGAGGGGCGGTCCCATGCAGGGGGAAAACGTCGAGGCTTTCCTCGAGCTCGATTTCCCCGAGGCGGTCCTCGGAGCCGAGAAGGAAGTCAACATCCGCGCGGCGACCCTGTGCGAGACATGCTCGGGCACAGGTGCCAGGCCCGGGACGACCCCGGTCACCTGCAGCACCTGCAACGGGCTGGGCGAGGTACGGCGGGTGCGCCAGTCGCTGCTCGGGCAGATGGTGACCTCCAGTCCCTGCGGCCGATGCGGCGGGACCGGTGAAGAGATCCTTTCGCCGTGCACCGACTGCCGGGGCCAGGGCAGGCGGGTCGAAGACCACACCTATACCGTCGAGGTCCCGCCCGGTGTCGACGACGGTTCCACGCTCCGCCTCACAGGCCGCGGAGCTGCAGGCCCACGCGGTGGGCCCAGTGGCGACCTCTACCTTCACTTGAAGGTTAGGCCGCACCCAGAACTGAGCCGCGACGGTGACGACCTGCGGGCCAATGTCCACACGTCGATGGCCCAGGCGGCTCTGGGGACCTCGCTCAAGGTCGAGTCCCTCGATGGCTCGGAAGAGATCGCAGTGCAGCCGGGGTGCCAAAGCGGGCAGGAGGTCCGGCTGCGGGGCAAGGGCGTGCCCCACCTCCAACGGCGGGGCCGTGGCGACCTGGTGGTGACCATCGTCGTCGACACCCCGGACAACCTGACACCGTCTCAGGAGGAGCTCCTGCGGCGCTTTGCCGCCGAACGCGGCGAGGAAGTGTCAGCACCCGAAGCCGGGCTGATGTCGCGCATCCGTAGCGCGTTCAAGTAGACCGGCAGGGCGAAAATGGTGCGCCGGGTGGTGGCGCACGTGTTCGTCGAGGACCTCGAGCTACCCGTCCTCAGCTCCGGTGATTTCCACCATCTTTCACGCGTCCTGCGGCTCCAGGCCGGCGAGCCCGTCACGGCATCCGATGGCAGGGGCGGAGTGCGGCTCTGCTCATGGGCGGGCTCCCCGACGTTGCATCCGATCGAAGAGATCTCCCGGGTGGCGGCAGCCACCCCGACGCTGACCATCGCTTTGTCCATCGTCAAAGGCGAACGGCCCGAATGGGCGGTCCAGAAGCTGACAGAGGTCGGGGTGGACAGGGTCGTCCTGATGACGACCGCTCGTTCGGTTGTCAGGTGGGGTGGGCTCGACCGGCGGCGGGGCGCCGGAGGGGCTGGTGCTCGTGCTGGCGGTGGCGGCGGGGCTGGCGGTGACGCTGGCGGCGCTGGCGCTGGCGGGGCTGGCCCTGGCCCTGGCGCTGGCGCTGGCCCCGGCGCTGGCGGGGCTGGCCCTGGCGCTGGCGGGGCTGCGGGATATGGCGGCAGCGCCGGTGGCATTGCGGCGGGAAGCAGCGAAGGCGGCGGCCACACAACGGCGCGGCAAGTTGAGCGTCTCCGGGAAGTTGCCCGCAACGCGGCGATGCAAAGCAGGCGAGCCTGGCTGCCGACGGTGGAAGGGCCCGTGGCCTTCGCCGAGTTTGTGGCCTCTGCTTCGGGAGAGCTCGCCGGCGCCACGGACCAGCCCGGCTTCGGGTTCGACGTTGGCCTTGGTCTTGGGGCCGGGCCCCCGCAAGCCGCGGGCCTCGCGCTCGCCGTCCCTGGGGGCGGACCACCGACTCTGGCGAACCCGGTAGTGCTCATCGGGCCCGAAGGAGGGTGGTCCGAAGACGAGCTGGCCGCAGTCCCCTGCCGGGTCGGGCTGTCGTCGCAGGTCTTGCGAGCTGAAACGGCTGCGGTGGCCGCAGGGGTACTTCTCAGCGCTCTGCGGTCCGGGCTGGTGGCACCGGCCGAGTGAACCCGCCCCGCGCCGCGCCGGCGGCTCGACGTCTGCAGAGGAGCTCGACGGCTGCGGAGAAGAACGGGGGGACGGTGGAGCGACCCGCACCAAATTGGCCGGCCCTCACCATCCAATGGCCTGGTACCGGGACCGGCTCCTACTTTCTCATTTCTCAGGAAAGCTATTTGCGATGGGGAGCGTTTAGATAACCACGTAGCGCGTGCGGATGGTTTCGTGCCTTCGGCGATACTCGGCGCGGGTTAGCGCTGCGCCCTCAACGTGGTCGCGCTTGCGCATCGCGGTTGCGGTTCGTCACGGTTTTGCCCACGCGATCGCGCCCGGAGCGCGCCGGCGCGACCAGATAGCGAAAACGAGATCATGCCAACGGGCGGCGAGCGGCGGC
>DATJMJ010000114.1:0-9710 GCA_035508795.1 Acidimicrobiales bacterium
GACGAGCGAGGGCGTGGTAAGTGTCTCCGATTTGGGTCGGGCGCCGCTGCGCGCCCAGACTGGATGTGACCGCAATGCTCGGGCGCTTCGAAGGAACCGTGCTCGCCCAGTCGGGATAAGCAGAGGTTGAGGTCATCGGCGAGGTTGGCAGCACGACGCCGTCACACAGCGCACCCCACCCCCGCGTACCCACGGCAACCCCCCATGGCACTACTATCAGGGACCGTCAGCCGTTTGGCACTTTGACCAGTGACCTGGTCCCGGCGGGACCCATCGCCGGACGGGTCCGCGCAACCTTACCAGAACGTTGCGCTTTGAGCGCGCGTTGGTGGAGGCTAAGGTGGTCCTTGGCGATGAAGCTCGCCTTCGAACGCGCCACTCGGCGCTGATGGCTTCTGCTGCAGGGCAACCGAGCTGGGCACCTGAGGTGGAAGGTCAAGATGGCAGCGAGTAAAGGCGTAGGCGAGTGCCCATTGAGGCGCTAGCGGCCGGTCTGTCGCTCCGGCCCGTGCGTCGTGCGCCAGACGACGCGATCTTGGTGACAGCTCGGGTCTTCGCCGTCGCAGACGGGACCGACCTCGGTCGTGGCGCAGGAAGGGCTGCGCTCGCTCACCTGCAGCGCCTGCTCGGGCCCCACCCCACAGCCCGCAGCCTGGCAAGAGCGCTGAGCGTCGTCAACCTCGCCCTTTGGCTGGACGAGGACGGGTCAGGGGCCATGCGCTCGACCATGACGGCCGCTGTCCTCACCGGCCAGCGCCTGGCTGTCGGCCATGTCGGCGACTCGCGCGCCTACCTGGTCCGGAACGGCCGCGTCTACTGCCTGACGTCGGACCAGAGCTGGCCTGCTCCACCGGGGACCGAGCCCGTACGTCGTCTCGGGCATGGGCCGGCGGTCGCTCCCCATTTGCGCCGGTACCTCGTGGACGATGGGGACCGGCTCGTCCTCTGCACCGATGGGGTGTGGCGACGCCTGACCGACAACGACCTGAGCCTGGCCGCCACCCTTGCCCCTGGCCTGGCCTGTGAGGTCCTTTGCGACAAGTCAGTTGCGGAGGGAGACGAGGACGCCTCGGTGGTGGTGGTGGCCTTCAGCCAAGCCTCGAGCTCATCGGCTCATGATGAGCCCTTGGCTCAGGGTTAGTGGAGGAACCAGGTGTGCTCGAACAATCAGACGTCGTCCGAGAGGCCGTGCGTATGTACATGGACGCGGACGTATCAGCGCGCCAGATAGCAGCCACGCTGGACACGCCAAGGAAGCGGGCGAGCCACCCACCTCGGTATGTCGGAGTCGACGGTGTGTACATTGCTGGTGGAGGCGTTGTAGACCGATGCGCAGGTCTCGGCGGTCCTGCGGCACCACGGGGTCGACAGGTGCCGCCTTTCGGTCCCATTTGGGCGCGTTTCCCGGGACCCGTGCCGTTGACCAGGGACCTTGTTACGGAGCTCTATGAAGGTTGCGGCGTGGCGCTGGCCCACATAGAGCTGCTCACCGGACAGCCGGCAGAAACGGTGCGCGAACATCTCGCCCGGTGGGGAGTGGCTCTGCGAGCGCGGGGTGGGAGCTGCCCGTTCCCGCGCAGGCTCTCCGCCGAAGGGATGGCCTTCCCCCGCCGTCAGCAACGCCGTCAAGGACGACGTGTTACCGAGGAACGGGTGCCTTGATGTCTTCGAGCACCAGGCCACCGGGGCCGTCCGCCGGGTCTTTGGATGCGCCTCTCGCCCGTCTTGTGGTGGCAGCTGGGGGCGTCCTGTGGACTTGTGCCGGTGAGGGTGTGCGGGTGGCGCTCGTGCACCGGCCCCGGTACGACGACTGGTCCTTCCCAAAGGGCAAGGCCCACCGGGGTGAGCTGGCTTTGGCAGCCGCCTACAGGGAGGTAGTGGAAGAAACCGGCATCCGACCAGTGATCGGACCCCGCCTGGGGGTTTGTTGTTACTGGACGCCCCGTGGGCCGAAGCAAGTGGCGTATTGGGCCATGCGCGTGGGCGAGGTCGATGAGCCTGTCAGCGAAGGCGGCGAAGTCGACCGGCTTGAGTGGTTGGCAGAGGCCGAGGCTCGCGACCGGCTCACCTATGAGGAGGACCAGGCGTTGCTCGGCGCTCTGGCCGCGGTGGCCGTGCCCGTGAGCTCGGCGGTGCTGCTCGTGAGGCACGGCTCCGCTGGTGACCCCGCCACTTGGCACGGGGACGACCGCTACCGGCCCTTGGACCCGAAGGGACGCCAGCAGGCCCGCGCATTGAGGAGCGTGCTGACTGCCTTCGCCCCGAGACGAGTGCTCTCCGTGTGGTGCACCCGTTGCGTCGAGACGGTTGCACCGACGGCGGCGGACCTCGGCCTCGACGTCATGCCAGTGCCCGCCTTGAGCGAAGCCGAGTACTCCAAGCACCCGGAACAAGGTTTGCGCACGACGATCGAGCTGGCCCTCGAGGGCGGCACAACCGTTATCTGCTCTCAGGGCGCCGTCATCCCGGACCTGGTGGCCAAGCTCGAAGGTCAACGCGGCCCCCTCCGTACGGACCTGGAGTCGAAGAAGGGGAGCCTCTGGGCCGCGTGGTTCGCGGGGGACCGTCTCGTCGCTGCCGACTACTACGCGTCCCTGCTTGGGTGGGAACACGTTGGTCCCTGAGGACCCTCCTACGCGCTCAAACCATTAGGGGCTCAGACCCGAAGGTCGGGCGGAGGCCACACGCCGCCTCGCAAGTGGGTGGTACTGTGGGTGCCAGGCGATGGAGCTCGCCTCTTGCCCCAGGTCCTTGTGAGCGAGACCCGAGGACGATGGCTCCTACCGGAACTGAGCAGCGCGATCAGACGCGGCAGGAGGTTGCCCGATGCAGAGCGAACTGGACCGGCTGGCGAAGGCGACCGCGGACCTGGCGGCGGCCGCCACTGGGAGGCAGGAGCTCGAGTCACGAGCCGGACGGTTGGCCGAGCGTCTGGAGCGGGGGCGTTTCAACGTCTCTGTGCTGGGTGAGTTCAAACGGGGGAAGTCTACGCTGATCAATGCAATCCTCGGGGTCGAGCTCATGCCGACGGGGGTCCTGCCCTTGACGGCCGTCGCCACCGAGGTTGGTTTTGGGCCGGGGGGCGCAACCGTGGTCCACCTCGACGGTTCCGAAGAGGAGGTCGGGCTCGAGGACCTGGCGGACTATGTGACCGAAGCTGGCAACCCCGGCAACCAACGCCAGGTCGCCAGGGTCGAAGCCCGGGCCCCCGTCGAGCTGCTGAGGCCTGGCGTTGTGCTGGTCGACACGCCAGGTATCGGCTCGGTCTTCCGTCATGACGAGGCGGCGGCGCGCGCCCTGCTGGAGGCCGACGGGGCGATATTGGTCCTTTCGGCGGACGCCCCGATGTCCGAGGAAGAGCGCAAACTGCTCTCCGCCCTCTCTGAGCGCCAAGCGCCGACCTTCTTCGTGCTCAACCGAGTGGACCACTTGAACCGGGCCGAGCGCGGGGAGGTGGCCAAGTTCGTGACCGACGCTGTGGCCGCCGACCTTGGCCGCAAAGAGAGGCTCTGGTGCGTGAGTGCCCGCGCCGCTCTCGGGGCACGGCTGGTTGGCGAGGCCCCCGACGAGGACGAAGCGGGGGACTTCGCCGCCTTCTACGAAGACTTCCGCCGCTTCATCGACGAAGATCTCGTCGAGGCTCGCGTCGAGACAGCCCGTGGCGAATTGTCTCGTCTTGCCCATGAGATCGACGACTCCCTGTCGATCGAGGCCGCCACCGCGGACCTGGACGCGGCCACGCTTGCTGATCGCGTGTCGCGCCTGCGTGCCGCCGCGGCCGACCAGCGGCAGGCGTTCGAGGACGAACGGACCCTCTTGCAGCGCGACGTCAACGCCCTCGCGCACCGCATCGAGGTGGCCCTCGCCGATTTCGCCGCCCAGGAACCCAACAATTGCGACCGACGCCTGGTCGAGGTGGCGCGTGCCACGCCGGTGCGCCAACTGGAGGACTCCTTGCGCCGCACGGTCGAAAGCGCCGTGCGAGAGAGCTTCGAGAGCTTTCGCCAAGCCGAGGCAGCCCAGGCCGAGGAGTCGTGGAGGGAACTGGCTGAGCGGTTCCGGGACCGCACCCAGGAGCGGGTCAACGCCGTGAGAGCAGCGGCGGCCGATATCTTCCAGGTGAAACTGCCAGAGCTCACGGTTCCTCAGGTAGCTGAAGAGCGGGAGCGCTACTTCTACCTCTTTTTGCACGTGGGCAGCTCTACAGAGAACATCGACCGGGCGCTCAGGCGCCTCTTACCCCCGGCCCTGCGGCGCCGACGGTCCCTCGAGCGGGCCCGTCACGACCTCGCGAGCGAGTTCGACAAGCACGCCGGTCGGGCGCGCTGGGACCTGACCCAGCGCCTAGACGCCGTGCGCCGCCGTTTCGAAGTCGCCATGGCGGCCGAACTGGAGCGCTCAGTCACTACCATCTTGGAGGCCACGGCGCGTGCCGAGGAACTGCGGTCCATGGCCGAGCTCGAGCGGGAAGCGCACCGCCAAGTCAACGACACCGCTCGCCGGGCAGCCGATGCCGCGCTTGCCGCCGCGGACAACGCTGGAAGGCCAAGCCAGGGAGGTCACCTTGGGAACGTCCGTTAGCCATGGCTTGTTGGCCGCGCCAGATGAGCCCGGCTTAACCAGTTAGAAAAACGGCGACAGCTGATGGCATCTTCCCTGGGGGTGGCACACTCCTCACCGAAGCTCGGCCTGCCCCACACAAGCGTGGTCTTCGAGACGCCGGACGCATCCTTCGGCGGTGCCAAAAGGCCCGCACTACCCGCTTACTTTACCGACCTTCATCTCGACCAGGTCATTAGCTTAATCCTGAAAGGACGCGAGGAGTACGACCTGGTCCCGCTGTTCTGTTCGCCGCTTCACAGCGCGGCGGCAGTGCGCTATCGCCAAGAGGTGAGCCTAGACCTCGACGAGCGGGGAGTGGCCAGCTACGTGCGCTGTTTCGCAGAGCGCATGCGCCGAGTGAGGTCGTTCCTGCGGGGCATGGGGCAGGTCACGGGGCGCCACTATGAACAGGGTTGGTTCCTCGACGCAGCGCAGGATTACTGCGATGCCGTGAACGGCCTGCTCGGCGGGCTTCGGAACATCCCCCTTGAGTCCCGTGCGCTCCAACGGCTCCGCGACTACCTGAGCGCCTACGTGGCCTCGGAGGCATTCCTGCCGCTCGAGACAAAACTGAGGGAGCTGCGGAGGCAGCTCGCCGATGTCCGGTACTCCATGCTCATCAGGGGCACGCGGGTCTCCGTCTGGCCTTTTGGCGGTGAACCCGATTACAGCTCTGAAATAGAGCAAACTTTCGCAAAGTTCCGTCAGGGAGCGGCCGAGGACTTCCTCTCCGAGTTCCGAGACCTACGCGACGCGAACCACGTCCACGCTCAAGTCCTCGAGCGCGTGGCAAAACTGTACCCGGACGTCTTCGCCCGCATGGAAGCCTGCTACACCCAGTACCGGGATTTCCTCGACCCGACGGTCGTGGCATTCGACCGGGAGGTCCAGTTCTACCTCGCCTATCTTGAGTTCACTCAGCACCTGAGAGATGCCGGGCTCCCCTTTTGCTACCCGGAAGTGTCCGACTGCTCCAAAGAGACCCATGTCGAACAAGCCTTCGATATCGCGCTGGCGAGCGCGCTGGCCCGACAGGGCTCGGCGGTGGTGTGCAACGACATCGACCTCGCCGGGCCTGAACGTGTCCTAGTCGTGACGGGGCCGAACCAAGGAGGCAAGACCACTTTTGCCCGCATGTTTGGCCAGCTCCACTTCCTGGCCGGGCTCGGTCTCCCGGTCCCGGCACAAAGGGCACGGCTCTTTCTGCCCGACCGCATCTTCAGCCACTTCGAGAGGGAAGAGCGGCTGGACGCCATGCACGGCAAGCTCTACGACGAGCTGGTGCGAGCCCGGGACGCTCTCGCCAAAGCGACGGCGAACAGCCTGCTGGTCCTGAACGAGGGTTTCAGCTCTACCACGCTCTCGGACTCCCTCTTCATTGGCGCCAAAGTGCTCGGACGAGTGACCAAGCTCGGCGCTCTATGCGTGTACGTGACTTTCGTCGACGAGCTGGCATCGTTGAACGAAGCGACGGTGAGCATGGTTGCCGATGTCGTCCCCGCCGACCCAGACGTGCGAACCTACAAGGTGAGCCGGAGGCCCGCCGACGGCCGAGCTTACGCTAAGGCACTGGCGCGCAAGTACGGCCTAAGTTATGCCGCGCTCCGCCAGGCGGTGGGCTGATGAAGGCGCGCCTCATGCACGCCGAGCGAGATCTAGATCTCGAGCGCGCGCTGCCGGCAAACACGGCTGCCCTCACCCAGGACCTTGGGCTCGACGTCCTCTGGAGCACCATGGCCCGCGGGGATGCGCTTGTCTTTGAGTCCTGCAAACGGGCGCTCCTCTTCGGCCTCAGGGATCTCGGGGCGATCGCCTACCGCCAGGAGGTCCTAGCCGACTGTCTTGAGCACCGAGCGGTGGTGAGGGAGCTGTACTCGATGGCGGTGGAGGCAGTAGAGGCAGAACGGCGGGTCTGGGGCCTCTACTACAAGAACCCGCACCTCGTGCTCTCGCGCGCACTACAAGCGACTTCTCTCATGCTCTCCTACCTGAGGCAGCTCCGAGGCGTTAGCCACGCGCATGCTGATGAGTTTTCTTCTGAGGGTTTCTCACGATTCTTCAAGATGGTCTCTGAAGAGCTGGAGGATGCCTACCTCGGCGCTGTCGAAGCACATATCGCCCAGCTCCGGTTCAAGGGTGGCACCCTCATCAGCGCCGAGCTTGGCGAGGGCAACACAGCCACCCACCTTGCTCTGCGCAAGCGAAAGCCGCGGAGCTGGCGGGAGCGGCTACCCGCGGCTGGCCGGTCCACAATGAGCTTCGAGGTGTCGACCCGGGACGAGGCCGGTTTACGGGTCCTCGAAGACTGGCAGGACAGGGCGATAAACCATGCGGCCAACGCCCTCGCTCAGTCCGCCGAGCACATACGCAGCTTTTTCACGATTCTCAGCAGGGAGCTGGCATTTTACGTGGGCTGCCTCAACTTGCATGAGGAACTGAGCGGGATCGGAGAGCCCGTCTGCGTCCCATCCGGCCAGCCCACCAAGGAGCTTGCCCTCAGCGCGGAGGGGTTGTACGACGTTGGCCTGGCTTTGCGAGCCGGCCGGGCGGTCGTGGGTAACGCGGTGCGTGCTGACGGCAAGTCGATGATCATGGTCACAGGCGCCAACCAAGGCGGCAAGTCAACGTTCTTGCGCAGCCTGGGACTGGCCCAGATGATGATGCAAGCCGGGATGTTCGTGCCCGCCCTGAGCTTCCGGGCCAATCTCTCAGAGGGGATTTTCACCCACTTCAAGCGCGAGGAAGACCCCACCATGAAAAGCGGCAAGCTCGACGAGGAGCTGCGCCGGATGGAAGCTATCGCCAAGCTCATAGGCCCGAACTGCCTTCTGCTCTGCAATGAGTCGTTTGCGGCCACGAATGAGCAGGAGGGTTCGGAGATCGCGCACGAGGTCGTAACTGCACTTACCGCTGCACATGTGAAGATCGCCTTTGTGACCCACCTGTTCGAGCTCGCTAACAGTCTCTGGTCGGAGGGCGTCAGTACCGCCCTGTTCCTACGCGCGGAGCGCCTGGCTGACGGCAACCGCACCTTCCGGCTTGTCGAGGGAGCGCCACTTCCTACCAGTTACGGGGAGGACTCTTACTGGGAGGTGTTTGGGCGAGATGGCGCTAACCCGTTCGACAGCGGCGAACCCGAGGAAAGCCAAGTGGCTCCTGCCACTCATTGAATGGGACCTTGGTCCAAAGCCTTATTGGTCAGTGGGCCTAAGTTGGCCGCGCCGACCAGGCGGCAGGCCGTCGCTTCCTTGACCCTCCTGCCATAAGATCGGCTGGTTGGAAGAACCCAACCTGGCATTCGGTGGGGGTCCGAGTACGACGACCGAAAGACGGGGGTGGCACTGGCAGGCCCGCCCCCGCCGCGAGCACCCCAGTGGACGTCCCCGAGGCGGTATACGAACCACCGGTCCGCGCTTGCCACCGGTGGCATTCTGCACCCGCGAATCGCGCGCTATGAAGTACCTTGCCACTACTTCCGCAGTGAAAGGGCAACCGGTCGGAGAAGGGTCCAGCATCCGCGCCTAAGCAGGCCAGCGCGGACCGGTGTCATGGGGGCCGTGAAAACGGCTGCAGTCGGGGCGTCTCGAGGCATATGCGGCCCACAAATGTTGGTAGCGCAGGTGACGCTCCTGGTGGCGGCCGCATGTCCCCGTTGAGCCCTTTCAGCGCAAGTTCCCGGCCGAATAATCGGCGCTACCATCGTCGCGGCCCTGGGTCGCTGGCTTCGGCCGCGGAGAAAAGCGGCGTGCGGCCCAGGGTGCCGAGCAACCGGGCCAGTTCGGGGTTGCGGCAGGTCCCTGTTCACGGTGACCCGGACGCCAGCTTCAAGTCCAGAGCCGGGACTTGTGGCCGCAAGAGCCAGTGCCGCAAGACAGGCACCCCGGCTAAGGCTAGGATCGGCAAGCAGGCGAAGGAGCTCGCCGGAACCGCCCATCAGGGCTGATGGCTCCTGCAATCGACTAGGTGCGCAGGAGGTCAGCGGGTGGCCGCGAACGAGGGCAGATGGGGAGCTTCGGACGGCGCCGAGGCGATGGTCATCTATCTCGTCCGTCACGGCCGGACTGCGCTCAATGCCGCTGGTGCCCTGCGAGGGCACATCGACGTACCCTTGGACGAGGTCGGCCGGGACGAGGCTGCCGCTGTGGCCGCCGTCCTGGTGGGCCGGGGCCCCCGCTCGGTAACCTCCAGCCCCCTCCGCCGGGCCGTCGAGACAGCCGACGCCGTCGCTTGGCGGGCCGGGCTCGTGACGAGGGTGGACGACCGTCTGGCCGACCGCCACTACGGGGAATGGGCGGGGACGAGCGTCCAGGAGGTGGTCGCCCGCTGGGGGTCGCTCGATGCCGCGCCGGGCGTCGAGCCCGCCATGGAGGTACGCGAACGCGCTCTGGCGGCCCTGGCCGACCTCGCCCGGGACTCGAGCGGAGCGCCCTGGGTGGTGGTGAGCCACGACGCCCCGATCCGGCTTGCGCTCACCGCCATGGGCCCTTCACTGGGCGACCCGGACAGCGTGCCCCAGCGCACAGGCTGCTTCAACACCATCGAGTGCCGACAGGCCGCCGACGGCTCGCTCTCCTGGCAGGTCCTACGGGTAAACGAGGTCTCTCCCAACCCAGCAACAGCCCCAGCCAAGGAGGAACCATGGCCATAACCGTGAAAGACGTGCACGCAGTAGAGATCCTCGACTCCCGTGCGAGGCCCACTCTTGCCGTCACCCTGACCTCAACCTCGGGTGCGGTTGCCCGTGCCGGGGTGCCGTCGGGCGCGTCAACGGGGTCGCGTGAGGCGGTAGAGCTTCGCGACGGCGACAAGTCGCGTTTCGGCGGCCTAGGCGTCCGGCGGGCAGTCGCCAACGTCAACGGGGAGGTTGCAGAGGCTCTGCGGGGCCGCACCTTCGCCGACCTCGCCGAGATCGACGGGCTCTTGGTCGACCTCGACGGGACCGAGGACAAGTCGCGCCTTGGCGCCAACGCCACCGTCGGCGTGTCGATGGCCGCGGCCCGGGCCATATCGGTCACTGCCGGCGTCCCGTTGTGGAGCACTTTCGCCAGCCCGGGCACGGCCCCGCGCCTGCCCGTCCCTCACTTCAACGTCGTCAACGGCGGCGTGCA
>DATJMJ010000115.1:0-33654 GCA_035508795.1 Acidimicrobiales bacterium
CGCCAAGCTCACCGCTGCCGCAGCCCCGATCGGGAAGGCCCACCACTTGGCGTCCGGTGGCACGAGACGGCTCCCCATGGCGGTGCTGTAACCGAGCACGAGCGAGACAGACTCGTGAGCAAAGCTGGCGATGTTTGCAAAACTCTGCCCGGCCGCTGCCCAAGCCGCAACGAACATCACGATCATTGCCGACGCCGCCCCGCCACAAGCGGCAAGCCTTTCGCGCCCGCTACAGCTCGTGCCGGCCAATGCAACAACGAGAAGGGCGACTATTACGAGGCCGGTGTTGAGCTTTACGAGGAACGCGAAGCTCGCGAGCGCTCCGAGGACAACCGCCAGTACTTCCCGCAGGGACTGCTCGTGCGACCGGAGCAAGAGCATCGCCAGGCCCAACGCGACCAAAGAAGCGAAGTCGGCAACGTGCAAAGGCTCTCGGACAAAAGCGATCGCGCCCCAGGCCGCCACCGCAGCGGGGCCGAGGCCCCAGTACTTCCGGAGCGACAGGACGAGCAAGGCGGCGAGGCACCATGTCACAACTAGGACGTAGAGGAAGGCGATGAGCGAGGTCGACCGGTAGAACGGCTCGAGGAAGGTTGCGAAACCGTACGGCCCGTAAGTGAAGTCGAGCGCTGGGCCCCACTGCATGCCGTGGACGAAGGCATCGGCTGTCCCCGCTTGCCACGAAACGTCGAGCCCAGGCTTTACGGTTACCCAAGCCGGCCAGTCGAGGACGGTCACCGCGCCAGCCGCAGCGGCCACCTGCGGCCAGTCGCGTGCGGGGTGGCCAGACCGCCGTTGTGTCAATTGCGTCTCAGGACTGCCCCGTGTGCCTCGAGCGCCGCCGTAGCCGCCCTCTCGCGTACCGCCGAAACTTCCTCGTCGGTCAGAGTGCGGTCCATCGACCGCAGGCGGGCACGGAAGGCGAGGCTGCGCTTGCCCTGCCCGAGGGAACCGTCCCTCCAGATATCGAAGAGCACCACCGATTCGGCCAACTCCCCGGCGGCTTGCTCGAGCGTCTCACAGAGCTGGCCGGCCACAACTTCGTCGCTCACGACAAACGCCATGTCGAGGTCGGCGGCCGGGTACCGCGAGACAGGCTCAGCAACAAGAGCGCGCTCGGGCGCGCCGAGCAGCACGCCGAGGTCGACCAGGACGACGGCAACCGCGCCGGGCAGGCCCCAGCGCGCGGCGAGTTGGGGGGAAAGCTCTCCGAGCGCCCCGGCCCGCTCACCCGATATCACAAGGTCGGCGCGCCGTCCCGGGTGAAGGGCCTCTCCGAGCCCTGGAGGACCTCCAGCTGCGGCCGTCGAGAGCCCCGCAGCGGCCGCCGGGGGGGCGAGGGCGGCGGCAGGCCGGCTCCCGAGGTGGAGAGCCCTGAAAAGCACTTCCCAAGCCCGCACGGCGTAATTCATGTCCGTACCGGGGCCGGCGGCGACGATGCCGAGCTGTTCCCACTCGTGGACACCTTCGACAGGCCCGGGCGGTCCGGCGCCGGACGGGCGCTCGAAGACATGGCCGATCTCGAACAGCCGGACCGCTGCCGCTTGCCGCTCGAAATTGAACCTGGCTGCCCGCAATAGCCCCGGGAGGACCGAGGTCCGCAACAGTGCTTGCGATTGGTCGAGAGGGTTTTCGAGCTCGATCGCTCGGGCGGCGCTCGAACCGGTGCCGGAAAGTTCTTGCGGGGAGAGGAAACTCGTCGTCCAAGCCTCGTCGAGCCCAGCGGCTTTGAGCGCCTCCCGGGCGCGACGGCGTTGCCGCTGGTACCTGGTGAGCCCCGTCGCCTTCAGCGGGCGCGGCGGGAGCGAACGGGGGATGCGGTCGTAGCCATGGACGCGGGCAATTTCCTCGATGAGATCCACCTCGCGGCGGCAGTCAGGCCGCCACGTCGGGACTTCCACGTCGTAGGCGCCCTGCACTTGCTCGCCGGGCGCAGCGCCGCCGTCGGCGGCCGGCGTGGCACGAAAGCCCAGCCGGCCGAGCAGCTCGGCGCACTCCCCGGGCGTCAACGAGGTACCGAGCACGAGGTTGGCACGCTCGGTGCGTAAGCGGACGGGCGGCTCGGGCGGAAGGGGGGCACGTACGTCGGTGGTGCGACCTGGGCGAACCGCTGGGCCGAGGAGCTCGACGAAACGGTCGACCGCCAAAGTAGCAAGTTCTATGTCGACGCCGCGTTCGAAGCGGGTCCGGGCTTCGCTCAACAAGGAAAGCCGCCGCCCGGTGGCAGACACCACGTGGGGAGCGAAGTTGGCCGCTTCGAGCAGCACCGTCCTCGTCGTTTGGCTTATCTCAGCGGAGGCACCACCCATTATGCCCGCTACACCAACGGTTTTTCCTTCGCCGTCGGCAATTACGAGGTCCTCGGGGCAAAGGCGCCTCACCGTGCCGTCCAAAGTCACGATTTGTTCGCCTTGCCCGGCCCAACGCACAACCAGGCCTTGGCCCCCCAGCTTTTCGATGTCATAGGGATGGTTGGGCTGGCCGAGCTCGAGCATGACGTAATTGGACACGTCCACTACCGGGTTGATCGCCCGCATGCCTGCAAGCACCAAGCGGTGCCGGACGACAGGGCTCACCTGGGCGAGCTCAACCGACTCGATAACGGTGCCCGTGAAACGTGGGCACGCAACAGCGGCCGGGCCACTTACGGCGACATTGGCGGAGGCCACCTCGCTGTCGGCCCGATGGGGCGGCTCGGGCAGGGAGAATTCAAGGCCGAAAGCTGCCGAAAGGTCGCGCGCAATGCCGGCGATGGAAAAGCAGTCGGAACGGTTTGGGCTGATGTCAAGGTCGAATATGACGTCGGCGGCGAGCCCGAGAGCTTCGGCGGCCGCTTGCCCGGGCTCAGCCGACCCGGACGCGAGGACGAGGATCGCCGGCTCGGGCCCTTCGGGCCCCAAATTGAGCTCGGGCGCCGAGCAAAGCATCCCGTTTGACCACTCGCCTCGCAGCTTTCGCCGGCCGATCTCCATACCGCTCGGCATCACGGTCCCGATTGTGGCAAGGGGGACGAGATCGCCAGGCTTCATGTTGAAAGCCCCGCAACATATTTGCAAAGCCTCTCCGTCGCCGGTGTCGACGTCGACAAGCTGGATCCGGTCGGCTGCTGGGTGGGGACGCGTGGCAAGCACGCGTGCGACGACGATCCCGGGTAAGGGCGCGCCGGTCACCTCCATGCCCTCGACGACGAGGCCGAGGAACGACAGCGTGTGCGCTACCTCGCCAGGGGGCGCCTCGACGGGCGTGAACTCACGGATCCAGGAAAGTGGTGCGCGCATTCAGGCTTCAGAACTGGCTGAGGAAACGGACGTCATTATCCAACAGGTCGCGCAGGTCTGCCAACCCGGTGCGCGCCGCCGCGAGCCGATCGATCCCGAACCCCCAAGCGAAACCGGTATAACGCTCGGGATCTATGCCCACCGCCCCGAAGACGGCCGGGTCGACCATGCCGCAACCTCCGAGCTCGACCCACCCCGAACCGTCGCACGTACGGCACCCGGTACCGCCGCACACCCAGCACGTGACGTCGAACTCAGCCGATGGCTCGGTGAAGGGGAAAAAGCTAGGCCGGAGGCGGGCGCTGCGCCCCGGGCCGAAAAAAGCGTTCGCGAAGGCGTCGAGCGTGCCGGCCAGATGGCTCATCGACACGCCCTCGTCCACCACCAAAGCTTCGAGCTGATGGAATACGGGCAAATGCGTGGCGTCCGGGGTGTCCCGCCGGAAGCAACGACCCGGGACAACCATGTAGATCGGCGGCGGCCGGGACTCCATCATGCGGACTTGTACCGGCGAGGTGTGCGTCCGGAGCAAGACTGTTTCAGGTTTGGCCGTCTTCAGGTAGAAAGTGTCGAACATCGCTCTTGCGGGATGGTGCGGCGGCATATTGAGGGCTTCGAAATTGTGCCAATCGTCCTCAGCCTCGGGGCCCTCCGCTACCTCGAAACCCATCGAGATGAAGAGATCCTCGAGTTCGTCGCGCACCTGAGTGACGAGGTGAAGGTGACCGGGGGGCGAGGGCAGTGCCGTCCAGGTGGCAAGCGGGCCGGAGGCGCTCTCGAAGCCGAGTGCCAGTTCGGTGAGGTCGGCGCGCTCGGCTTCGGCCCGGCGCAGGGCTTCTTGTGCGCCGAGATCTGCCAGCTTTTGCGAGAAGAGCTCCCCCAGCACGGCCCGGGCGTCCTGGAGCGCTTGCCCGAGCTCTCGCCGACGTTCGGGGGGCTCGTCCCGCAACCTCGCGGTTATCGCCGCGAGCGCGCTCCTTTTCCCAAAGGACTCCGGCTCGACGGCGCGAAGCTCGGTCACCGAGCGGGCCCGCAGGATCATCTCCCTGCCGTGCTCGAACGCTTCTTGCACCGCAGCGGTCTCGACGGTCATGGCTCAGCCAGCTTGCCAGAGGAGGCGCGGCGGCGCACATGCGTTTCTCGCTCGCCTCGACCCGGCGTGCACCGGTGATTTTCCGCCGGCCCGTGAAATCCTGCCGGTATGCCGTGAGCATTTCGCAGTGGCGCGCGACCGGGTGCCATCAACGCTCAGCCGAGGGAACGGGCGGATCTGCTACGTGAGATGTGGGCCGGCCGTGCCGGCGTTGCCTGGAAGCCTCGAAAAAAAGGACCGCTGCCGCCATCCCGACATTGAGCGACTCTGCCCCGGGCGCCATCGGTATGGTCACCACACCGTCGAGGCCGCCCTCGAGCTCGTGGAGCGAAAGGCCCGAGGCTTCGTTGCCGAGCACCAAGGCGCACGGGCTTGCCAGGTCGGCTGCGGAGTAGTCCTCGCCACCCGACGAGACCGCCCCCCACCTCCTGAGCCCCCAGCGCCCGATCTCGGCGAGGACGTCGGTGGCAGTTCCCCCGGGCACCACCGGCAGGTGGAGGACAGCCCCTGCAGACGACCGGACCGCCTTGGGGTTCCAGATGTCGACGGTGCCTTCGCAGCACACGAGCGCGTCCGCGCCGGCCGCCCAGGCCGAACGAGCCACAGTGCCGGCATTGCCCGGGTCCCGGACGTCGACGCAAACCGCAACGAGGCGCGGCTTGCGAGCGGCCACGTCTGCCAGGGTCACCTCGGGCAGGTAGGCGACAGCCATTACCGGCTGGGGCGTCACCGTGCCCGAGACCCTCGCGAGCACCCCTGGTTCGAGCTCGAAGATGCGGGCGCCCCGCTCGTAGGCCCGGTCCACCAGGTGCCTCAACCTCTCCCCCGCTCCAGATGGCACCGAGCCGTCACGATCGGGATCTTCGGCCCCGCCGGCCCAATCAGGGCCCAAGAAGACAGCCTCGATTTGTGCCCCTGCAGCAAGGGCCTCCTCGAGGAGCTTGGCGCCTTCGATGACGAAGCGCCCTTCTTCAGCTCGGGCGCTGCGCCTCCCGACGAGGCGCCGCAGCCGCTGGACCCTCTGGTGCCTGTAGCCGAGGGCGCTCACGCGGCTCAGCTCTCTTCGGCGGCTTTCACCTTGCTCGCGCGCGGCCTCGCGGCGACCGTCTTGGCGCTCGCTTCGGGCCCGGCAACACCATGGTCGGCCAGCTCGGCACCGTGGTCGGCCAGCTCGGCGCCCTCGCCGGCTGCGGGCTCCTGGCCGGGCGCCGGTCGCGCTCCCGAAGCCGGCGCTGGTGTGGCTTGGGCCCCCGAGACCTCCACAAGACGTGTGAAGGCGGCACTATCTCTGACTGCGAGGTCCGCCAGCACCTTGCGGTCAACCTCGACGCCTGCTGCCTTGAGCCCGGCGACGAAACGGCTATAGCTCGTCCCATTGGCCCGGCAAGCTGCATTGACGCGCTGCACCCAGAGCCTGCGGAACTCGCCCTTCCTCGCCCGCCGGTCCCGGAAGGCGTACGCGAGCGAGTGGTTGACCTGCTCATGTGCCGCTCGGTAGCTCCGGCTCTTGTTGCCGTAGTAGCCGCTGGCAGCCTCGAGCACGGACCGCCGGTGCTTCTTGCTGTGGACAGCGCGTTTAACCCTTGCCACTTGCTGTTCCTTTCACCACTGACGCTCAGATGCCGAGCAGGCGCTTGACCGAGCGGACGTCTCCCGGAGCGACGTCTTGGGGCCGCGACAGGCGGCGCGTACGGCGCGAGGATTTTTTTTCGAGCAGGTGCGACCTCATGGCCTGCCGCCGCCGGAGGCGCCCGGTGCCCGTCACCTTGAAGCGCTTGGCCGCGCCCTTATCTGTCTTTTGCTTTGGCATCTACAAGTCCCTATCCAAGAACCCCACCGGCAGCGAGGCGCCGGCGAGCACCGGTGCAGCCTATCAAGCGAAGTGCTGCCCATGTCAGTGGGCTGGGCCGGCTGGGCGGGGTGAGCTAGGCCGGGGTCGTGGCCGCAAGCGAGGGCGCCCCGTGCCTCCTCGCTTCGGCCGGACCTTGGCGACCGTCCTCGAGCTCCGAGCTATCGGCGAGCGGCGCCGGTGGCGGCTCGGGCGAGCCGTCCTGTGAGCGCTCCTGGTCGAGTGCGACAGCCGGGGCCGGCCGCGGGCCGTCCTGCGCGGGCCTTCGCGCCTGCTGCTGCCTCGCCCTGCGGTCCGGCGCCAGCACCATCGTCATGTTGCGGCCGTCGAGCTTGGGGGCAGCCTCCACCTTTGCCACCGAGGACACCTCTTGGGCAAGGTCCTCCAGGATCTTCATGCCGAGCTCGGGGTGGCTGACCTCGCGGCCCCGGAACATGATCGTGACCTTGACTTTGTGCCCGTCCTCGAGGAACCTGCTCACCTGGCGGGTCTTGGTCGAAAAGTCGCCCGACCCGATCTTGGGCCGGTACTTCATTTCCTTGATGCTGGTATTGGTGGCTTTCTTCCTCGACTCCTTCGCCCTTTGCGCCATGTCGTACTTGAACCGGTTGTAGTCCATGATCCGGCAGACAGGCGGGTTGGCATCGGGCGCGACCTCGACGAGGTCGAGGTCGAGTTGGTGGGCAACCGCTAAGGCGTCCGGGAGGGTCTTGACGCCGAGCTGCTTACCCTCGGGGTCTATCAGCCGGACTTCGCGGGCCCTGATGCGCTCGTTGACCCGGTGCTCTTCTAATTCAGTTGCAGTCGCTATGCGCTGGTCTCCTTATTAAATGCCCCGTACAGAGGCTTTCAGCGAACATGGTCAGGGGGCCGTTACCCGTTAGGTCCCCGAGGACCGGCGAGCTCCGAGAAGTCCCCACCGGAGAGCGTGCGCAAGCGCGCGCTCACAAGCAAGGGGATAGGCCCCGACGAACAACAAACGCCACGAAGCTCCTGCGCGAAGCCGCCACCTCGGTTAAGGACATACCCCCTACAGCCGCAGCCTGACAGGACCGGCGCCCCGACGCCCGGTCTGCCGAGCAGCATTTCATACTCGGCACCCTATTTACCGTCTGTGACCATTATGCGCTGCCGGGCTCCTCATGCCACGTGATCGTCGTTTGATCATAGAGTAGCGCAGTGAGCACGCTTTGGACGCCGGGCGGGGAACACCCGGTACCCCGTCCCCAAACTGGTGGGCCGGCAACCGGGGGCGGTCAAACAGGAGGGCCGGGGGAAGGTCGGCCTGGAGGGCCGGGGGAAGGTCGGCCTGGAGGTACTGGTGGGCAGGACGACCTCGCCGGCCAGCCGACCCCCGAAGAGATCGAAGAGGCGCAGGCGGAGATGGACGCGATCCGTGAACAGCTCCTCCAAGCGCCCGTCGAGGTCGTGATCGCCAACCACGCTATGGGCCTCTGGGAGCTCGCTGCTCTCCACCTCTCCCAAAAGCCGCCCCAGCTCGCTCAGGCGCAGCTGGCGATCGACGCCCTCAGCGCGTTGGTGGAGGGACTTGGCAGCAGGCTGGGTGAGGGCGAACGCACGCTAACGGACGGCCTTGGGCAGATCCGGATGGCTTTTGTCCAGATCGCCAACGCCGAACGAGCGCGTACGTCTGCCGGGGGGGCCACACCCGCCTGAGCGGCGGCCGAGCCTGCACCGGCTGCCGTCTCTGTTCGCAGGCGCGGCTAAACGGCGGCTAAGACCCGCTGCACAGGAGCGGGACAAGCATCTCGGCGCCGGACAAGCCGCCGTGGCGGCAGACGAGCCTTGCGTCGCCCTGGTCACCAGGGTCCAAGTAGGCCCGGTTGTCGAGCGGGACGAGGAGCACGTCTCCCAGCCGCTCCAACGCCTCGGGGCTCGGGCCCGCACCGAGCACGTCTGCCTTCACGACCTCGTCCCTGGTGGCGACCCAGGCCTCCCGGCCATAGACGGCTGATGCCTGCTCGTACAGTTCTCCCCGGTCGCCGGGCAGGGCGTGGAGCCAACGGAACCTCGCCTCGCCGCTCATGAGCCCGCTGAGCCGAGCGACCTCGGGGGCTAGCGGGACCGCCAGCCGCCCGACTTCCACCTGGCCGTGGTCGGCGGTTACGGCGAGCACGGCACCGGGAGGGAGAGCCGAGACCAGGTCCGAGACGAGCCTGTCGACCGCGACCAGCTCCGCGTCGTAGAGCTCGCCGAAACCCGCCGAATGAGCGACCCTGTCAATCCCGTCGTAGTAGGCGTAAACCAAGGCGTCGCCAGCCGACAGCACCTGCCTCACCAGCACCGCCATGCTGGAGGGCACAGACCAGCCGACCTCGCGCGCCCCGCGCTGGTGGGCCTGGCTGAAGCCCGTCCCGGCGAAGTCGCTCCGGCTCACGACGGCGACCGGCACTCCTTCGAAGGAAAGATGGGGTTGAGCCTGCACTGGTGGGAAGAACTGCCTGGCATCTCCCGAACGCGTGCTCCAGCGCAGGACGTTGAGCACTTCACGTCCCGTCGGCCCGCTAACGGCGAACTTGTAGCCGACGATCCCATGGCGCGCCGGTGGCATCCCGAGGGCGAGCGAGGTGAGGGCGGTAGCAGTCGTCGACGGGGCGACGGTGGTAACAGGGATGCCCTCCATGGCGGTGAGCACCGGTGCCAGCGCCTGGCGTTCCCCGAGCTGCAGCCAGCCGAGGCCGTCGAGCACCAGGAGGACGACCTGGGCCGCCGACCTGAGAGGCTGAGGGAGCCAGCCCGGCCGCTCGGCCTGCGGGGTAAGTAGGGCAGGTACGAGCGAGCTGATGCAAGCGCCCCCGTAATCGGGCAAGACCAGCCCCGCAACAGGCCCGGGACGCCCGACCTGTCCCGCCAGGCCCACTGCCGCACCCCCCGCCTCACCTGTGCCCGCCACTTCTCGGAGGCTATATGAAGCCGTCCCGGGAAGGCAGGGTGGGATCCCTGTACCATTTTGGACATGAGGGTTTCGACCCGGGGTGATTACGCCTGCCGAGCGCTGCTCTCCCTCGCACTGCACGGCGGCGACCTGCCGACATCTGTCCGCGACATCGCAGAAAGGACCGGCCTGCCCCAGCCGTACCTCGAGCAGATCCTCCTCGCTCTCAAGGGCGCTGGGCTTGTGCGTTCCAAGCGGGGCGTCGGCGGCGGGTACGTACTGGCGAGGCCGCCCGAGAAACTCACCCTTGGCCAGATCGTTGCGGCGGTCGACGGCCCGATCGTGGTGGGGGATTTCGGGGAACCGCACGAAGGAGGCGCCTGCAACCACGAAGGTCAGTGCGCTCTTCTCTCGGTCTGGGCCGAGGCCGGGGATTACATGCGCGCCTACCTCGACTCGTTCACGGTCGCCGAGATGGTCAGCCGGGTGACCCGAGCCGCGCCCGTCCCTGCCTGAAAGGTTTCTAAGCCCGGGCGGCCGGGGCGGTGCTCCTGCTTCCGCCCTCTTCGGGCACGCGCTGCCTAGACGACGGCGTCATCCTCGCTAATCCCGAGCGTGCCCAGGGCTTCGACGAGGTCGGGGGGCAGGGCTGACGTGAACTTCATGTCCTGCCCCGACGAGGGGTGGACGAAGCCGAGCCGCGCTGCATGCAACCAGGGCCGCCGGAGGTGCGGGAGGAGCAGGGCCACCTCAGAAACCGTGCTGGGGCGGCCATAGCGTTCGTCACCTACGACGGGGTGGCCGATGGCGGCGAAGTGCGCCCGCACCTGGTGAGTCCGTCCGGTCTCCAGCCGGCAGACCAGCAAGGTGACGGGGAGCGGGCTCGTACGGCGGGCTCGCGCCCAGTAGCGGGTCCTCGCAGGCTTCCCGCCATGCACGACCGCGACCTTGGCACGCTCTGACTGCGACCTCCCGAGCGGCGCATCTACCGCTCCTTCGTCCTCGTCGACGACCCCGTGGACGAGCGCCAGGTAGCGCCTGTCGACCGAGCGAGCCGCCATCTGCGCCACGAGTGCTTCGCGGGCGTGCTCGTTGCGAGCGACGACCAGTAGGCCGGAGGTGCCCTTGTCCAGGCGGTGGACGACCCCGGGCCGTTCGGAGCCCGGCCCGGCGGCCGCGATGTCAGGGAAAAGGGATACCAGCTCCTGGACCATCGTCCCTTGCCGGTTACCGGCTCCTGGGTGGACGACCAGTCCTGCGGGCTTGTCCACCACTACGACGTCGGCGTCCGCGTAGACGATCGCAAGGGGGGCCGCTTCTCCACAAGGCCCCTGTGCCCGAGGGGCCCCGAGGGCGGGAGCTTCCCGAGCAGGGTCGTTATCTTGTGCTCCTGCGCCGAGGTCCACTTCGAGAAGCTCCCCGTCGTGGAGCCGGCGGCTGGCGGTACGCGCCGGCTTGCCTCCTATCGAAGCCCGGCCCCCGGCTACCAAGCGCGCCGCCGTCGCCCGGCTGACCCCGGTCAACAGGGCCAGGCCGCGGTCGAGCCGTTCCCCCGCCAGGGCCGCCGGGACGCTCAAGCGGAGCTGCCCCCCGACGTCCGGGTCGGTGCCGGGCCGCCCTTGGGCGGCCGTCCCCGGTGTGCGCCCGGAGGCCGGACCGTCCGGCGACGTCACGGTACCCCGCCGCTCCCGTCGGGGAGGGCACTGCGAGGCGGGGCAGAGAGGCGAGGAAAGAGCACCAAGCTCACGGCCACGGTCACTGCACCGAGCGTTATTGCTGCGTCCGCGATGTTGAAGATAGGCCACCAGCTCACAACCTGGACGAAGTCGACGACAGCCCCATGGTGGTGGCGGAACACCCGGTCCGCCAGATTGGAGACCGCCCCTCCCCCGATCAGAGCGAACCCCACCAGGGCAGCGAGGTTGCCGCCCCCTTTCGCCAAGCGGCCCGACACCAGCAACACAACCAGCGCGAGTGCGACGGCCACCACCTCGACCAGGGCCGACACGCCGCTGCCGAGAGAAAAGGCGGCCCCACGGTTGTAGGTAAGCACGAAGTAGGCGGTCCAAAAGACGTGTTCACGGCCCTTGCCTGCCAAGCTCTGTTGCGCCCAGGACTTCGTCCACTGGTCTAGAGCCACGACAGCGCCCGCGACACCCGCAAGGAGGACGCCCCGCCCGGCGCCCCCCCGCCCTCTCATTGCCGCCGCGAGGTCAGCCCCCCGCTCTTGCACGAGACGCAAAGCCGCGCGTGCGGGAGCGCCTCGAGCCTGGCTCTCGGGATTGGGTTGCCGCAGCTCTCGCAGTAGCCATAAGTGCCGGCTTCGAGCTTGGCGAGAGCGGCGTCGATCTCCTCGATCGCAGCGTGGGCCTGCGCCGAGAGGTGCAGGTCGAGCTCGCGGTCGACATTCGCTGTGCCCCCTTCCCCGCCCTCCTCGTCGAACTGCACGTCGCCGGGTTCGTGCTCCAAAGCGAGCGCCTCGGCTTCGGCCCTCAATTCCTCGGCCTGGCGGGTGTAGTTGCGGCGCTCAACGAGAAGGAGCTCACGTTGCCGGGCCAGGAAAGGGCCCTCAGGCTCCTCGGCCACAACGGTGCCGGCATGGGACGCAGCTCCGGCGACCTGGAGCAACGCGGGAGCCGGCGCCCTGTGGCTACGAGCATGGGTGGGCGCGGGCACCTCGGCCTTGGGGTGAGAGGCCGCCTTGGGATGAGAGGGAGGCGCCTTGTGGCCGTGCTGCGCCTCGGTGGGAGCCGTCTCAGGGGAAGCCCCGGCGGCCGGAGAGGTCATCTTTGTCCTGGCAACGGTGCCCGGGTCGGCGTCGGCCCGGCTCGGGGCCTTTGGCCCCGCTTCCTTGCTGGCCACGTGGGCCGCCTGCACGTTCGCTTTGGGTGCAGGCGCGGCGGCCTTCGCTGGGCTCAAACCCGGATGGGGGGCGGCGCCGCTCGCCGGCGCAGGCGACTTGGCTTGGACAGCCTTGCCCTTGCCTGCGACAGCCTTGGCGGCCGGAGCCTTCTTGGCTGCGGGAGCCTCCTTCGCCTGCTTGGTGCTCTTGGGCGAGGCGGCAGCCTTGGCCGGCGACGCCTTTTTGGCAGTAGCGCCGGCAACCCGGGCCACAGGCGCGGCACCGGTGGACGCCGTAGCGTCCTTTGGGCTCGCCGCCTTCGCTGCCCCTGCACCTTTGGCCGGGGGCTCCGCCGGGCGCTTGCCTGCGGCCCCGTTGGCCCGCTCCTTTGCAGGTGGGGCCGATGGGGCTACCTGGGCCTTGTCTTCTTGCTTGGCTCTGGGCATCGTGGCACCTTACCCTTCGAGGGAGCGGGGAAGCCTACCACGTACGCAGCAAAACCTTGCGGCACTCTTAGGCCCAGCGGGCCGGTGCAAAGGCGAAGGGCGGGGCGGGGCCCCGGGAGCCTACTGCCGGCGGCGGAAACGGCCCAGGCCGCGGGATTCGCCGAGATCCTGGTCGCTGAAGAAGCTGTCAAGAGCACGCTCGTCGAAAGCCATCGTCGCCTCGCCCTGACCTGCGGCAGAGGCGGCGACCCCATTGCCGGGAGCCTGGCCGTAGGCACTGTACGCGCTGCCGAACGCACCACCATCAGGGATGGCGCCTGCCTGCTGGGGGGCCGGCTGGCCGGCTGCCTCGTCGCCTCCGAACCCGTTTTGGTGTTGAGCGTCCCACTCGGCCGTCGCGTCCTCGCTGAGCGGGGCAGCGGTGCCGGCTTCGGAGGTCCCCTCGCCACTTTCCCCACTTTCCTCCAACCCTGCTCTTGCGAAGTGGCCGGCGTCGTGGTCGCTCGCTACACCCGAGGGCGTGACGGTCGGGGGCTCGCTCAAAAACCCGGCCCGCTCGACCAAGGCCTCAGCCTCCCGCAACACGGATAACAGGTGGCCCTTGTGCTGGTCGACCCAGCCGCGCAACGCCTCGACTTCCTCCTCGGCCTGCCTGCGGGCCTCCTCGGCCCGGGCGAGGTTGCGGCGGCTTTCCGACACGCTGTCCTCGTAGGCCTTGCGGCTGCGGTCCTCGGCGTCGACGAGCATCGCGGCCGACTTGGCCCTGGCCTCCGCGACGATCCTGTCGGCGTCGTTGCGCGCCTCACCTATCGCCTGATCGGCGGTGCGTTGCGCGAGGAGGAGCACCTTGCGGAGTGTTTCGTCTGTGGACGAGGCCTCCCCCGCCGCCATCTCGGCACGTTGGGCGCGGTCGAGAGCCTGCCTCAACTGGGCTTGCATTGCCTCGACAGCGAGGGCCGCCTGCTCCAAGAACTCGTCGACGTCTTCAGGGTGGTAACCACCGCGAAGCTTCTCCCGGAACTGCACGTCACGGAAGACCTTTGGGGTCAACTCCATGGAGACCAATGCTAACACCAGGCCTTTCATCTTCCACACATATCTCAACGGCCCGCGCCGAGGCCCCGACGCCCAACCGGGCCCGGTCCGCCTGACGCCCGCCCCGCCGCGCCGCCCTCCGTCCGTCCGTCCGGCGACCCTGTAGTTGGCCGGTACGGCCGTTCGGCCTATATGACTATGCGGTAAAAAACGAACTCGTTGAGCAGCAGCACGACGATGAAAGCCACCATGTACGACATGTCGAACATGCCGGCGGGCGGTATGAACCGCCTGAACGGAGCCACCACCGGCTGTACCAGCACCCCGAGGCTGTGGCGGAACTTCGACACGGGCGACCCCGGGTCAACAGGGAACCAGGAAAGGACCGCCCAGAGGATCATTACCAGGAGGTAAATGTAGCCAATCGTGTAAAACGGCCGGTCAACCCAAAACAACGGGCACCCCTACGAACGCGGCGAGGAGCGGCTTGGGCGACCCAAAGTCACGGCCGGTAAAGACCTTTTTCCTGGAGCCGGCGCTTCTCCTCGGCGGACAGTTCGACATTTGTGGGAGTCATCAAGAACACTTTGTCCGCCACCTTCTCCATTGCGCCCCCGAGCGCATATGCGACCCCGCTGCAAAAGTCGATCATCCTGTGGGCGAGCTCACGGTACGCGTTGCCGAGGTTTACGATCACCGGTTGGCCGTTGCGGAAACGGTCGGCGATCTCCTGGGCGTCGGCGAACTCGGAGGGTGAGGCCACGTAAACCTTGGCGGGCGGCACCGCCGCGGCGACGGAGGCGGGAGTGGGCAGGGAGCGCAACTGCGTGGTCGCAGGGCGAAGGTTGATCGGCCCACTTTCGTTGCCTTCACGGGGGAGCGTCCGGACCGCAGGCGATGTTTGCGGCGCCATTTCGACCGGGTCGGGGGCCCTCCTGGCCGAGGCTTGAGGAGCCGGTGCCTCCTCGTAGGGCTCGTAATCGTCGTACTCCTCGGCGTCGGCGAGGCCGAGCCACATCAGCATCTTCTTGCCTGTCCCGGGCATAGCTCCTCCTTCTTACAAGCCTAGCGTCGGCGCCGTCGTTGACGCCTCCTCGCCGCGCTGCCGCCGTAACGGGCGTTCGCCGAACAACGCCCGGCCGAGGCGCACGATGGTGGCACCTTCTGCTACCGCCAGTTCGAAGTCGCCGCTCATGCCCATCGACAGCTCGGCCAGGCCGAGCGAGCGAGCAAGCGCGGCGACCCTGGCAAAATCTGCGCGCACATCTTCGGGCGGAGCCGCGGGAGGCCCGACCGCCATCAACCCCCGGACGTCCAACCCCGCCCGGCGTGCCATGTCGACCAACGGGGGCACTACTTCAGGAGCCACGCCACGGCGCCCGCCACCGCTTGTCAACGCCACTTGGACCAGGGCCCGGGCACCGGGGGCCCGTTGCGCCAGGGCGGAGGCGGCCTCTTGGCTGTCCAGGCTGTGCCACAGGTAAACGTGAGCGGCGAGCCGGCCGATCTTGTTGCGTTGCATTGCACCCAGGTAGTGCCAACGCGTCGCCGGGGCAACTGGGAGCTTGCCCAACATCTCGCCGGCATAGTTTTCTCCGAAGTCCTCGACGCCGGCGGCGGCGGCCAGCCTGACGGCGTCTTCGCCGAAGCCTTTTGTCACCGCAACGAGGCGGACCGGCTGGGCGGTGGACGAAGCCCTTTCGATGCGCGCCCTCGTGGCGGCCAACCTGTCGGCGAACTCCTCAGGGCTCGGGAGCCGGGGGTTCACCGCTCGACCGGCCGCCAGACCACCGTCGCCTGGCGGCCCGTATCTGCCCGGGCACGCCACGACCAGTGGTCGGGAGAACAGTGGGTGCAGCAGGCCGAGCTCGCAACGAGGGTCGCGCCGCTCATCCCGAGAGCCGAAGAGACAGCCGCCGGGAGGTCGAGGGCTGGGTTGCCCGCCTCGTCGCAAGATCTCACCCCGCGCCCGAACCGGGCGATCAGCAGCTCGAGGTCACTTTCGGAAAAGCGGTAGCCGTGCGGCCGGATGCAAGGCCCTAGGGCTGCGTAAACCTGCGTCCCCCCAAGCTCGCGGACGGCGGCGACTGCGGCCTCGACTACTCCGGCGAGCAAGCCCCGCCAACCGGCGTGGGCGATGCCGATGACCCCCTCGGGGCTCGACAACGCCACGGGCGCGCAATCTGCGGTAAGTACTGCAAGGCCTGCGCCCCTGCACCGGGTCACCGCGGCGTCGGCCGGGGAACCACAGTGGTCCCCGGGACTGTTGACCGCGACCACACGAGCCCCGTGGACCTGGCGCAGCCAGGTGAGCGGCGTACCGCCGAGCCCGGGGCCGGCCCGCGGTGACCCCTGTACCTCGCGAGGGAGCCGCCCCGTCCCGGTGAGGCTCGAAAAGTCTCCTGAGGAGCGACCTGCCGCAAAGACAACAGCACCGCCGGGCAGAGGGACGGTCCAGGTCCCCCGAGGGAGGGTGCCGGCGCTACTTGAGGAAGGGGGGGACGTCGAAATCGTCTTCGTCGCCGAAGTTGAGCCCCGAGCCAGTCACGTCGCCGTCGGTCTCCGCCAGGCCCAGGGACCGCCTCGAGCCGGGCATGGGAGAGACGTCGCCCGCGTGAGGCTGCGGCTGCGCAGAACCGTCCCAGCGGTCGAAGCCCGCCGCTATCACGGTCACCCGTACCTCGTCACCCATGTCGTCGTCGATCACCTGACCGAAGATGATGTTGGCATCGGGGTGGGCGGCCGAGTGGATTATCTCGGCGGCCTCGTTTACCTCGAACAGGCCAAGGTCCGGGCCACCGGCGATGTTGAGCAGGATGCCGCGGGCGCCTTCGATCGAGGCCTCCAGCAACGGCGACGTCACCGCCAGCTTGGCCGCTGCGGTCGCACGCCCATCGCCTGAAGCCGAACCGATCCCCATGATCGCCGTCCCGGCGTTGCTCATGATCATCTTCACGTCGGCGAAGTCGGTGTTGATGAGCCCGGGCGTAGTGATGAGCTCGGTGATGCCCTGTACCCCGTGCAGGAGCACCTCGTCGGCCATCTTGAACGCGCCGACCATGGTCGTCTTGTTGCTCGACACTGCGAGGAGACGGTCGTTCGGGATGACGATGAGGGTGTCGACCTTCTCCTTGAGCGCCTGGATACCCGCGTCGGCCTGCATCGCGCGGCGGCGGCCCTCGAACGAGAACGGCCGCGTCACGACCCCTATGGTGAGAGCCCCTACCCCTTTGGCGATCTCGGCCACAACCGGCGCGCCGCCCGTACCGGTGCCGCCACCTTTGCCTGCCGTGATGAAGACCATGTCCGCACCCTTGAGGACCTCTTCGATCTCGTCACGGTGCTCTTCGGCCGCCTGGCGTCCGATCTCGGGGTCGCTCCCCGCTCCGAGACCGCGTGTCAGCTGCCGGCCGATGTCAAGTTTCACGTCGGCGTCGCTCATGAGAAGAGCCTGCGCGTCAGTGTTGACGGCGATGAACTCGACGCCCTTCAGGCCGGCGTCGATCATCCTGTTGACGGCGTTGACGCCACCGCCACCGATGCCGACAACTTTGATGACGGCTATGTAATTCTGCGCAGGCCCGGCCATCGCACCTTCCTAACGGCTAAACCCTAATGGCTAAGGTCACAGATAACTGCCTTCCCATAGCCCCTTGTGCCAGGGCGGGCCCTGGACCTAAAGTAGAGGTTTAGGCTTAGCCCGGCTCTACTAGCTGAACGTTAGCTTCCTCGTCACTTCTCGATCAAGTGGCGGTCAACTACCGGCTGTCCCGGGCAAAGGCGTCAGAGCAGGACGTTCAGGCACGGTCAGGTCCACCTCGGAGTATGCGGAGAGGTTGACCCTCTCCGCCAGTTCGGCAAGCACCTCGATCTTGTATGCCATCGTGCTGGGGGCCCCCAGGAGGACCGCCACCCTCGTGGGGCCGACCAAAGCGCGCACGCCGCCCGTGGCGCTCTGCGCGGGGAACCAAATACCCGACTGCGCCAGCGAGCTCGGCACGTCGGCCGCGGCCGACAAGAGCTCGGCGAGTGCCAGCGCACCCTCACCTCCGGCCGGTGCGACGACCTTCCCGGGCCCAGCCGCGGCGGCGGCAAGGACCTCGGGAAGAGCGGGCAACCGCTGGCCAGGGAGCAACTCCGCCAGCACCCGGCCGTCCTGGCCGACGATGTCGCTCCCCCCGGCGAAGGGGACCAGCGCGACGGGGGTGCGTTCTTTGACGGTTATCTCAACGGTCCAGGGCCAGCGCCGGCTGAACGAGACGGTGGACACCCATGGGAGCGCTTCGACGGCCCGTCTTGCAGCGGCCCCGCCCGCGTCGAGCATGAGGACGTCGCTGTGAGCCAGGCCGGCTGCGGCGACAACCTGTTGGCTGGGGGTACGGAAGTTACCCTTGACGACGACATCGCGCACCCTGAACAGCGGCGAGTGGAGGATCCCGGCGCCACCGGCGAGGACCGCCAGGGCAGCCAAACCGCAGAGCAGCGCCCGCAGCCGCCTGCGCCCCTCCTCGCGCCGTGCCTCCGCCCAACGCCTTCGAAAGCGGGGGTCGACAGCGGGTTTGAGGGAGGGGCCGACGGCGCCTGGAGGGGGAGGGCCGGACGGGCCTCTTGGCCCCGGCGGGCCCGGGGGACCGGGAGGCCCTGGTGGGCCGGGAGGGCGCGGGGGGCTGAGCAGGTCGGTCATTTTTGGTGCTCCTTTACTGGCGCCGGGGGCGGCCGCCGCCTTGTCCGGGAGTTGCCAGCAGCTCCTCCGAGAGGGTCGTGATGTCCCCGGCCCCCATAGTCAGGCACAGGTCGCCCGGACGGAGCAGCTGCCGGAGGCTGGCGGCCAGGTCGGCCCTGCCCTCGACGTAGACGACTTCGAGGCCAGGGCAGGCGGCGCGGGCCGACCCGGCGATCAGCTCGCCGCCGATGCCAGGCATAGGCGCCTCGCCCGCCGAATAGACGGAAGTCACGAGGAGCAGGTCCGCGCCCTGGAAGGCCGCTCCGAACTCGCTCCACAAAGCTGCTGTCCGGCTGTAGCGGTGGGGTTGGAAGACGACGACCACCCTGCCCCATCCGCCGAGGCGGGCAGTGGCGACGGCGGCTTTGACCTTCCCCGGGTTGTGTGCGTAGTCGTCTATGTACGTGACGCCGTCCCGCTGCCCTTTTGTTTGGAAACGCCTGGCGACGTTGCGGTAGTTGGCCAGCGCCGTCCGGGCTGCGCTCTCGGTGGCGCCGACGCAGAGCGCCATCGCCAGGGCACCACCGGCGTTGAGGACGTTGTGCATGCCCGGGACGCCGACCGAGTAACGCTCGCCCCGGGCCAGGAAGCTCGACGACCCGGGCCCGAGCTCGACCTCGCTCAGATGGAGACCGGCCTCCGGCGAAGTCCCGTAAGTGACCAGGTTGGCGGCGGGCGTCACGTCGTGCGACAAAGAGGCGGCCACGGGGTCGTCGGCGCAAACGACCTTTGGCCCGGGGGCCCCCACGACAAAGGAGCGAAAGGCATCCTCGAGCGCGCCGAAGCTGCCGTAGTGGTCCACATGGTCCGCCTCGATGTTCGTCACAACGACGCCTTCGGCGGGCAGCGCGAGGAACGTGCCGTCCGATTCGTCCGCCTCGACAACCAGCCATGGCCCGGCGTCCCATCTCGCACCGCTCCCGCCACCCGCCAGCTCGCCCCCGACCATGTACGACGGCCGTGACCCCGACTCTACGAGGATCCCGGCCAGCATCGCCGTGGTCGTGGTCTTGCCGTGGGTCCCGCTCACCGCCACAGTCCGACGTTCCCCGCAGATGGCGGCAAGCATCTCGGCCCGCGTGAAGACCGGGGTGCCCCTCCGGCGTGCCTCGGCCAGCTCGACGTTGTCGTCGGCCACCGCTGCCGAGAACGTGACAGCGTCGGCTGCCCCCAGGTTGGCGGGGTCGTGGCCTACGAAGATCGCTGCACCCTCACGTTGCAGCCGTTGCAGTACCGGCGACGACCGTTGGTCGCTCCCCGAAACCCGGTGCCCCATAGCCAGGAGCACCGACGCGATGGTGTTCATGTTGCCCCCGCCGATGCCGACGATGTGGGCCCAGCGTGGACGCCCCAGGTCAGGTACCGGCATGCGCCCCTGGCCCCCCGGCGCCCTTGCGAGCGCACTGTTCGACGACGTCGGTCACCTCTGCCGTGGCTCGCGGCGTCGCAAGGGCCTGAGCCGACCCTCCCATTTCGGCCAGGCGGCCCGGCCCGGCGAGCAGGTCCCCGAGCTCTTGGGCCAGACGCTCACCGTCGAGCTCGGCGTCCGGGACCACCACCGCGCCTCCTGCAGACGCCATCGCACGTGCGTTCGCCGATTGGTGGTCACCCGGGGCTCCGGGCAGGGGGACGAGGACCGATGGCAAGCCCGCCAGAGCAAGCTCGGCAACCGTATTTGCCCCGGCGCGCTGTACGGCGACATCGGCTGCCGAGTAGAGGCTTGCCATGTCCTCTTCGTAAGGTACGGCTTTGTAAAAAGGCCGGGGCACGTCGCCGGGGCGCGGCCCGAAGCTGTCCCAGTCACGCCTGCCCACGACGTGGTAGATGTACACGTCCGTACGGCCTGCCCACAGGTCGGCCAACTGGACGGTGGCCTCGTTGACCCGACGGGAGCCAAGAGAGCCTCCCGAAACTGCGACGACGAGCGGCGTGAGAGGTATGCCGAGACGCTCCCTCGCTGCCGCACGCCCGGCCGGGCCTCTTTCGACTGCCGCCATCTCGGCCCTGACCGGAACGCCGGTGAACACCGTGTGAGGCAGTTCCACGCCGCGCTGGCCGACGGCACAAGCGCAGGCAAAACGAGCGGCCACCCGGTTGGCCGCGCCCGGCGCCGCGTCGACGTTCACCACGACCAGGGGCACCCTCCACACGAGCGCGGCGGCAACGGCGGGCAAACTTGCGTACCCGCCGAGCGAGACGACCACCGCCGGCCTCCACGTCGCGAACAAGGCGACGGCCGCGGCGACGGCCGCCAGCTCCCCGGCAAGGGCCATCCCGTTAGCCATGAGCGACGGCCACCTCAACGACCTTTGCAGCCCCCGCCCGGGCAGGAGCGTCGTCGGGAAGGGCTCGGTAGCCCTCGTGCGCCCTTCGAGGCCGCGGCGCGCGCCGACAAAGTGAAGCGAGGCGGTCGGGTGCCCGCGAGCGACGAGTTCCCGGGCGATGGCTATGCCCGGGTAGAGGTGGCCCCCTGTGCCCCCGCCTGCTATCACAGCCCAGGCGGCCCCCGATGAGGCGTCCGGCCCGGCACGCTTCAGCGGTCATCACCGCCGGCCGTGGGGCGCCCGGGGATCGCGGCCGAACGTCGTGCGACATTGGCCAGCAGCCCTGCCCCCACCATGACGATGATGAGCGAGGTGCCGCCGTACGAAACGAACGGGAGCGGTACCCCCGTGACGGGGAGGACACCGGCGACCGCACCGACGTTTATCACCGCCTGGGACACCAGCCAGGCGGTCACGCCAGCAGCCAACAGGCTTTCGAAAGTCGTCGTCGCGCGCCAGGCGACCCTGGTCCCAACTATGGCGATCGTCCCGAACAGGGCGACGACAACAGCGCTCCCCACGAACCCGGTCTCCTGGCCGATCACGGCAAAAATGAAATCTGTGTACTGGTTTGGGAGGTAGCCCCAGCTTGCAAGGCTTTGACCGAGGCCCGAGCCCGTCCAGTGCCCCGCTCCGAGGGCGATGAGGGCCTGAACCGACTGGTAACCGGTCGTGCTCGCATGGGCAAACGGGTCCATGAACGAAGTGAGCCGGGCGGACCGGTAGCTCGCCGCGCTCGCGGCGACATAACCGGCAAGCCCGCCGGTCGTACCCAGCGCCGCCATCAACGGCAATGGCATCCCTGCGGCAAAAAGCATCGCAGCGCCGACGCAACAAATGACGACCGCCGTCCCCATGTCGGGCTGCTTCATGATGAGCGCACCGAGGACGACGATGCTCACGACCACCGGGACCGACCGGTAGGCCCAACTGCCCTTGCCTTCGCGGCGCGCCAGGACGTCCGCGCCGAAAAGGACCAAGGCAAGCTTGGCGAGTTCCGACGGCTGGAACTGGAAAGACCCGCTCCCGAGCCAACGCGACGCCCCGCCTGCGCTACGCCCCACAACCAGTACGGCCAGTAGGGCGAGCAACGTGACGATCATGAGCGGCCGTGCGGCTTTTTGCCAAAACAACGTCGTCGTGCCAAGCGCTACCAGGAACCCGATCGTCCCCAAACAGAGGTAAACCCCCTGGTGCTCGAAATACCACCAGGGAGTCCCGAGGCTCGCGAGGCTGGTAACCGACGACGCCGACAGGACCATGACAAGGCCGGCCAGGCAGAGCACGAGGACCGTCGCCAGCAGCAACAAGTAGGTAGTACGCTCAGGCCGGCCGCCCGTCTGCCTCCGGCTAAAAGCGCCGTACCTGCTCTCAGCGCCCACTCCCGCGCCCGTCACAGCCACAGTCACCTGATCGCCACCTCCTCGAGCTTTGCCCGCACTGTTGCGGAAAAATCCTCGCCGCGTTCGGCGTAGGACGAGTACCAATCGAAACTTGCGCACCCGGGCGACAGGACGACAGCGTCACCGGGCCGGGCGAGCGAAATTGCAGCTTCCACAGCCGCCACCATCGAGGTTGCAACATGGACCGGCACCCTGCCCTCGAAGATGGCGGCTATTTCGGCTGCGTTTTCGCCTATCGCTACGACGGCGCGCACAGGCGGGACGCTTGCCGCGAGCACCGAGAGGTCAAGGCCCTTGTTGCGGCCACCCGCCAGCAGCACGACGGAGGAAAAGCCGCTCACCGCTGCGAGGACCGAAGCCGGCGTCGTGGCTTTGGAATCGTCGTACCACGCGGTCCCACCGGCCTCGGCGACGAGCTCGACACGGTGGTGAGGAGGTGCCGTAACCCGGGCTGCCTGCTTGGCGCCCTCTGCAGTTGCGCCGGCGGCGAGGGCCACGGCAAAGGCGGCCGTTGTGTTGGCGAGGTCGTGCGGGAACGCTCTCGGCAACTCCGAAGCCGCCAGCTCGAAGCCGGCCGGCCCGCGGATGCCCTCGGGACCGAAGCACCAGGTGGGCCCGGGGTGCGGGCCGGCGCCGGCACTGGCGCCTGCGGCGGCGTTCCCGAAGGTGACGAGCGTGGCTCCCGCCGGGAGCGAACTTTGGGCGGCTCGCATGACTACCGGGTCGTCTGCGTTTGCGACAACCGTGGTCCCGGGTTTTTGGTTGGCCCAGATCTTCGCCTTGGCCGAGGCGTAGTGCTCGATGCTCGGGTGCCAGTCCAGGTGGTCGGGCGAAAAGTTGAGCCAGCAGCTGACACTTGGGGCAAACCCGGCCGTGAACTCGAGCTGGAACGAGGAGACCTCGGTCACGAGCGCGGTCCTCCCCGCGCCAGCTACCTGCGAGACCGCGTCGAGCAGCGGGTAGCCGACGTTGCCCACGGCCAGAGCGCGCAACCCGCTCGCTCGCAGCATTTCGGTAACCAGTTCCGTCACCGTCGTCTTGCCGTTGGTGCCGGTGATCGCGACGAGCAAGTAGCTGCCCGGCCGTAAGAGCGCGAGCTGTGACGAGGCCAACTCGATCTCGCTCCAGACAGGTACGCTGCTCCGAGAGGCGCACACCAACGCGGGATGGCCCATTTTGACCCCCGGGCTCGGCACGACGAGATCCGCTCGGGCAACGAGCTCTGCGACCGCGCCCGCAGCGGGGCCGGCGACGACCGAGAGCCGGCCGGCGTACCCGCCCCCTCCCGCTCTGACGGCTCGGGCCGCTTCCGAAGCGGCAGTTTGGTCGTCCTCGATCACGCAGACGTCCCAGTCGTTGGAGGTAAACCACCTGGCGGCTGCGCGCCCGCTCACCCCCCAGCCGATCACTACGGCACGCTTATGGCCCGGCGAAGAGGCGCTCACCCTGTGCCTCCGTGCGCAAGGAAGTCGGCGTAAAAGACGCCGAGAGACAGGGCGGTGAACAGGCCGGCGAGTATCCAGAACCTTACGATCACTGTCGTTTCGGGCCACCCGAGGAGCTCGAAATGGTGATGAATGGGCGCCATACGGAAAACTCGCCTGCCGAAGCCGCGGTAAGACACGACTTGCACCATCACCGAAAGTGTCTCAAGGACGTAGAGGCCCCCGATCATCAAGAGGAGGAGGTCCACGTTTTCGAGCAGTGCCAGCACGGCGACACCCGCTCCGATCCCGAGCGAACCGGTGTCGCCCATGATTATGCGAGCGGGGGCGGCGTTCCACCACAAGAACCCGGCGCACGCCCCGATCAGGGCGGCAGCCATCACCGCCTCGTCCAGGGAGGCAGGGTTGCGGTACATCACTTCGTGCCTCAGCTGGTAAAAGCCGATAACTGTAAAGGTCACAAAAGTGAAGGCCGAGGACCCGGCGGCGAGGCCGTCGAGCCCGTCGGTCAGGTTGACGGCGTTCATCGTCCCGACTATTACGACCACCGCCAGGACCGCCCAACCTACCTCCCCGAGCTGCAGGCCGATCGAATTGAAGCGTGTAAAGGAAAGGTGCGTGTCGACCTTCAGCCACTTCACGGCAACGACAGCGAAAGCGATCGCGACCACCAGCTGCCCGGACATCTTCGCTCTCTTGTTGAGGCCGAGGCTGCGCTGGCGCGTGACTTTCAGCCAGTCGTCTATAAAACCTACAAGTGCTGCCGCGCAGATCGTTGCCACCCCTACGAGGCCCCGGACCGTGAACGTCGCCGATACGTGGGCGACGCTGTAACCTGCGACGGCGGCTACGACGATCGCAACGCCTCCCATGGTGGGAGTGCCCGCTTTGGAAAAGTGCCCTTCGGGCCCATCCTCGCGAACCGGCTGCCCGATGCCGCGGACCCGGAACTCGCTTATCAGCAGGGGGGTAAAGAGGATCGCAACCAGGAGCGCGACTCCTCCCGCGATGAGCAGGGCCTTCATATTGGCCGGCTCAATTTCTGCTCGATCGCTTCACGGGCGACATCGACGTCGTCGAACGGTTGGACATGCGTGCCAAAATCTTGGCCGGTTTCATGGCCTTTCCCTGCGATGAGCACTACGTCGCCCGGCAGGGCGGCCATAACGGCGGAAGTGATCGCCCTCGCGCGGTCAGGTTCGGCCACGACCTTGCCGGCCTCTGCCCCGCCGAGGATCTCCTCCATTATCGCCAAGGGCGGTTCGCTACGGGGGTTGTCAGAGGTGACGATGGCGACGTCCGCGAGCATGCTTGCGACACGGCCCATCAAAGGGCGCTTCGACTTGTCCCTGTCGCCCCCGGCGCCGAAGACCACCAGCACGCGGCCGGGGCGCGAGGTCACGGGGGGCCTGAGCGAGTTCACTGCTCCAGTAGAGGCCTGCGCCCGTTGTGCCACGAGGTCGCGAGCGGCGTTGATCGCCCCCTCGAGAGCGGCCGGAGTGTGAGCGAAGTCGACGACGACATCGAAAGGCTGCCCTACGTCGACTGCCTGAAAACGGCCCTTCACCGTCTCGAGGTTTGCCAAGCCCTCGGCGACGGCCTCGAGGCCGGCGCCGAGCTCGACCGCCGTCGTCGCTGCCGCAACCGCGTTGGCGACATTGAACCGGCCGCCGATGTTGAGCTCGAACCGCTTGCCACGCCAGCAAAACCTGGCCCCTCGCGCCCAGACCTCCACCTCGGTGGCGTCGTCAGGCGAAAAAGTCACCACCGGCAGGGGGCCTCCGGCCAAGCGTGCGACGAGCTTTGCCCCCCAGGGGCCCGCCCGGTTGACGACCGCGAGGCGCACACTTTGTTGGGTGAAAAGAAGTGCCTTCGCCTCGAAGTAGCTCTCCATCGTCCTGTGATAGTCCAGGTGGTCCTGGCTCAAGTTGTTGAACACCCCGGCGGCGAAGTCGGTTCCGCCAACCCTGTTTTGCTGGAGGGCGTGCGAGGAAACCTCCATCGCTACCGCGCAGTCACCCCCGTCGCGAAGCTCGGCGAGCCGGCGCTGCAAGGTAGGCGCGTCGGGCGTCGTCCTCTCGCCGGTAAGGGTCCCGATCACAGACGCAGGCCAGCCATGCGCCCGAAAAATGGCAGCCAGTAGAGCACAAGTCGTCGTTTTGCCGTTAGTGCCAGTGACACCCACGACGGCCATGCCCGCCGATGGGTGGGACCAAAAGGCGGCCGAAACCGGCCCGAGCGCGTCACGGACGGACCGGACCAGGATCTGTGGCAAGGCGACGTCCAGGCGGCGTTCGCACAGCAGTGCGCTCGCCCCTCGAGCGAAAGCAGCCGGCGCAAAGTCGTGGCCGTCCACCTTGGCCCCCTTCACACACGCGAAGAGCGCACCGGGCGTCACGTCGCGCGAGGCGACAACGACGTCGCTCACGATCGGTCCGCCAGGACTGCCGGGACCACCGGTGCCTAGGGCCCGAGCCTCGAGCGCCACCGGCTGGCACAACTCGGCGTCAGCGAGCTTCGCCGCGGCAAGAAGGTCGCCCAAACGTACACGAGGCGTTGTCAAGCTCCATCGACCCTAGTTGCCGGCCGGCTCGGTACCGGCGGTGCTGCCGGCGGCGGCGGTGCTTGCGGCGGCGGTGCTTGCGCCGGCACCGGCACCGGCAACAGTAGTGCTGGTCAGCGCAGGGGCAGCGGTCGAGGTGGTCGTCGTTACCGCAGGCGGGAGCGAGGAGGCGTTGGCCGTGAGCGTCGCCTCAGTTGCGGGAGCCGTAGTCGCCGGTACTGCTGCTGTCGGAGGTGTTGGCGTGGTTGCAGGTGTGGCTGTCGTTACGGGTGTCGCTGTGGTTGCTGTCGCCCCGGTCCCAGAAGCGCTGCCCTCCGCCGAGGGGCTCACGACGTCGGGTGCTCCCGAAAGCCCCGGCAAGGGACCGCCGGCAGCCTCGCCCTCCCCCCCGTAGGCAGTTGCCTGCGGGACGTCGGCCGGCCCCGGTTGGGGCTTGTGAGGCGGGACGCCGAGAGCTTGCAAAGCGTCCCTGGCAAGCATCGCGAAGACAGGGGCGGATGCCTCGGCCCCGTACTGGTGAGTCCCTACAACGACGACCATCGCGGTTATGGCGGGATCCTCGGCCGGGACGAAGCCAGCGAAGCTCGATACGAAAAAGCCGTTTATGTAACCGCCCTTGGGCGAAGGTACAAGGGCCGTGCCCGTCTTGCCTGCAACCGTATAGGGCTCGAGGTTGGCGGCTGTACCGGTCCCGACCCGGACGACGCCCTCCAGCATCGAGGTCATTTCGCTCGAGATTTGCGCGCCTATGACACGGCGAGGCTTGGGGCTCGGGAACAGGTGCTCCCTGCCCTCTGCGTCGACATAACCGTCGGCGAGGCGGGGTGCTATGAACATCCCGTCGTTCGCGATCACGTTGTACGCGTCGAGCATTTGGATCGCGGTGACTGCGATCCCCTGCCCGATGGGCACCGTGGCGATAGTCGTCCCGGACCATTGCGACGGCCCGGGCACGAGGCCCGCCGACTCGCCCGGGAAGCCGATGTCGGTAGCATCGCCGATGCCGAAATCGTGGATGTAGCTGAGCAAAGTCGGCATGCCCATCTTTTGTGCGATCTCAACCGTGCCAATGTCGGAGGAATGAGCGAGGATATTGGACGCAGTCCAGTAGAGGTCGGGGTGCCACCATGCGTCCTGGATGGCCGTGCCCGCAACGTCGTAACTGCCAGGCACCTTGAAGACTTCTCCCGGCGTGATCGACCCGCTGGCGAGAGCGGCGGACACCGTTATCAATTTCTCCACCGACCCTGGCTCGTAGACGTTGGTGAACACCGAAGCGCTCGGCGCCTCCACCGGTTGCGACTCTGCAATCGCTGCGGCGCCGGTGGGGGGCCCGCCGGGGGGCACGAACCATAGAGGTAGCGCCGACGGCTCGTGCATAGTCGCCGGTTCGGAAGCTGTCGGCATCGTCAGGTCTGCGGCGGCCAGCAGCTCACCGGTGCGGGAGTCCATTATGAGGGCCATACCGCTTTCGGCCTGGGAGGCGACGATCGCTCGCGCCAGGTCCTCTTCTGCGTCGTACTGGAGCGGCTCGTCAATCGACAAGACGAGGTCGTCGCCCCGGAGCGGAGCCTGGTATTGCCTTACCCCGCCCGGTATCTGGCCACCGGCGGGGTCCATGTCCTCAACGAGCTTGCCGGGCTTCCCCTCGAGGAGCCCGTTGTACTTGTACTCGAGGCCCGAAAGGCCTTCGCCGTCGGTCCCGACGATCCCGAGCAGGGGCGAGGCGAGCTGGCCGGAAGGGTAAAACCGCTTTGGTTCCTGCATGGTGTAAATGCCCGGCAAGCTGCCGGCCTTCATGAGGGCCGCGACTCTGGCGGCGACCGCGTCGGGGACGGTGTGGGCCAGGTAGACAAAACCGCTGTCCTCGCTCAGGTCGTCCTGGACGCTCGCTTCTGGCAACCCGAGCGCGCCGGAGAGCGCAACTGCTTCGGCGTGAGGGTTGTCGATCTGGTAGGGGTCGGCGTAGACGGTTGTCATAGGCACCGACATCGCCAGCTCATCGCCGTTGCGGTCGAGGATCGCCCCACGTTCGCCCAGATAGGAGATTTCGTGGATGTACTCCGAGCGCGCATCCTGCTGGTAGCGCGTCGCGCTGATGCCCTGCACGAAAAGGAGCCTCGTGAGGATCGCCCCGAGGCACACGGTCATGGCGGCCATCGACATGAAGTAGCGCTGGCCGCTCCGCCTTACGGGGCCGCGGAACCCCGGGGGCGGCCGGCGTGGCCCGCGGGTGCGTTGCCGTTGCCAGCCGGCTTGCCCGTCACTGCTGTTTCGCCGCGCCGCTCCCCCGCCCGGCGCCGACGTCATGGGCTACCGCTCAAGTAAGGCTTGATCGTGGGCCAGTCGGCGTCGCCCTCGGGTGCCGTTTCGAGGGCGCCGGCGCTCGCCAGCGGCCCTCCGGCCCCTGCGTCGCCCGAAGTTACGGCCCCTGCAGCCCCGCCACTCGCTCCCGTGACGCCGGGGCGCCCGGCCGGGTTGCTGGCCGAACCTTGTGCCTCTCGCGCGATCGCAGGGAGATAAGTCACCGAACCGGGTTGGCGCATCCCGAGCCTCTCGGCGACCGAGACGATCCGGGACGGCGATTCGAGCTGCGCAACCTCGAGCCGCAACTTCTCGTAACCAGCTTGTTGAGAACTCGCCTGCTGTTGGAGGTTGTCGAGCTTGAACTGGTTTTCCGCTATGAGGACGTGCAGCGCGACAAGCCCCATCGACACAAAGGCGGCGGCACCGATCACAACCGGCACCGCCAGCCGCCTGCGGTTGGCCCGGTGCCGGCTCGGGCGGGGTACCAGGCGAAGGTGGCGTTCGGGTGCCTCTTGCCCCCGGTCCTTTTCAGGCTGGGCCAGTGGCACCGTGCCCGCCATGTGGGCGGGTGGGAAAGGCTCGTACCCAGCTTCTTCGCCGGGTCGGGAGCCCCCCTCGGGGAGGGTGGGCCGGACGTGCCGCCTCGGGGGTGCTTGGATCACGGGGAACTCCTTTACGAGGGACCACAAAGGGCTTCGGCCGAGCGCAAGCGCGCGCTCCTGGCCCTCGGGTTGTCAGATTGCTCGGCGGCAGAGGCTTGCCTAGCCCCGCGGTTGAGCAGGCGAACTTTGGGTTCCGCCCCGCAAACGCAGGGGTACCCGGGTGGACAGGTGCAGCCGCCTGTCGCTGCTGCCGACAGGCGTTGCTTGACCACGCGGTCCTCGCCCGAGTGGTACGAGATGACGACGAGCCGCCCGCCCGGGGAGAGCAGCCCCAACGCCGCGTCGATCGCCGGGCCGAGTGAGCCGAGCTCCTCGTTGACGGCTGCGCGAAGGGCTTGAAAGACGCGTTTGGCGGGGTGACCTCTACGGCGCACGGCCGCGGGTACGGCACTGCTCACGATCCGGGCCAGTTCCTCCGTGGTCTCGGGCCGGCCCGCCACGACGGCAGCGGCGATCCTGCGAGCGAAGCGCTCCTCCCCGTGCAGGGCGAACAGGCGGGCCAACTGTTCCTCGGAGCTCGAGGCGATCAGGTCGGCAGCGCTGGCGCCTTCCCCCTGAGACATGCGCATGTCGAGGGGACCGTCGGAGCGGTAGCTGAAACCCCGCGAGGGCCGGTCGAGCTGGGGAGAGCTCACTCCGAGGTCGAACAGGGCACCGTTGAGCCCGGTCACCCCGAGGCGAGAGAGGACCTCGGCCAACTGGTCGAAGCGCGCTTTCACGACAGTGGCGCGCCCGGCGAAGCGGCCGAGCGCAGCCGTTGCGGCAGCGACAGCTTCGGGATCCCTGTCGAGGCCGACGAGACGGCGGCCGGGAGCGCGCTCGAGCAGCGGGCCGGCATGGCCTCCCCCGCCAACCGTCGCATCGAGGAACACCCCGTCCGCGAGAGGCTCGAACACCTCCAGCACCTCGCCGAGCATGACGGGCCGGTGCGCGAAGGCAGCCGTCACACCCGGTGGCGTAGTCTGCGGAGCGGGCACATCGCCATGGCTCATACGCAGCCCCTCGGCCAGCGCTGCCCCGGGATTTCTCCCCGGGTACATTGGGCTGGGCGGGTGGAGAAGGGGACCCCCGGCTTGCTGGCCAAGGGGCTGCGTATAGGCCCGGGCTGGGCCGCAGTTGCCTCGTGCTCTTTGCGCCCTCACGGCGCTCGCGACCGTCATATCACGAGGGCACCGCGGGGTTGCTGCTGCTCGGTGCCGGAGCTGAGGATGCAGGACGAGCGGGTGCCGTCCCGCCGGTAGACAGCCCCGCCTGCTCGGTCCTGGTGCCCGTGACCCGAGGGAACAGGCTCTCTGCACCCGCGGCAAGGCCCTCCATGGTCGGCCCCATGCGCTCCCGCCACGCGCCCAGGTTCCACAGCTCCATCCGGTCCAGGACGCCGACCACCACGACCGGCTTTTCCGGCTCGAGGCCCGAGTACTCCCTGAAGAAACTGGGCACCGTTATGCGCCACTGGGTATCGATGTCCACCTTGGCGGAGTACCCGGTCAGGGCCCGCGCCCTGTGACGTTCCTCCTGCCCGAGGTCCTGGGCTTCCATCGCGACCGCCAATAGGCGGTTGAACTCTTCTGGTGGCCAGACCGCCAGGCACCGCTCCAGGTAACAGGTGACGACGGCCGCGTCCTTGTTGCGCTCGTAGCGGTAGCGCAGTTGAGCCGGGACGACGAAGCGCCCCTTCGTGTCCAGGGAGTGCTCGAACCTCCCATACAACGGCTCCACGCTCGGCTCCTGACTGGCCTCGACCGGTTTCGCAGGCGAGCTCGGGACCGCCCTCAGAGCCTCGCCTCCCGGCCGTAACCTGGCCTGAGTTAGGGTAAAGGTTGCCCCAGCTCTCCACTGGGCCCCACTTTATAACCCCCTCATGCCTCTGGCAAGCCCATCGAGCATCAACGCGTGCCGGAGCGAGGCCCGGCCCGAGCGAACAGCTTTCAGCCGTATGGCAGCCCGTCGCCCGCACCCCGGCTCCCCGACGGCCTCGCCCGTTTGGCTAGGTTCTCAGCGAGGGCCAAAACCGCATGACCGTGCCAGCGACGACCGACTTGCTCGACCTCGACGTCGACCTCTCGCAACACTTGGACCAGCTCGAACTGGACGAGAGCGACGACGAAGACGAGCCGGTGCTGCGCTGGAGAGACGGCCGTCAGGTCGACACCTGGCGCGAGGGCTATCCCTACTCCGAGCGGCTGCCCCGCCCGGAGTACGAGAAGCTGAAGCGGCTCCTCCAGATCGAACTGCTCAAGCTCCAAAACTGGGTGAAGGACGCCGGCCTACGCATCGTCGTCCTCTTCGAGGGGCGCGATGCAGCGGGCAAGGGTGGCACCATAAAGCGCTTTACCGAGCACCTCAACCCGAGAGGGTCGGAAGTCGTGGCGCTCGAGAAACCAGACGCGCGCGAACAGGGCGAGTGGTATTTCCAGCGTTACGTCGCCCACCTGCCGACACGCGGGGAGATGGTGCTTTTCGACCGGTCCTGGTACAACCGGGCAGGAGTCGAGCGGGTAATGGGTTATTGCACCGAAGACGAGTACCGCCTCTTCATGGACCAGGCGCCCGAGTTCGAGAGGCTGCTCGTAGGCGACGGGATAGCGCTGATAAAGCTATGGTTTTCCGTCTCCCGGGCCGAGCAACGCACGCGTTTTTTGATCCGCCAGGTCGACCCGGTGCGGCAATGGAAGCTTTCTCCGACTGACCTGGCGTCCCTCGGCCGCTGGGATGACTACACGCGGGCAAAAGAAGCCATGTTCGTGGCGACCGATACGCCCTACTCACCGTGGACCGTAGTAAAGAGCAACGACAAAAAGCGTGCCCGGCTCAACGCCATGCTCCACGTCCTCAACCGTTTTGATTACCCGCGCAAGCGCACGGACATCGTGGGGCCACCCGACCCGCTTATCGTGGGCCCCGCCTCCGAGGTATACGAGCACGGCGAAACTCCTGGAGGCCCTCAGGCAGGGAACTGAGCGCTCCCGGCGAGCTCGGGCAACCGTAAACAGTGTTGCTCGTCCTTCATCAGGACAGTGGCCCGCCCCCGGCAGGCGACGAGCCTCAGCGCAGCAGATTCACCCTGCCAGGCCTTCAACTGACGCACCAGTTTGGCGAGTGACGGCCACGCCCCGCAGCGCCAGGTGAGGTATATCGCGTCTCCATCGCAGCCGGCGGGGAGGAGTGCCGCGCAGGCCGTTGTCGCCGGGATGCCGCGTAAATAGACGAGTACTTCCCTGTCAAGGTTGAAGACGGCTGCAATTGTCAGCCCTTTTAGCGAGAAGCTGGGCAGCAGGTCCCGCGGCCGCGACAGCCGGGGTGGTGCCGCCAGCAACGCCGTCGCCGCCGCAAGCACTGCGGCGCAAACAAGCCCGGCCCCGACAGCCGCCAACGAGAAATCACCGCCAGCCCACCCGCATACGATCAAAGCGCCCGCCACACAACCACCCAGCCCGGCAACGGCGCCGAAATAGCGGTACACGTCTCATAATAGCGCGCTGCGCCACCATGCGAAAAGCTAAAAAAATGTGTTCGGCCAACCTATTTTCGTACTTTCACGCCCCAGAACCATCTCTGGCGCCGCGTGCCACCGGCGGCGGGGCCTATTGGCTGAGACCGTCAACCGAGGAGCCGTTCGACAGCTCTGGTGATGCGTTCTTCGCTGACAGGGCCCCTGGTGCCGAGCGATTGGGCAAAGAAGCTGACGCGCAGCTCCTCCACCATCCAGGTCAAGTCTCGCAGCTGAGCAATTGTGGAGGCGGGGGCGCGGGCGTCGAGCGATGCCGCGATCGCTTGGTCGATGCGCCTGCGGGCGGCTTGCGCCCGAATGGTGAGCGAGATGTCACGCTCAACGCCTCCCGGCAGCTTTTCCAGCCGCCGCATGAGCGCGGAGAGGTAGCGCTCGATGTCTTCGAGCCGGCCGAGCCCCGAGCGGCTTACAAAGCGGCCCCCGACGAGCACTGAGAGCTCGGAAATGACGTCGTCGAAGGAGCGCTGCACTTTGTCCCCGAGAGCCTCCCGCAAACGTTGAGCGAGGGCGAGCACATCGGCGGCTTCACAAACAGTAGCTTTTGCGGCTCGCAGCGCTTTGCGGGCGTCCGGCTCGAGTTGCCGCCGGATGACCTTCAGGATCGCTTCGAAGTCCTGCGGCCGGCGGGGAAGGTGCCGCTCGAGGCCCAAGGCGTCTTCCACGGTGGCGGCAAGAACGTCTTCGGCCATCTGGCGGGCGGAGCCGTAAGAGCTGTCAGGGAGGCCGCCCAAAGCCGCGAGTGCCAACTTGGCCTGGTTGTCGACGGAGATTTCTAGTTGGCCGGCAAGCTGACGCGATGCGAGGTTGAGCATGACGAGCTTGCGCGTGCCACCTTGCATCGCGCGCCGGGCAGCCTCAGGGCCCGAAAAGATCCGGACGCTTACAGCATCGCCCTCGTCAAACAGCGCCGGGTACCCCTGGACGCCGTAACCGTGGTAGTCAACTTCGAAGACCTCGGGGATCTCGCCGAAATCCCAAGTCGTCGAGCGCCTCGGGGGCGACCCCCAAGGAAGCGACGACGAGGCCGCCGTCTGGAGCGCACGGTCCAGCAACGGCCGCAACCGCGCCACGACCGAAGCGACGTCCTTGCCCTCCGCCAATACTTCACCCTTTTCCCCGACCGCGCGAAAAGTTGGCCTGAGGTAGCCGGGCACTTTCTCCCAGTCAAAGTCGCCGGGGAGGATCTGCGTCCCGGCCAGTTCGCTCATCGCCCCGGCGAGGAGCGGTAGCAGAGGGCCGTCGGCAGGGCCGTACTTGGCAAGGAACGCCTCGGCTTT
>DATJMJ010000116.1:0-2880 GCA_035508795.1 Acidimicrobiales bacterium
CACGAAGTTTGCTCGCCATTTCCTCCGACGGGGCGCGCACCTGGCAGATCAGCGCGCTCCCGGTGGCCTTCTCGCTTCCTTTGACGCCCACCTGCTATGCCTATTCCTGCACCGCTGCCTACCGAGAGGGACCGAGCGGACGAAGCCCGGGAGAGGACGTGCTCAGGATCCTGTTCTCAACCGACGGCTCGCCCCGTGTCTTGTCGTTGGGCCTGTGGCGAGTTCCCACTGTGACCGACGCACCGCTTTGCACCGAGGCTGAGTGCCTGGTAGCTGGGGGCGGGCCGCCTCTTAGCGGGGCTCAGCAGCACCCCGCATCGCCGGTCATTTGGCGGAGCGGCGACGGCGGACGAGACTGGAAACCGGTCGAGCTTCCGCTCCCCCCGAGTTCGGTTGCACTTGACGGGACCCAAGGCCCCTGGTGCAGCGATACGTCCGATTGCGTGGCCGCTGTCCAGCTATTCCCACGAAGATGCGAGCCGATCGGCGAGAACGGGCAATGCCAGGGGACACTCCACATGGCGCTCACAAACGATGGAGGGAGGACCTGGTCGTTGGGGGCCCAGCGGCTCCCCTTCTCCGCTGTCTCCTGCGGTGTGGGCGGTGTCTGCACTGGGACGGTCGAGCGCGGCTCGTCCGTGCCACAGACGCTCTTCGCGACTTCGGGCAATTTCGGCACGAGCTGGGGGCAACTACGAAAGGCACCGGATAGCCCGGGAATGACCTGCTGGAGCACTGAGGACTGCGTCGCCTTTTTCCTGGCAATGCCCCTGCGGCTAAGCGGATGGAGGGTCAATGTCGCCGCCACCACAAACGACGGTAGGTCCTGGCAGCCACAAAACGTCTCAGGTGAGACGCTTGAGGCCGTCCAGGTACCGTGGTGCGATGCGCAGGGCAACTGCATCGCCGTGGCCGCGGGCGGGCCGTCGTTCAATTGGGCGCTCACCGTTGCCCGCCGCGCCAAGTCGTCTCAATGGACGGCTAGGCCATTGCCTCTCCCGTCCAAGGTGCTTAGCGTGCCGGGCTAACGCGCTCGGCGGGGTTCCTCAACCCGACAGGACGAGGCGATTGGGTTTGCTATCAGGAGTCGCGAATCCTGCGCTTTCGAGCAATCTCTGAATAAGGGTAAGGGGCCATCGTCCGATGGCGACAATAAAGAGCTTGGCGGCTGTGGAAAAGGTCGGGAAAAGTTCGTCAAATGTTCCTACTGGCCTCACCTCTTTCCCTCCATCCAAACGGTGCAGACCTCGCCGAGGCCATTGCTAAAATGAGGGACGGAGAAATCGGGGCTCGGAGGGCGCCGCCACATTTGATTGCGGGTAGCCGGTTCTAGCGGTTTGCTTTACTTGGAGGCTGGGTTGTCGGAGGCGTTACAGCTTGAAGGACCGCACCTGCCGAGCCGCAAGGTCAACGAGGTGTTGTCCTGGCGCTTGGCCGCAGAGCTGCTGAGCCGCCATCCCGGCGAGTTCCGCCTCATCGAAGCTCACAACGGCGGAGGCCAGTACGACGAGCTCCAAATAGTGTGGGGGCAGGTTATACGAAGTTCCTCATCGATCTGCACAGGGTTGGCAGCGCCCATTTCGCCAGCGGCGCCAGGTCCTGGGTGAGCATCTGGTCCGAGGCAGTCGCTGCCTATGACCTAAAGGCCATCGTGGACGAGCTCGAGCGCCGCGCCGGGCTGTCGAGCCGCCGCCTTCCGCCACCGAGTACTCCCGAGGTCCTAACGGCGCGGGCCATCGCTCGCCTCATCGCTCACACTGCGTTCGAGCACCACCTCTACGAGGTCCGCAACGGCTATGACTACGGCTCGTACGGCGGTGGCCTGCGGGAGGGCTACTTCAACGAGTTCCCCGCCTGCCGCCTGCGCCTGCGCGAGCGCGGGTTCCGTGACTTCCGAGGCGAACCTGCTTTCCGCTTCTGGTTCATGCTGCGCAACGATGAACCGCGCCTTGCCTTCGAGGACACTGGGCAGGTGTGGACGAGGGACGGCAAGGAGGTCAACCTTGTTGAGCGCAGGCACAAGGACGGCTCGCTGTGGCCCACGGTTGGACGGCTTCTGCCGAAGCTCATGCGCTAAATGGCTCTAGTTGCACCGACCACAAGTGGCGGTGGGCGACTTGCTCGAATGCCGGCCTACTCGGAGATGGCGGTCCCGACGAGGCTCTCGAGCCTCGGCGGGGTAACGGCGCGATGGCTCATGGATTGTGACACTGGCTCTGACGTGGCGCTTGGTGGTCGGCCCTGGCAGCATGGGAAAGTGGACGACAGCGAACGCAGTGCTAGCCAGTACGACGCCATGGCTGCCGAGTACGCCGCCGATAATGCCACCAGCCCCTACAACGCCCTTTACGAGCGCCCGGCGACCATGGCCCTGTTGGGCGAGCCTTCTTGTCTCCGAGTCCTCGAGGTCGGCTGTGGGTCTGGGGCCTTGACGGCCTGGTTAGTGGACCAAGGTGCGACTGTAACGGCGATGGACGTAAGCCCGCTGATGCTGGGCCTCGCCAGGAGCCTCGTCGGCGAGAAGGCCACGTTGGTGCTCGCCGACCTTGCAAAGCCGCTGCCGTTCGAAGACGCGACCTTCGATGTCGTCGTGGCGTCCCTCGTGCTGCACTATGTACGGGACTGGGCCCTTGCGCTGCGCGAGCTGCGGCGGGTGCTGAGCCAAGACGGCGCTGTCGTCTTCTCGACGCACCACCCGACCTTGGATTGGGTGCTCGCGCCTGAGGGCTACTTCGCGCTGAAACAGGTAACCGAGACCTGGACCAAGGGTGGCCGTGATTTCGAGGTGACCTTTTGGCGTCGGCCTCTTACTGCCATGTGCCAGGCTATTTCAGAGGCCGGCTTCCTGATCGAGAGGCTGGTCGAGCCAGAGCCGTCTCC
>DATJMJ010000117.1:0-17689 GCA_035508795.1 Acidimicrobiales bacterium
GAGCATGCCGGCGACCAACATGGGGCCGCTCCAGGGCAGGAGGCCGACCCCGCCCCGGACACGCTCGAGGTCCTTGGTGCGCAGCTTGCGTACCACGCTGCCGGCGCCGAAAAACGATGTCCCCTTGGCCGCTGCATGGGCCAGCACGTGCAGGAGGGCCCCGGCGACGGCGAGAGGCGAGGCAAAGCTCACGCCGATGGCGAGGATGCCCATGTGCTCGATGGAGGAATAGGCCAGCAGCCGCTTCAGGTCGCGTTGAGAGGCCAGGTACAGGGCGCCGAGCAGGAGCGTCGCTACTCCGAAACCGCCGAGGACGTCGCGCCCGAACGCACCTGCGCCCACTCGCTCGGCGACCTGGAGGTAACGCAGGATGGCGTAGAAAGACGTGGCCAGCAGGGACCCCGAGAGAAGGGCCGACACCGGCGTCGGCGCCTCCGAATGGGCGTCGGGCAGCCAGGTGTGGACGGGGAAGAGCCCCATCTTGGTCCCGTACCCGAGCAAGGCCAGGAGGTAGGCAAGCCGCACCGTGCCGGCCGAGGGCCGGGCGGGGGCGGCAAGCAGACGGGAATAGGACAGGTCGTAGCTGTGGCCGAGGGAGAAAGTACCGGCGTGATAGATGACGGCGGTGGCCAGAAGGGACAGGCCCAGGCCCATCGAGGCGATGAGGATGTACTTCCAGGCCGCCTCGATGGCGCCATCGGTACCCTCTATCGCTACCAGCAGGGCACTGACCACCGTCGTCACCTCGATGGCGACCCACAGGAGCCCGAGGTTGTCCATCAAGGGAGCCACCACCATGGCCCAGGCGAACAGGTTGATGCCGGCGTAGAGGCGGCGACGGTAGAGGGCCCCGGCGCTACGGTCGGCGGCGACGTACCCCACGGCGAAGACGGCGGTGAGCGCGTACAAAAAGGCAGTGGCGATCAGGAAGACCATCGACAGGGCGTCGACCCGCAACCACCCCCCGAGCGCGGCTACGGCCCCGGTCCCTTGGTGGCCGGCGACAGTCGGGACCAGCGCCAGGCACAGCCCGAAGGTCGCGGTCCCGCTCGCGATCGTCGACAGCGCGCCCGGCCCCGACGGCGACAGCCAGGCGGCCAGCGCGCCGGCGAGGGGGACCACCATGACGGCTATCAGGACGGCGCTCATCGCTGGCCCTTCTGCGGCCCTTCAGCCACGGAGCTGGTCCAGGGTCTCGGTGGAAAGCGATGCGGCGCGCCGGTGGTGGGCGCGCATGATGACACCGAACGCGAGCGCGGCCACCAGGACGTCGAAAAGGAAGCTGACCTCCAAGATGAGGGGCATGCGGGCGGCGAAGACGAGGCTGGCGACCGACACCCCGTTCTCCATGGAGAAGAAGCCGACTGCTTGGGAGACCACGTCGGCCCTGAACATCACCAGCACGAACGACACCAGCACGGTCGCCGCGCCCGCGCTCAAGGCCGGGACGGGCAGCCCACCCGAGCCAGCCGGGTTGAGATGGACGGCGCCGACGGCTAGGAAACCGAACGCCGAGACGACCACCCCGGCGAGCACCATGGTCGCCACCCCGAAGCGGTGGCTGCCGGCCAGGTCGACCTCTGCCTCACCGAGCAGGTGGAGCACGACGGCTGGGACGACGACGACCTTGAGGAGGAACGAGATCCCGGCAAGCGCGTACAGGTCGGCGGCGTGCTGGCTCGCTGCCAGCACGCCCGCCAGGGTCGAGACTGCGAGCGACTGGAGGGCGTAGAGGCGGACCTGAGAGCGCAGCAACGCCTCGCGGAGCATGGCAAAGACGACCAGCAGGACGAAGATAGCCAGAGCTTCCGTTGCCCCCGCGAAAGTCGTGGGCGGGGTCGGGGGTGCTGCTGCGACCAGGGAGGTTGTCATCAGCCCTCCCCCAGGTAAAGGACGAGGACAGCGACCGCCGACAGGGCGAAGGCGGAGGCCATGAACTCGGTGATCTTGTAGAGGCGGAGCTTGGAGAACGAGTTGTCAATGACGGCGAAGATGGCCCCGACGCCGAGGGCCTTGCCGAGCAGGATGGGTACGCCGAGCAGGACCGATCCGGCTTGGCGCGACCCGGCCAGGCCCCAAGGTGCTGCGAAAACGTCGACCAGGATGACGTACAGGACCATCTGTTTTATGGCCGAGCCCCATTTGAGGAGCGCCAGCGCCGGCCCGGAGTGTTCGAAGGTGCGCGCCTCGTCGATCATCCCGAACTCGAGGGTGCTCGTGTGCGTCTCTACTGGTATCCGGCCCGTGTCCGACAGCACGACCAAGAAGAACGCCACCGCCGCGAACAGGTGCGCCGGCCGGATCGCCTGGGCCAGCGAGGAACGGTCCACCCCTGCCATCGCGTAGGGCAGGTCCGTGGTGGTTATTAGCGCCACGGCGAAGACGACGAACAGTACCGACGGCTCGATCAGGGCTCCGAAGGTGGTCGCCCGGCTGCTGCCGAGCTGGGCGTAGGGATCGCGCGTGTCAGCCGCGGCCAGCGCAACCGAGAAACCCCCCAGGGCCAGGACCAGGCCCCCGCCCATGATGTCGCCCATGTAGCCCAGGGGGAGCGGGAAGTCGGTTAGGACAGGGATGAGGAGCGGGACGATGAGGAAGGCTGTGAAAGCGACCACCGGGGCGGCCAGGAAGAACCAGCTCGCCCCTTGCGGGGCAAGGGTCTCCTTGGCGAAGAGCTTGGCGATGTCGTAGTAGGGCTGGAGAAGCCGGGGGCCGCGCCGGCCTTGGAGCCGCGCTTCCAAGTGTGCGATGACGCCGCTGAGGAACGGCGACAGCCCGAGCACCACCGCCACTTGCAGCGCCTGTACGGCCGCCGGGGCCAATTGCACCTGTTGCTGCCTCCTCTACGCGAACGAGCCTCATCGCGTAGAGGCCATCAACCTTCGCAGGTGGTTCGGCCCAGCCCGGTCCGGCGCAGAGCCGCCGGGACCCTCATCCGGCTGGCGTCACCTTACCGTAACGTGCCCGCTCCGGCGAACTGCGTGCCTACGGGGCTGTAACGCTGGGTTGTGGTCGCGACCGCTTGACCAGGGCGGGCGTCGGTAGTAGGAAAGCCTTCACGCGATGAGGCCCGCGTGCTGCCGTGCCCCCAGGCATGGATGATGGCTTCTAACCCGACCAGTTCACAAGCGAAGTCGAGGGAGGGAGCCACATGGGTACAAGCGGCTGTCAGCGGGCGCAGGGCGCGCGTCCCCAGGCTCCGGCACCCTCTCCCCGCAGAGGAGCCTGACGTCGTGCCCGACCTCGTCCAGGTGCTCCAGAGCCTCGTCGTGCTTGTCTTCGCTCCGCTGTACGTGGGGGCCCTGAGCCGAGCGGAGGCGGTCGTGGCTTCCAAACGCGGCCCGAGCGTCTTCCAGCCATATCGGGACCTCGCCAAGCTGTTGCGGAAGGGCTCGACCATCAGCGACCAGGCCTCCTGGGTGTTCCACGCCGCTCCGTTCGTCGTGTTCGCCTGCTACCTGACCGTGTCCGCCATAGTCCCGGTCATCACGAGCGTCCCGCTCCCGCTCGCCTTCCTTGCCGACCTCATCGGCGGCGCTTTCGTCCTCACTTTGGCGGCCTTTGCGACAGCCCTGGCGGCCATGGATACTGCGAGCCCAAACGGGGACCTCGGAGCGAGCCGGGCCACCTGGATCGGGAGCTTGGTCGAGCCGGCGCTGATATTGGTCTTTTTCACTGTCGGGGTCCTGTCCGCATCTGACAACCCGTACCTCATGAACCACGCCGTCCGCTCGTCGCCCTACGCCCTCGTGCTCCCGGCCCATCTTCTCGGCACGCTCGCGTTTTTCATGATCGTGCTGGTCGAGAACGGCAGGATCCCGATCGAAAACCCAAGCGGGAGCATAGAGATCTCCATGATCGAAGAGGGCCGCACGCTCGAGTACTCGGGGCGGTTGTACGCCCTCATGCGTTGGGGCTCGTGGATGAAGTTCTTCTTGATGTCGTCGATATTCATGAACGTCTTCGTCCTTCCCTGGGGTCTGGACGGGAGCGCGCACAGCCTGGCGGGCGCGCTGCTGGCCGTGCCTGTCCTGCTCTGCAAACTGGCGGTCTGTGGCCTCGCGATCGTCGTCATCGACACTTCTTTTGCAAAGTTGCGTTTCTTCCGCATCGCCGAGTTCGTAGGCTCCGCCTTCCTGATCGCGCTCATCGGCGTCGTGACCTCTTACGTGGTGAGCGTGTAGCATGCGGGCCATCTTGGCGGTGAGCGTCGGCTCGGGCGTGGAGAGCCTGAAAGCCTCGTCGCTGGCTGGCACCTTGCTCACGTTGAGCTCGGTGCTCATGCTGATGGCGGCGTTCGCCTGCCTCGGGTCGAAGCTCTTCAACCGCTACGTCGTTTACTACGCGTTCCAGTCCTTGGTGCTCTCGTTCGCCTGCGGCGTGGTCGCTTACCACTTTCATAGCGCCGAACTTTGGGCACTGGCGTTCATAACTGCCGCAATCAAAGGCATTGCCATCCCGCTGGCCACTCGGCGGCTACTGTTGCAGCGCCTGGACCTGAAGCGCGACGTCGCCCTTTCCACAGGTTTGTCGACCTCCCTGATCGTGGGTGCTCTCCTGACGGTCTTCGCCTTCCTGGTCGTGCTGCCCGAAGACCTGCCCCACGGCGTAGTCGCCCTTTCCGCCGTACCACTCTCGACCGCGCTCGTCCTTCTTGGCGCACTGGCGATGGTCGTACGCCGCCACATCGTGGCACAGCTGATCGGCTGGCTCATCACAGAAAACGGCGTCTTCTTGGGGGCGATCACGCTCGTGTCGACTTTCCCGTTCATCGTGGAGGCAGGCGTCTTCTTGGACCTCGTCGCCGCCGTGCTGATCATGATCGTTTTCGTTTCTGGGATCACGCGGCGCCTGGCCGAGGCGACCGCGTCCGAGCTGAGGGAGCTGCGCGGGTGACAGCGCTCGTCCTGCTGGTCGCGCTCCTGCCTCTCGCTGGTGCGCTCGCGGTGGCCGCCGGGGCCAGGGCCAGGATAGCCGGCTTGGTGATGTCCTTCGGAGGAGCGGCGTCGTTCTCATGCGCTGTCGTGCTTGCCGTCCGGGCGGCAGAGGTCGGGCACTTCCAGGCCTGGAACGGGTTCGTTTACGTCGACGCCCTGGGCGCTTTTTTCGCGCTCGTGGTGTCGCTCGTGGTGCTGCTGGCAAGCCTTGGTTCGGTCGCCTACCTCTCCGTTGAGGAAGAGCGCGGCGAGTTGAGCCGTTTCCAAGTGCGGCTGTACTTCGTGTTCTTTTCCGTCTTTGCATCTGCCATGCTCGCAGTCTTCCTGACCGGGAACCTTGGCCTTCTTTGGATCCTGGTCGAGGCGAGCACGCTCGCCAGCGTCGTCCTCGTCGGGCTGGAAGCCAAGACACGTTCGCTCGAGGCGGCCTGGAAGTACGTGATCATAAGCTCGTTCGGGGTCACGATCGCGCTCGTCGCCACGCTGTTTCTCTTCTATTCCGCCAGTGGCCTTCCCCTGAGCTCCGACCAGCGGCTCACTTGGGCCTACCTCCTTGCCCACGGCGCCTCGCTCGCGCCAGCGAGCATGCGCTTGGCCTTCCTGCTCGCCGTCGTCGGCTACGGCACCAAGGTCGGGTTGGTCCCGATGCACACCTGGCTCCCGGACGCGCACTCCGAAGCCCCTAGCCCCGTGAGCGCCATGCTGTCCGCTGGCCTGCTCAACACCGGGATGTACGCCATCATGCGCTTCCAGGCGATCGCCCGGGCCGCCCTCGGGGCCGCTTACCCCGGGACGGTGCTTTTGTTCTTCGGTTTCCTGACGGTCTTCATCGGGGTGATGTTCCTCGTGCGGGGGGGCAACTACAAGCGGCTTTTCGCGTACTCCTCGGTCGAGCACATGGGGGTTATCTCGGTAGCCCTCGGTTTCGGAGGAACTCTCGGCATTTACGGCGCGTTGCTCCAGGTCCTCGCGCACGCCATCGGGAAGGCCGTGCTGTTTTTGTCGTCCGGCCACATCGTCCTCGGGTACCGCACTCGAGAGTCCTCCAAGGTGCACGGCATGCTCGGCGCCGTCCCCTTCGCCGGCGCCGTCCTGCTCCTGGCCTCAGTAGCCGTTGCCGGGAGCCCGCCGTTCGGGGTCTTCTTGAGCGAGCTCACGATCGTCCGGGCTGGGTTCGCGGGGTCCGCCGTGACCGGGCCAGTGCTCGCCGGCTTCCTCGTGCTGCTTTTGGTCATCGGCTTCGTGTCCCTCATGGCAACCACCATCCCGATGGTGTCTGGCGAAAGCCCTCCGGCTGGGACCGTGGTGCCCTACCGCAGACGCTCTGAGCGCTTGGCCGCCTCCTTACCCTTGGCTGGAGGCTTGGGTGCGCTCGCGGTACTAGGCGTATGGGTGCCGGGAGGCCTGAACGAGCTCTTGATGCACTCGGTGAGGGCGGTAATGTGAGCGGCTCTGGCGAGATGAGCGACCTGGCCGCGCTAGAAGGGCAGCCTCTCTGCCCAGGGGTGCGCGCGACCAGGGTCTCGGCTGCCGCGGTCGCAGGGGCCGTCGAGGAAATGGCGGCCAGGGAGAACTCCCGCCTGGCGGACTTCTTCGGCGCTGTCGAAGAGGGCGCCCTCGTCCTGCGCCTCGTCTACGCGCTCGACCCCGCGCGCGAGTACCTGGTCATCGAGTGGCCCGCGGAGGGCCCCGAGTACCCCTCGCTGTCGGACGTCGACCCGGCTGCTTTCGTCGAGGAGTGCGAGATCTACGAGCAGTTCGGCGTCCGCCCGGCGGCCCCGAAGCTGCTCAACCGGCTCGTCGTGCCGCCTCACGCGGGCGCCGATTTCCCCCGCCTCGGTGCTCCCCCGCCCCGCGAAGCCACGACGCCTCATGCCGCTCACTATGTCACGGGCGAGGCGATCGAGTTCCCCGTCGGCCCGGTGCGCGCGGTGGCTCAGGAGTCGCTCTACATGGGCCTAGTGACCTCCGGCGAGGAAGTCATCGACCTTTACCTGCTCCAGTGGCACAAGCACCGCGCAGTCGAGCGGCGCCTTCAGGGGCTCAGTCCCGAGCAGGCGCTGTTCGTCGTGGAGCGCACCGAAGGGCTCTCTGCCGTCGCCAATTCGTGGGCCTTTTGCCGCGCTGCCGAAGCTCTCCACGAGCTCGAGCTCCCAGAACCTATTGAGGCGGGGCGAGCGGTCGCTTTGGAACTGGAACGCCTCTACAACCACGCGGCCGCAGTCGCAGCGCTCTGCCAGACGACGGGCTTGTCGGTGGGGCAAGCCCAGGCCGAGATCGCGTTGGAGGAGCTCCTCAGGGTCAACCTGGCAAGCTTCGGCCACCGGTACCTCTTCGGTGCTGTCGCGTTGGGAGGACCAGGGCGCCCGCTCGACCCAGATGCCCTCGCACGGCTCCTGCCTCGCGCATATGACGAACTGCGCAGGGCGATCGAGTCGCTCTGGTCGACGAACTCGTTCATGGACCGCCTCGAAGCGTGCGGGGTCGTGAGCACTGAACAGGCCGGACGCCTCGGCCTGGTCGGCCCGGTCGCCCGAGCGTCAGGCCGTGACCTCGACACCAGGAGGGACCATCCCTTCGGCCTTTTTGGAGCCCTCCCGACACGAGTCGCCGTAAGGCAGAAGGGGGACGCTTTGGCCCGGATGGAGGTCATGGCCGAAGAAGCCGAGGAGTCCGTCCGGTTGGTCACCGCTCTCAACACAGGTCCCACTTTCATTCCCGCCAGGATGGGACCAGGCGGCTCCGCACCGGGCGCGAATGGACAGGCCGGTGCGGCCCTCGGATGGTGCGAGTCCCCGCGAGGAGAGTCGCTCGTGTGGCTTTCGTTGGGCCACGACGGCCGAGTCGAGCGGGCGCGCCTCCGGCCCGGCTCGGCCCGCAACTGGCGCGCCTTTGACGACGCGGCACGGTCGCGGAACGTGTTCACCGACATCCCCATAATCGAAGCCAGCTTCTGGCTGACCGTGGCCGGGTTCGCGCGCTAGCCCGCTGATGTCTATCTGGTTCCTCCGCGGTCTCCGAAGGGGCGTGGTCACCACCCGCTACCCGGCGGTCACCGACCGTTGGGCAGCGCAGCTTCCCTCTCCGCCGCTGTTCGTCCCTGCGCACCTCACGGCCGAGCTCGTCGAGCGGCTCGTCGCTATCTGCCCGAGCAAGGCCCTGGCGCGAGAAGGTGCCTATCTCGTGCTCGACGTGGGCGCTTGTACGGCCTGCGGACGGTGCCTGAAGGCCGCCGGGCCGGCGGCGCGCCCGAGCGGCGTGTTCGAACTGGCGGCCACCAGCCGGGAACGCTTGCTCAAGCGCATCCCTGTAAAAGGAGGTCCGCCGTGAACGCAGTCGGTCCCTCGAGCGACGTGGGTGACACCCCTGAGGAGGCAGTCGCGGCGCGGCTCAAGCAGGCGGCCGCCATGTTCGGGCGAAGCTTGCACATCCGCACGGTCGACACCGGCTCGTGCGCCGTCTGCGAGTCGGAGATCCGCCTCCTTCTCGCCCCCCACTACGACCTTCACCGCCTCGGTTTCTTCTTCACCCCGGCGCCCCGCCACGCCGACCTGCTCATGGTCACAGGTCCGGCCGTGCGCGCCATGGACGTCGCGCTCCAAAAGACGTACGCCGCCATGCCCGAGCCGAAGGTAGTGATCGCCGTCGGCGCCTGCCCACTGGGGGGCGTCTACGCAGAGGACGCGCTCGTCCATGGCAGCCTCGACAAAGTGCTCCCGGTTGACGTCTGGGCCCCAGGCTGCCCGCCGAGCCCCCTCGCTCTCCTCCACGGGCTGCTCGTGGCCGTCGGCCGCCTGGCCGAAAAGGTCGGCTTGCTCAACTTCTGGGAGGAGGACGTGGCCCGGTGATCGCGGGCTGGCTGTGGTCGGCGGCCGCCTGCTGGGCGGCGGCTGCAGCGCTGGCTCTGGGCGCGTCCAGGCGAGTGAGCCTCACCCTCACAGCATGGGTGTCCTCGGCCGGAGGGCTTGCAGCCCTCGTCGGAGGCGTCCTGCTGGCTCTAAGAGGAACCGCTACGGGGACGTTCGCCAGCAGCAGTGGCCCTGTCGGGGGTCTGGTGCTCCGGGCGACCCCCCTGGCGTCGGCGTTCGTTGTCCTGCTCGGGCTCGTTGCCTTGGCGATCGGCCTCTTCAGCCCGCACTACCACAAGCCGGGCACCGGTACGGCGATCTACCTGAGCGCGTACAATGGCGCTCTCCTCGCCGCCCTAGCCGTCTTGGTCGCAGGCAACGTCACCACCTTCCTCGTCGCCTGGGAGTCGATGACGCTTGCCTCGGGGCTCCTTGTGCTTCGCTATCGCAGCCAACAGGGAGCAGCCAGAGGGTGCCTGTTGTACCTGGCCCTGGGAGAAGTTGGGTTCGCGCTTGTAGTGGTCGCCTTTGTGCTCATGGCCACCCAATGCCACAGCCTCGACCTGGCAACCATCGCCACCCGCGCGGCGAGCGTCCCGGTCGCCTGGCGGAGCGCCGCTTTCGTACTGGCCCTCGTCGGCTTCGGCTTCAAAGCCGGCCTCGTGCCGTTCCACATCTGGCTACCGGTCGCCCACCCTGCAGCCCCGGCAGATGGCTCGGCGTTCCTGTCTGGGCTCGTGGTCAAGCTGGGCGTGTACGGGGTAGCGTTATTCGGCTTCCAGCTGCTCGGCCGCCAGGCACCCTGGTGGGGCCTGCTCACCATGAGCGTCGGCGCGCTTTCGGCTCTGGTCGGGATCCTCTACGCCATGATGGAGCGGGACCTGAAGCGGTTCCTCGCCTATTCGACGGTCGAGAACGTCGGGGTGATCGTCGCCTCCTTGGGCGCGGGCATGACCTTCGCCAGTTATGGGCAGCGACCGCTAGGCGCCTTCTTGCTGCTCGTGGCGCTGTACCACGCGGTCAACCACGGCGCCTACAAAACGCTGCTGTTCCTCGAGGCCGGGGCCTTGGAGCACGGGGCGGGCACGCGCGACCTCGACCAGCTCGGCGGCCTCGTCCGCACGATGCCCGCGACCACGGTCATCTCCCTGGTCGGGGTCCTCGGCATCGCCGCCCTGCCACCGCTCAACGGCTTTGTAAGCGAGTGGCTCGTTTTCCAAGGCCTCTTCCAAGGCTTCCGAATACCCGGCCACGTCCCGGGCGTGCTGATAGTCCTGGCGGCGGCCGTGCTGGGGTTGACGGCGGGCGTTGTCGTGATGGCCTTTGCGCGGGCCTTCGGAATCGCTTTTCTCGGGATGCCGCGCACGCGCCACGCCGCCCACGCCTCGGAGAAGGGCCAACCCTTGCTCGGCCCCGGGCTGCTCGCGGCGGCTTGCGCCGCGCTGGCAGTCGGAGCACCTGCTGTCCTCGTCGCGCTCGACGATATAGCCCGGGGCGTGACCGGCGTCGAGTTGCGTCCGGACCTGCTGGCGCGGGACCTCACAGTTCTTCCCGCTCACACGGCGTTCTCGGGGTTCTCACCCACCTACTTGGCTACCTTCATGGTCGGCGTCGCCGCCGTGCCGCTGCTTATCTACCTGGCGGGCCGGCCTCGTGGTGCCAGCCGCAGTGTCCCTGTTTGGGACGGGGGGATCGTCGAGTTCAAGCCCCGCATGCAGTACACGGCGACGACGTTCGCCAACCCAGTGAGGGTTATATTCCAGCGCTTCTACAGCCCTACTGTCCACGTCGACAGGGCTTCTGAGGACCCGGCAGGGCTCTCCGGGCCGGTCCACTACCGGATGCAAGTCCTGCCGTTGTTCGAGAAGTACCTCTACAGTCCGGTCGTCTGGCTCTTCCGGCGCTTGGCGCGACTGCTCCAGCCGCTCCAGTCGGGTGACGTCAACTGGTACCTGCTCTACATCCTGGTCGCAGTGGTGGCGGCCTACTTCATCGCCGCACGATGACGGCGCGGCGCTGTTGAAGATGCCAGAGATAGCAACAGCAGACCGGTGGTTCGTTTGCCACCTCGGGCACGTCCACTGGGGGGCTCGGGGAGGTGCAGGCCTTCTCCTCCGGTACCGAGGGCCATCTGGTGAGCTCCGGTACCTGCTCGCGCAGCGCTCACGGTGGGTGGACGAGGGTGGGACCTGGGGAGTCCCGGGCGGAGCCATCCACGACGCCGAATCGCCCGAAGAGGCGGCCCACAGGGAGGCCACCGAAGAGATCTCGCCGGTACCTGCGTACCGGGTGGTTGGGACCGCGCAAGACGCGTGCGGGGGCGGGTGGACCTTCTACCTGGTGATCGCGGATGTCGACGCGCCCTTCGACACGCTGGTCCGCCACGAGACAGATGCCACCGGATGGTTCAGCCTCCAAGAGATGGCTACCTTGCCCCTCCACCCGCGCTTCAGGGCGTGGGCTGAGGAGCACCTTGGTTTGCCAGCTCGTTGATCGCCCGGGCCGAGGAAGCGCTGGCGCGGGCCCCCATTGGTGATTTTGGTGGCACTGCTCCTAGTAGCGGCTTGCGTGTAATGCTCGCAACCATTCGGTTTTATTACCGATAGCCGAGCGCTTTCAGGAAGTGCCGGAGCTTCTCCAGGTCGTCTGTTCCGACGTCTTTTTGGTGGTGGTGCCCGAGTTCAAGCGTCTGGTCTCCGGCCCTGACGACAAGGTTCCCATCGTGGCGTTCTTCGACCGACCCAACCTGCCGGAGCAGAGCCACTATCTCGCGCCATTCGACGTTGTGGCTAAGAGGCCCGGCGAGTACATGGTTCAAGACGTCCTGGTGACGGCCCGTCAGCTTCGGGGGTTCAACGGTCATCGTGCCTTGCTCCCATCTCCTCGTCGTGGCGTAGATATCGCCCTTCGGCATCCTGGCTCGTTGCCTGTCTCGCACGCAAGCAGACGACTCCCCCCAGCCGGGGCTCTACCACCAAGTGTTCAACAACGGTGTTGACACCGGCCCCTATTACGAGCCGAACGGGGAAGACGTCTTCGGGTACGCCAACGAGACAAACGGGACGGTTACGGCGACAAGCCTCGTCTACGTCCCTGCGGGCGCCGGCACTATCCAGGCGGCCGACCGGTTCAGCGGCGACGTGCGCGCAGGACGACGTCGGCAACGTGCGGGGTGCCGGGGGGTGGGTCGACCCGTGGCTCGACCGAGTCGACCTCGACAATGAAATCGTCGCCGAGCAGGCGGCGGAGGTCGTCCGCACGGACGTAGTCCGCCGGGTCGACGCCTCGCGACTTCATGTGCTCGAGGTGCTCATCGTCGAGGTCGTGGTAGACGGCGAGCAGCAGCCCGCCCGGGCGCACGGTGGCGAGCAAGACCCGTAAAGCAGCGTCACCAGCTGCCTTTGGGAGGGCCGGGTACTGCATCGACAGGAGGTCAAACGACCCGGCCGGTAAGACGGCTTCGAGCACGTCGCCACAGATCCACTCCACTGCGGCGCCGGCGAGCCGCGCCGCTTCGCGTGCCCTGCTCAGAGCAACATCGGATATGTCGACCGCGGTGACGGCCCAACCCCTCCGGGCGAGCCATATGGCGTCGGCGCCCTCCCCGCACCCGACGTCCAGCGCCCGGCCCGGCCCGAGACCGGCAACTTCAGCGAGCAGCCTGCCATTGGGGCGGCCGCTCCACATCGCACCGTCGTGCTCGCTGTACCTGGCGTCCCAGTCGAGGGCCGTCGCCGTCTCGGGCCCCCGTGTCCCACTGTGCTCGTCGGGGCCCATGCCCCATACCGTAGGCCTCTCATCCCCGCCCGGTGGCGACGAGCCCCAGCGGGCTGGGGCCCGGCCCGCCAAGCCGGCGAGGAGGGGCGGGCAGGGCTAGCTAAAGGGCCCTGACGACACGTGCCGGCACACCCGCAACAAGGGTCGCGGGAGGTACGTCGTGCGTCACGACCGCACCTGCGGCGACGACGGCGTCGGCCCCGATGCTGACGCCGGGCAGTACGGTCGCCGCCGCTCCTACCCATACGTTGGGCCCGATCGTGATCGGCCCGCCGGTGATCCACCCGCGCCGCGCACCAGGGTCGACAGGGTGCCCGGCCGTAACCAGGTTGACCTTGTGAGCGATCATGACCTCGTCTCCTATGTCGATCCGCGCGTGACCCGTAAATGCGCATTGGTAACCGATGAAGACGGCCCGTCCGATCGTGATGTTCAAGCCGTAATCCGAATAGAAGGGCGGGATAAGCGTGAAGGAGGCGCCGACGGGCTTGCCGATCAGCTGCTCGAAAAGCTCCCGGATCGGCTCGGTTTCGTCCATGCAGTAGGCGCTGAGCTTGGTGGACAAGCGGGTTGCCACCTTGACGCGCTCGAGAAATTCGCGGGACTCGGGTGACCGGGCCTTGATCTGAAGGCTTTCGTCCATTCTGCTCCTCGGTCACTAACGGGCGTACGCGGGTCGCTCATCTTAGAAGGACGGTTGGACCGGGGAGTTCCCCGCGACCGGGGCAAGCTCCTACTATTGGGTCCTTGGACCTGGCACCGGCCATAGGGGTCGACATCGGCGGCACCAAGGTGCTGGCAGTGAGGTTGAGCCCCACCGGCGAGGTTGAGGCTTGGAGCAAGCTGCGCACCCCCGCCGGGGCTGGTGACGTCATAGAAACGGTCCTTTTCGGCGTCGCGCAAGTGGCTGAGGGGGCCACCCAAAGGTTGGCCGAGCTGCCGCTCGGTGTGGGTTTCCCGGGCATGCTCGACCGGGACGGCACTGCTCACTTCTGCCCGCACCTGCACAGCGTGGACGGGATGGACCTTCGCCGGTGCATTGCCGAGCGCCGTGACCCAGGTGCCACGACCATCGTGCTCAACGATGCGACGGCTGCCTGCTGGGCGGAGCATTCGGTTGGGGCCGCTCGCGGCTTTGACGACGTCCTCATGGTTACCCTCGGGACCGGGATCGGCGGCGGCATGGTGGCCGACGGCCGTCTCTTCGAAGGTGCGCACGGCTTTGCCGGTGAGATCGGCCATACGGTCATCGACCCGCACGGACCACCCTGCCCTTGCGGCAAGCGTGGCTGCTGGGAGCGGTTTGCCTCGGGCGATGGCCTGGGCCGCCTGGCGCGTGAGGCAGCTCTGGCGGGCAAACTCGACTGCGCGGTGAAGGCGGCCGGAGGCGACCCGGAGAACGTGCGCGGTGAGCACGTGACCGAGGCTGCGCTCGATGGTCACCCCGATGCGTTGGCGGTGATGAGGGACTTTGCATGGTGGCTTGCGCTCGGGCTGGCAAACCTGTCCAACGTCCTCGACCCTTCCGTCATAGTGCTGGGAGGGGGGCTCATCGAGGCCGAGCAGGCAGTGATGGGCCCATTGCGGGACGCCTTCGCCGACCTGGTCGAAGCTCCCGAGGCGCGAAGGATACAGGTCGTCCCAGCCCAGCTCGGAGAAAAAGCGGGTGCCGTTGGCGCCGCCCTTTTGGCCGCCCGGCGGGGGGGCTGAGCCCGCCGACCGCCGCCCAGCATCTCCGCCCTGCCGCCGGTCGGCGCTTGCGTTACCAGATGACGCGGTGCCTAGCCGGCTGAACTGGCGAGGCGGCTGATCTCCTCCAACCGGTCACGACCCCCGGGCGGCAAGTCGCCCCAGGGCTTGATGCCAGCAACTTCTCGGGTAAACCTCACGAAAAGCGCTCCGTCCTGGTCGCCCACCCGCGCAAGGTCCTCGATGCCGTCGAGCCACCACGACCACAGGTCCGTCCCGGCGGGGACCAGGCTCTTCACCTGAACGTGCGTCTCTTTTACCGCCGCGTAGTCGCCGCCCACCACTGCCGAACGCACGAGTGAGCGGACGTCGGGGCCCGACAGCGGGTTGAACCTGGGCACCAGAGGGCTCGGCCGGTCGGGCGTACGCTTTTTGCTGACCAATGCCACGGAGCCAAAGCTACCTGGTCCCCGGGGGTCATCGTGCTCTGACGCCCGGCATACGCATTTGCTCAGGGCCTCGGGCTACAGCCCGGCATCACCGTTCCCCGCCTCTTCTCCGTTGTCGGCCCACGGCTGCGGCTCCGAGCCGTCGTCGAGGCCATACGCGACGCAAAAATCGACGTCGTCGGGGCGGTCCTGGGGGGCCTGGTCGAGCAAGCGGAAGGCTCCCCCGGGGCCCACCCACCAAATCCTCGGCGCCGCGACGAGAGCGTCGAGGTACTCGGCTAACTCTGTCCAGGGGCGGAGAAAGTGTTGCTCGATAGCCCACTCGTCCGCAGACGGCGGCTCGAGGGCGCGCAGCTCGGTCTCCGTGCGGCGGACAACGTCGGCGACGACTTTGATGACCCGTCTGCCCCCGCCTACCGGGAAGCCCATCGCGAACGACGACTGGGAGCGCAGCGAGGCGCGTACGTTGTTGACATCGCGGACCCGGCGGGTCGCCCGAATGTACTCTTCACGGTCCACCACAGGGATTATCCCACGCGGGTGCACCCTCCTGGATGGCCTCGGACAGGTGGTGCCCGCCTGCTCAGGGCCCGGGATCCTCACCGATGTCGCGGAGTGCCAGGCGGAGCGCGGCCATCAGCTGCTTGGCAGTGCGAGGAGCGAGGTGGGCCACGACCCCGGCCCCGGGGCGCCCGACCTCTTCGAGGGTCAACTCGATCCTGACGTCGGCGCAAAGGTCGCAATCGTCCAGGGCGGCAACTGTCCAAGCCGCTTGCGAGCGGTCGGGGTCGCCCTCGGGATGGTCGTCCCGGCCATAGTCGGCCAGCTTCTTCATGCCCACGATTGAACCACCGGCGCGCGGCGGGTTTTCGGGCTTCGCCCCAGCTGCGTGCACCGCCCGGCGCGGACCGCAGGCAAGGTGGCGGGAACGCCCGTACGACCCCATGGGCCGGAGTGAGAGAGGGCCTGCCCGACAGCCTTTGTCTAGCCACCCCAACCCGCCGGGGGGCCCGACCCGGGAGAGGACGCGGACGCCCGCCGCGAGCCGTCGAGTGCCTGGGCGAAGGACTCGCCGTCTTTTGAGTGGGGCGAGACCGCCTCTACTGAGATTTGTGAGCCGTCTGCCAACGCGATTTCGACGTAAGTCACCCGGAAGCCCAGCTTCCGCCCGACCTCGCATTTCACGTCCAGGACGTCGGGGAGCGGGATGGAATGGGTGTTCCCGATCACACGCTCGAAGCCTTGGTTCAGCTCGAATACCAGCAGTCGCTGATTAGTCAATGCCATGGCCAGGTTGTGGGGGAGGGAGCGCCCTCCGACGACCTGGGTCGACCCGATCGAACCTGCCACGACACTGCCGATCGCGCCGAAAACGCCGCCAGCGGCCCGCTTCTCACTGGCGCCTCTCGGCAAGTACTTGGCCGCTGCGACGTAGAACTCTCCGGGCGCGAGTACATCGCCGGCCTGCTTGGCCAGCGTCTCCCTATAGCTCATGGCATTCTCCTTATATCCCCCAGAGGAGTTTCGACTGATGACGGCGCGACATGAGGGCCAATACGAGCCGGACGCCGTCGTGGCAGCTAGGGCGATGGACGTGCCCCTCACGGAGTTCGCGAAACTGTGGTAACAACTCGTTTTTCCCGCGCTCGCGGGCCGCTCCCGTTTCCTGCCGGGCACCGGCGCCGCCACCGGTACGCCTGAGGGTGACGCGTTCCCCGAGGTCAACGGTCGGCCGCAGTTGCAGTCGCCGGTAGCCCAAGGCTGTGCGGGCTCCTACTTGACTTCCTATCATCAATAGGTAATACTCCTATTATCGATAGGCACGAGACAACGGGGAGAGGGGCCATGCGGCTCGAGGACGGGGTCGCTTTGAGCGGGGCCGGCTCACGCGGGTCCCGTGAGAGGGTCGAGGGCAACAGGCGCAGCACAACGGCCGGGGGACGCTTGATCGTGGAAGGCAAGGTCGCAAAGCGGCGGGAAACAAGGATCGCCGGGATCATCGACTGCGCCTGGGCGTTGGCCCGGGACGAAGGGATCGCAGGCGTCTCGCTGCATGCTTTGGCACGAGAACTCGGCATCCGCCAACCCTCGTTGTACGAGTACTTCGCCTCCAAGAACGCTTTGTACGACGCGATGTTCGCCGATGGCAACCAAAAGCTGCTCAACCGCCTCGACTCTCTCAGGTTGCCGCGGGATCCTCGTGCCGCTCTGAAAAGGTTCCTCTCTGCCTTCGCCGCCTTTGGGCTGGAGGACCCGGCCCGCTACGAGCTGATGTTCCAAAGGCATGTGCCCGGATTTACACCGTCGGAGGGCTCGTACGGGCTGGCCGAGCAGGTGCTTGGCCGTGCTGTTGCACGAATGCAGGCAGCAGGGGTAGGGCAACCGGGCGACATCGACTGCCTTGTCGCGGTGGTTGCGGGGCTGATGGAAGCCCAGCTCAGCAACGACCCGGGCGGCAACCGATGGGTGCGTCACCTCAACCGTCTCGTCGACCTGGTCGTCGACGACGCCACGAAAGGAGCTACGAATGAAAGCTGACAGGATCAACCGCAAAGAGGCTCGCCGGCTGGCAGAAGAGGAGTTCGCCAACTTCTCGGAACTGATCGCTTCGCTCACCGACGAGGAGTGGGCGATGCCGACTGACTGCCCCGCCTGGGACGTCCGCACGATGGCCCTTCATGTGCTCGGCTCGGCGGACGCCCAGGCTTCGGTCCGCCAGTTCGTTCATCAAATGCGCAAGGGGATGCCGCTCAACAAGCAGATCGATTCGCACCACTGGGTCGACGGGATGAACGAGCTCCAGATCCGTGAACGCCGGCACCTCTCCAATGCCGAACTCGTCGAACAGCTCAAGGCCGTGGGCCCGAAGGCGGTCGCTGGCCGCTGGCGCACCCCACCCCCGATGCGTTACCTGCCGGTCCCTTTCGGGCCTCCCGTCGGGTGGGAACCGCTCAAATACCTGCTCGACGTCGGTTTCACTCGCGACGTC
>DATJMJ010000118.1:0-10846 GCA_035508795.1 Acidimicrobiales bacterium
CCCAAATCGGAGACACTTACCACGCCCTCGCCGGTCTTGTCGGTGACACGTTCGGCAAGAAGGTTTTACCTGTTGGCTTTATCGGGCCTCTTAGGCTCGAAAGCGAGCCGCACTGAGGGCTTTTCGTCCACCCTGATATGCGAGTACCACCCCCGACGGGCGAGCCCGGCGCCCCAGCTGAGCTATCACAGACGTGCCGTGAGGAACAAGGGCGTGTGGCGGCGCTATTGGACCGCGCGTACAAGATGGCCGGCAGCCAGCTCGATGGCGTCGAGCAGGCAGCCAAGGAACTGGCCGTCCTCTGCGGTGACAGCTCTACTGCCTCGGCCGCAAGACGCGTCGTGCTTGGGCGCCTGGAGGCAGGCGGGGACCGCGTCGACCGGCAGGTGGCGTCGCTGCTACGCCGGGCCATCGAACTTGGGGCCGGGCTCTGGGCCTGGGACAACACCAAGCCCTTGCCCTGAGCCAACGGCCTACACCTTGCTTTCTGAGCGCCGCTGCCGCTAATGCCTAGGGTCTCCCAGGACGAGGTGCTCGCACTTTGGCGAGCACTGCTGCGCTTCCGCTCAGGCCACCGACCGGCCTGTGCCCCGGTAGGGAAACCGGCCCGCAGTGACTGCCCGCTCTTTTCTTCCTGTCCGCGCTGGCGTGATGATGACGACCGCGAGCTCAGCGCCGAGGAGGATTTCGAGGCCACGGAGCGACGCCGGGCCACCTGGCCCTGTAGCCGCGTCCTCGACCTCTTGGGCGTAGAGGTGGACTGGATCGGGCACCGTCGTGAGTAGCCGTGGCGAACGGGCGCGCCGGGCCCCCGCTGGCGTGCCGCTACCGGTCACCGCCTTCAAGCATCCTCGCCGCGCACGACGCCCAGGAGGAGCGGGTGCCCGACGAGGAGGAGAAGGGCGTCACGGTAGGCGGCCTCCTCTTCTCTGCTTACAGGCCGCAACGACTGGCGTTTTAGCGAGTAAGTCCGCATGTCTTCGGAGCGCCGCCTGACCCTGTTCGCCGTGGCCAGGACAACCTGGCGCGCCAGGTCCTCGTCGAGGCCGAGATTGACAAGTTCGGTGGCGTGACGCAGACAAATAGGGGGCATCTGTGGGGCCGTACCCGGCTGGCCGAGGACGCGGCGAAGCCGCTCGAGCGTTTCGAGGCGGGCCGCGTTTAGACGCGTGCACGCCCGGCACTCAGTACGGGTAACCTGCGACAGCGCGCCCTGAAGAGCCGCCAGGTCGCCCCTGTCAGCCGCTGCCCCGACGAGAACGTTCGCCGCCGCCTCAGCCAACGGCGCGTACGCTTCGGAGATCCCCACGGGAGAGCCGATTTGCTCGTAGTACCAGGTGTGGGCGCCGCAAAACCCTCCTTCGGCCAGGTGAGAGGCTCGCTGGCCCACACGGGTGGCGAGCTCGAACTGGTAGTGGGACATGAACTCGAAAAGCACCCGCACCAGCCGTGCGCAGACCGCACAGCCCAGCTCCCTTTTGGCTGCGTCGCCGTTCGGGGAGCGGGCGTGCGTCCTGAGGACCTCGCTCCTGGGTCGCGTGGGCCCGGGCTCGACCCGGGACCTAGAGGCGGCGAGCACGGCCCTGAGCGCCGAAAGCTCGCTTTCCAGATGGTCGTCGGCGGGTGTCGCCAAGCGGGTTTGGACCTGCCGCGCCGCGCCACAGAGCTCGGCCTCGGAGCGCGTCGCTAGGGCTGTCAGCCAGTAGCCAACCGAGGCGCGAGCTGAGTCCACGAGCCGGCAGACGTAGCTCTCGGCCGCGGACCGCAGCGAGTCGGTAACGGGGGCGGCGCCCCGCATGGGGAGCCGCGCGGCGAGTTTGCGAGGCACTGCGAGTGACCAGTCCACCGGCACCGGCATCATGTGAGGGACACGGTCGCCTGGGGCGGACCAGCCGGGCGCGGCCACCGTGCCGAAGTGGTCTGCCGTCTTGGAGACGAGCTCTTCAGGCAGACGCGTGAGCCCCGCAAGTGTAGCCTCGCCCTCCTTCTCCAGGTCCGCGAACCACTCCCGCACAGCCCGGTTGCCCCAGTCCTTGGCTCGCTCGCGCGTCTGGGTTTCGCACGCCTGCAGGTGCGCGACGAGATCGGATCTGCGCCTTGGCGGCACAAATGGGCCAAGGTCGGGCCCGAGGGCGGCGACCAGCGCTTCAGGCCATCGGGGAGCCAGTTCCTTGGAAAGCCGCTCAAGTTGCCGTGACGCCGACCCAGCCAGAGCCTCCAACAGATTGGCGCGCTCGGCGTCGAGGTCTTTCGCCGGCGCGTCCACGAACTGCATTGGTCGCGCGGCTTGCCCGGCGTCTCTCGGGAGCTTTGCCGCCGCTTGGGCCTCGCTCGCGAAGGATGCGATGAACCTTTCGGCGCGATCTGCGGTACGGAGCAAGAACTCTCCCGCTTTTTCGGTTGTAAGGTAGCGCGTCAGCTCAGACTCGAACGCCGTTACGCCGCTCGCGAGGAGGCCATCGGTGTCGCCCTCCAACTTGGCGCTAAGCCCGTCCCGGGCCGAGAGCGCGAAGACCTCTGGGTGCTCAAATCCCGGCTCTTTCAGCCGTTCAAGAACAAAGGTTTCAACCTCGGTTGCCTCGGCGTCGCGTACCAGGTCGCGCTTGTTGAGCACTACGAAGATCCGCTTCACCTGCCCGCGAACGCTGCGGAGGAAAGTCTGTTCTGCCTCGCTGAAGGGCGAGTCAAAGCTGGTGACGAAGATGACTGCGTCGGCCTGAGGGAGGAACGCGAGCGTCGCCTGTGTATTGGCAGTGAGCGCAGAGCCGACCCCGGGCGTGTCGACGAAAGAGAAACCGAGCCGCAGCAGCTCCGCCGGCAGTTCGATCAACGCGGAAGTGACGGCTAGCTCTTTACGTTCTGGGCTCGACTGCGCGACGTAGCGAGCAAGGTCCTCTAGGCGCGCTTCGATGGGTATACGCCCCTCACCTCGGCCGATCGTCACACTTGTGCGGCTGCCATAGACGACAGTCGTTACAACCGACGTCATGGGTAAGGCCCCTGTCGGCAGGTAGTCGTGGCCGAGGAGGGCGTTCATTAGCGTGCTCTTCCCACGACTGAACTGGCCCATGACAGCCAACTGGAAGCGGTCCTCAGCCAAATGGCCCGCAAGCTCACGGATCTGGTCAGCGCGCTCGTCGTCACGGCGTGAGCGCGCGATGTGCATCAGGGTGACAAGGACCTCGGCCAGCCGAAGCTTCTCGTAGCGGTAAGCTTCGAGGGCTTCCTCGCCTGTCCGAGCCACTGTGGGGCTCACCTGCCAGGCAGAGACTGGGCTGGCGCCTGGGTCAACCTTGGTCCTCCGCCCGGTCGGCGCCGTCGTTGCTCGGCACCAAAGAGCTCTTGGCCCCGGTCAAGGCGGTGCCTGTCCAGCCACCGACCCGCCGGTAGACGTCTTCGCCGAAGCTGGTCGGCAAGGGCTCGCCCTCTTCCAGCTTGAAAGTCCTCCGCCCGTCGGCCGCCCGCTGCGCCCGCAGGAAGAGCGCAGTGCTCTCGCCCTTTGCGTAAAACGTGTTGGCCAAGGTGAACTGGTGGGTGACGAAGACGACCTTGACCCCCGACTCCAAGAGCGCCTCGACGACCTGGCGGGCGATCTCGGAGCCCTCCCGTTCGTTTGTCGCAGCGAAAGACTCGTTGAACAACACGAGCGAGCGCGGTACAACCTCGTCTGCTATCACGCTCATGCGGGCTAGCTCTTCGTCCAGCTTGCCGCTGCGCATGGTCTTGTCCTCTTCGCGTATGAAATGGGTGAACACCGCCTCGGCCACGTTGGCCTGGAACACTTCGGCGCCTACGAACATCCCGCACTGCATCATCAACTGGGCTTGGCCGATGCTGCGCAAAAGAGTGGACTTCCCACCGGAGTTAGCGCCTGTGATCATGATGAGGGACTTGTCCTCGGCATCGGCCCGGTTGCCCACGAGGCGCTCCCCCGAGCGCAGCGCCAGTGATACGTCGTAGATCCCCTGATAAGAGAGCGCGTCTCGCTCGGGTGGCAGTGGCATCGGCGCGCACACGGGCTCGCCCTTGGCAACCAGCTGGTCGTGGAGGTTGAGGCAGCCCACGTAGAAACTGAGCTCGCCGCATAGAAGAGCGAAGAAGCTGAGGACATGGTCCGACGACTGGGATAACGCATTAGCGGCAAGGTTGAGCCCCCGGCCCTTAAGTTCGGTGAGCGTGCGGAAGCCAGCCTCGTCGCGCGGCGACACTTCGAACGAGTACGACGTCCGTGGCCCGAGGCCGACACGCTCCTTCCATGTACGTTTGGTGCGGTTGGGGGAGCGGAGCACGTAGCCTGAACCGCGGTTGCCCTTCCCGAGCCGGGCACTGCTCAACACGCCGGTTTTCCATTGCATCTTCTTCAGGTGCTCCTCGACCTCCCCGAAGTAATCGTCGCTCAGCTCGGCCTGCAGCATGGAGAACAACGTGGTGAGACCCTTGGAGGTGACCTTGGCGACGTTGTCGTCGGCGATCTTGCGGAGCTGTTTCAGCTGCACTAAGAGCACCTCGAGCACCTTCACCGCGTGGTCCAACAAGTACGGCGGGTCGTTGAGGAACGGGCTCCAGATCTCGCTTTCTTTCACCAGCGCTCCCGCAGCAATCCCATAGAGCTCCCGTGCGACCTCGGGGTGAGCGATGCAGTCGAAAAGGATGTCCTGGCGGTAGGTGATCTGGGCCGGGCCGGCCAAGCTGGAGAGCAGCACTAACTTGGCCACGTCGAAGACGAGCGGATCCTTGCCGGCCATGGCGCGCAGCACCGTGGTGAGCTCCAGGTCCTGGACCAGAGCGGCGGCTCTGGTGGGGAGCTCGGGGCCCTTGACGGTGAAGCCGTCGCGACGAGAGAACTGCACGTCCAGCGCGAGGTCTCGGTCTTCGAACAGGAGGTGTGCCTTCATGACAACCGCTCGCGCAAAGCTCTGTAGGTGACCCGGTACTTTTGTGCCAGGGCGAGGGCGTAGGCCAGGCCGTCGGCACGCCTCCGGACCACTTTGTAGGTGCGCTCGGCTGGGTTCTCCGGCACCACGGTGCTCACCATGCTGACAGTCGAAGGTCCGAAGGAGGCCAGCTCTTCCACGAAGGTGACGAAGACCGCCAGGACGTCGAGCTCGACCAGCCTCTCCATGGCCTTGGTGCCGAGGAAGAGCGAGTCGTGCAAGGTCGTCGAGGAGAACGGCTCGTTGAGCACGAGGACGCTGTCGGTGGTCGCGCGACTGAGGATGCGGCGCGCCCGCAGCAGGTCGTCTTCGAGCTTGCCGGTGGCGTTTACTAGGTTCTCCTCCCGCTCGAAGTGGGTGTAGAGCTGGTCGAACAGGTGTAGCTGCGCCCTCGTGCCCGGCACCGGGCAGCCGATGCTGCCAAGGTGGTGGAGCTGGCCGAACATCCGTGCAAAGGTTGTCTTGCCACCCTGGTTGGGCCCGGACACGACCAAGACCCGCTCGGGGCCGGCGAGGGAGAAGTCGTTGCAGACGACCTTGGCCCCCCCTTTCACGAGCTTGCTCGCCAGCACGAGGTCAAAGGCCTCCTGCGCGAAGACTTCCTTCGAGCCCTGCGTCAGCTCCGGGTAGCAAAGGTTGAGCCCCGCGGCGCGGAGCGGGGCGACGTGGTCGAGATAGCCCATATAGAACTGCACCTCGCGGTCGAAACGGCGGACGGTCGGGTCGACGAAATCCTTGTGCGCGCTGCAGAACTCGTCCAAAAGGGCGAACTCTTCTGGGTAGAGGCGGGCCACGAGGCCCAAGACGCCCGCCTCCACATGGTCCATCTCAGCTCGTTCGGGGAACCGCGCCCGGTAGTCCTTCACCGCGCCTTGCTTGAAGCGCTCGAAGGTGGCGAGGACCTCGGCGCCATAGTCGGTCTCGCCTTCGTACCTGGTGGCCGTTACGCGCCCGCCCTTGATGTTGACGCAGTAGCAGACCTTGGCGAGCGCCTCGTGCACCCCTCGCTGGGCGGAGACGAGCGAGCTGAAGGCCTCACCAGACGTGTAACGCTCGACGTGGGCGTGCATGGCCCTCATTGCCTGTGAGCGGAGCTCGAGCCCGCCAAGGCCTCGGGCCAGGGAAACCACCGCGTCGCAGTACAGCCCTACCGCGTCCACGAACCAGCTCTCGGCCTGGTAGCGGTAACGGAGCTTGTTAGCCAGCCCGAGGCGTTCCCTCGCCTGCCGCATGCTCTGGGCGAACGTAGCGACCGTCTGGGTAACCTCGCTGTCCTCCAAGTCCCGGAAGACCTCTTGGCGGTAAGCGATCGTGCCGGCGTCCTCGAGGTGTTCGTAGAAAAACGGGGCGAGCTCGTACTCCTCCCGGCCGGCCGTAACGGCCACCACGAACTGGTCGAGGTTGAGGTCGGCGAAGTACTCCGGTTGCCCCCGGGTCTCGGGGTGCCCGGCACCAGCAGGGCTTCCAGGGGGGAGGAGCACGCTCAAAGTCCCGAGCGCCCGCCCCACCATGGCCAACCTTGGCTCTACGCCACCCGATGCCATCGCCAGCTCCTTTGCTCGACAGTTCAACCTGCAGCAGAAGCCATCGGCGCCGGCCGGCGCACTCAAAGGCGAGCTTCATCGCCTAGCAGACATCCTACCGCCGCTTCCGGAGCCACCGGTGGGGTTCGGCCCGAGCTAACATTGGAGCGCGCCGAAGCGCCTGGTGATGGGCCCCGCCAGGACCAATCTGGTTGGTCGAAGTGCCGAGTGGCTGACGGTCCCTAACCCAAATTTGGGTAAAGGGAGGCCTTGGTGGTCGACAGTGTCGCCGGTCCTGGCGGAAGGAGGGTCAGGACTTGCGCGGAAGAAGAACTGGAGCGCTTGGCGCGGCTCCTCGCCCTGCGTGTGGCTGTAGCTGTGCCCGACTGGGTGCGTCGCTGCGTCGAACGCGGCGTGGCCAACGGGAAAGCCCGGGCTGGGCCGTACTGGACACTCGATGCCGAGGCGTCGAAGGCGCTGTCACGCAGTGCCGAGCTCGTCGGCTGGCGGGCGGCGGAGTTCGTGGAGCGCAAGCTCTGGGAGGTCCTGGCAGCAGTGGGAGACACGCGGCCCGCGCAGCCACGTGTCGTCGCGGTACTACAAGAGGCGGGGGCCTACCCAGCCGGTGTGCTGGCACGAGCCGGTGTCCCCGCGGCGCGTCGAGACCGGGCCGCGATGAGGCTCTTCCCCGACGACGCCTACGACATCGTGCCAAGGTCTCTGGCTGAGCTGCACCCGATGCTGCCCGAGCTGGTAAATGCCTGGGAGGAGGCCCGATGGACGGTCGTCTGTGAACGCAACGCGGCCGCGGGCTGACTCAGGCCCGGGTCGCATGGATGGGGGCCGCCGCATGGAGCCTGCGCCGTCCGTCAGCATCCTCTTCGAACCAGCCGAAGCACACCCTGGCGCTGAGCACCCGAAGGTGCCCGACCACTTCTATGACCTCAACCTGGACCAGGTCGTGGCCCGGGTCGTCCAGGCGCACCCCGGTTCAGAGCTGGAGAGCGTCTTCTACCTGCCGCTGCGCAACCGAGAGGAGATCGCGTTCCGCCACGAGGTGTTCCAGGACCTGGACGGCACTGCTCTGTTCGCCGAGGTCGTCAGGTTCACGGCCGGGATGCGTACCGTCAAGGGACGCCTAGCCCGCTCGCGCAGGGCCAACTACGCCCACGAGCAGCAGCGTTGGCACCTGGACGCCGCGCTTGCTTATTGCGACGCAGTCACGGCGCTCCAACGGGCTTTCGATGCCGCAGGGCTTAGGTCTCGAGGCCTACGGGCAGCCAGCGACTACCTCGGGGCCTACGTACGGTCGTGGTCGTTCAGCACCTTGGCGGGCGACGCCCGCCAGTGCTCCGAGGCTCTGGCTGGGGTGACGTACTGCGTGCACGTCGAGGGGGGCAAGGTACAGGTCAGCCCGTTCCGAGGAGAGGCCGACTACGGTCCCCAAGTCGCGGAGGCTTTCGCCCGCTTCGCACCGGTGGCTCCAGGGTCGGCTCACGGGCCGGGCCCGCAGCTCGACGGCAACCAGGGTCTCGACCAGGTCGAAGCGCGGGTGCTCGACCTCGTCGCTCAGCATTTTCCCGAGGTCTTCGCCCGGCTTGCCCGCTTCTGTGAAGTGCATGACGAGTTCCTGGACAGCACTGTCGTAGGCTTGGATGAAGAGGCATATTTCTACGTCGCCTTCTTGGAGTACATAAACCGGCTAAGGTCAGCCGGACTCGATTTCTGTTACCCGCAGGTCGTGGACAGCGCAGATCGGTTATCGGTCTCGGGTGCTTTTGACCTGGCCCTCGCCGCTCATCTCGTCCAACGCGGCGTGCCCGTGGTGAGCAACGACCTCCACTTCCAGCCCGGCGAACACGTCTTCGTCGTGACGGGCCCTAACCAAGGGGGCAAGACGACCTTCGCCCGGATGTTCGGCCAGCTGCACTACCTCGCCTCGCTGGGCTGCCCAGTGCCGGGTACGGCCGTCAGGGTCCCGCTCCCCGACCAGATCTTCACGCACTTCGCAAGGCGAGAGCGCCCATCCGAGGGTCGCGGTGCGCTCGAAGATGACCTCGTGCGCGCCCGCTCCGCCCTCAACGCTGCCACAGCGAGGAGCATCTTCATCTTCAACGAGATCTTCACCTCCACGACCAGCGACGATGGTGCCTGCCTAGGCAGACGGCTCCTGCGAGAGGTGGTCGAGCTCGAGGCACTCTGTGTCTACGTGACTTTCGTCGACGAGCTCGCCTCCCTCAGCGAGGCCGTTGTCAGCATGGTGGCCACGGTCAGCCCGAACGACCCCTCGGTCCGCACCTACAAGCTGGTCCGTAGACCGGCTGACGGGCGCGCTTACGCCGCCGCATTGGCAGAGAAATACGGGCTCTCCTACGAGCGGCTGAAAGAGCGCGTCGCCCCATGAGGTGCAGGCTCATGTTCAAGGACCGGGACTTCGGCCTCGTAGGGCGGCCTCCGCAAAGGGGGGTCTCCCCGGTGGTGTCGGCCCTCGAGCAGGACCTCGACCTCCCGGCCGTGTTGGGTGCGATGGCGTCGGGGGACAGCTACATCTTCGAGGTTTCGCGGCTCGCTATGCTCTCGTGCCTCACCTCGCCGACGGCTGTCCGCTACCGTCAGGCGGTGCTCCGCGACTGCGCTCGGTGGCCCGAAGGCGTAAGGGAGATGTACCGCACGGCAGAGGCGGTGCTCGAGGAGGGTAAGAGCCTGTGGCGTGGTGAGCGCCCGATCTCTATGCTCGCCAGCTCGCTTGATCTCCTCGAGCTTTGCCTGCCGGCATTGAAGCGGGTGCGGGCGGTCGCCGAGGACGACAGAGCTAGAGCTTTTAGCGCGGAGGCCTTCACGGCTCTGTTCCGCACGCTTCGCGAGGAGTTGAGCGACCAGTACCTTTCTGAACTGCGAGCCCACCTGGCCCTGCTCCGGTTCGAGCACGGCGCCTTGCTCAGCGCCCAGCTCAGTGAGGGGAACAAACCGGGCAACTACGCGTTACGCCTACCGCCCGAGCGGCACAAGCGCGCTCTTTGGAGCTGGGCCCGATCCGGAGGGGACGCCGAGACCGGCTTTGAGATCCACCCTCGCAATGAAGCGGGCATGCAGGCGTTGGAGGACATGCAGGCGAGAGGCATAGCTCCGCTGGCTGCCACAGTAAGGCGGGCAGCCGACGATGTGCGCGGCTTCTTCGAGGCACTGCGTGCCGAACTGGCCTTCTACCTAGGCGCGCTGAACCTTCAGTTGCGCCTGTCCGCCAAGGGGGGGGCGACTTGCCTCCCTGAACCGGCACCCGAGGGGGAGGTCAGGCTCAGCGCTCGCGGACTTTACGATCCCGGCCTGAGCTTGCTGCAAAACGAGGCGGTTGTGGGCAACGACCTGCGTGCTGACGGCAGGGCCGTGGTCGTTATCACCGGCGCCAACCAGGGAGGCAAGTCCACCTTCCTGCGCGCCTTGGGCTTGGCACAGTTGATGATGCAGTCCGGCATGTTCGTCACGGCCACTTCCTATGAGGCGAGCCTGTGCCGTGGCGTTTTCACTCATTTCAAAGCCCCCGAAGACGATGGTGTGGGACGAGGCAGGCTCGACGAGGAACTGGCCCGCCTGAGCGAGCTTGCCCCGAGCCTGTCGGGGGGCTGCATGGTCCTGTTCAACGAGCCGTTAGCTTCCACCAACGAAAGGGAGGGCTCGGAGATCGGCCTTCACGTTGTGCGGGCCCTGAGCGAACGTGGGGTCAGGGTGGTCCTCGTGACTCACCTGTCCCACCTGGCTCGTACTCTTCATGACTGCTCAGGAGACCAGGCCCTGTTCCTACGGGCAGAGCGTTTGCCGAGCGGCCAGAGGACGTTCCGACTGCTCGAGGGACGCCCTCTCGCGACCAGTTACGGAGACGACCTCTACCTGCGGATATTCGGGGACAAGGCCGGCGGCAACGTGCCCTCAACGGCCGAGGCGCTGGACGCCCCTCAGCACAAGAGCCCCGAGGGCCGGTTTACGGGCGCCACCCAGGACCGCCAATGCCGAGCCCGCTCCTAGCGCGGCAGACCCGACCAACCCGCTCAGGGGCGGCGACCGCAAAACTGCCAGGGCAAATCTCGCGCATGTCGGCGAAGGCTCCTCGCCCGAGCTGAGCATTGGCCGCAGCCGGTGCCCACCGCAAGGTCGGCGATAAAGGAGTCCTCGGTTTCAGTGCCGCGTAGACCTCGGCCCCAGCCCGCACGGCCTCCGCTTCGCTCGGGGCACCGAGCGGGGCGAGCATGAACCCCTGGAAATCCAGCTCGTTCGGGGCGTGCACGCCGCCGTTGACGACGTTGAAGTGAGGGACGGGCAGGCGCGGGGCCGTGCCCGGGCTGGCGAAAGTGCTCCACAACGGGACGCCGGCAGTGACCGATATGGCCCGGGCCG